>NZGT01000027.1 GCA_002691025.1 Spirochaeta sp. | reverse complement strand
GGATGGGACTCCCAATGTGGATTTCTCCGGGAATCAAATGGTGCGGGCACCTGAGCACTCGGCCACCCTGGCGGCCGACTATCTCTGGCGACTGCCTTCGGGTCTCGGCGTCCTGAGTCCTCGCGTCCAGTACACGATTTCTTCGTCGATCTATTTTACGGCGGCGAACCGGCCCGAGGATGAGCAGCCCTGGTTCGGGAAGCTTCAGGTCCGCATGCGCTGGGAATCCGATGACGCGAATGTCTTCGTGGAAGGGTTTGGCGACAACCTGACGAATCAGGACGTCCGGTCGACCCAGAGCGTCGGAAGTGGGTTGCTGGGGCGTCCCATCCTGGGTGCCTTCGAGCCGCCTCGGACCTGGGGCATTCGGATCGGCGCGAGCTACTGACCCACGCGAGCAACGAAACGGGGCGCACTTTTGGAGGCCCTCCGGTCTGCTTTGGACTTCTCGCGTGGGGGTGGAATCTTCAGAGTCGCCCTTTGAGCCCGCAGTCCTTCATGCGTTGGTAGGCTTCGCCGCGCAGACCGTACGTCACGCCCAGGGTGTTGGCGGGGGCGTCGGTGCCGTCAAATCCGTACATGTGGGTCATGTCCACCGAGAGGCCGCCGGTTTCGTACTGCGTTTCGATGTCGAGCCAGACCGAGCAGGGGATCGAAAGCACTTCTTCGCGTGTATCCAGGCTACGTGAGCCGTTCTGGTCGTAGGTGGAGATCAAGTCGTGCTTGACGGCGTCGTGCCACGTCTTGGACCCGCCGATCCCGCGCTTCGCCTGAGGCAGGGGGGGGTCGGACGGGCTGGGAGGCACGGCGCTTGGCGGACGAGCGGCGGGAGGTGGCGGCGGAGGAGGAGCGGCGGCGGCGGGCGGACGCGGGGCCGGGGTCGCCGGTTTTTCGTTCTTGGGCTTTAAAGCCGCCATCAGATCGATCTGCTCATCGGGTCGCAAGGAGATCTCCGCGGTAAACGGAACAAAGCCTTCTTTTTCGACCTGGATCCGGTGCTTTCCGACGCGCAGGGTTCGAGGGGTTTCACTGGTGCTGCCTACGTCCAGGCCGTCGATCTGGACTCGATCGCCTTCCTGGCTTCCACGGATCACGACCTGGCCCTCGCCCTGGCAAAGGCGAGGCTCAAAGGCCTTGGATCCACCGGCGGGAAGAGTAATTTCGCGGCTCCACTCGTCCGGGCAATCCGGGTGCTCGACGCGAAGAAGGTAGTCGCCTCCGGGCCATTCTGAGTTTTCCCCGTCGGCCTCGTCGCGATTGAGCACGCTTTCGTCGCTCGGATCGAGGAGCCAGAAAGACCCGCCTTGCGGATCGCTGAGAACCGAGAGTTGGGCCGGGGCCTCCGGGATGCTCGCCGCGCTTCGGTGGCTGAGCCCATACCGAATGGCCCCCACTGCAATCAGGAGGAGTAGCGCGACACCCAGGATCTGGGGGGACAGGCGGGGCCCCCGCCTCCCGCCGCCATCGGATGCGTTCGAGGAGGCGGCGAGGGTGCGATCGAGGTGGTTGAGTTCTTCTTGCCGAGCTTCCCGAAAAGGCTCTTCGTCCGAGTGGGTCTGTCGCTCGACGATATGGTCTCGCAGTTGGGACGCCGCCCGGTTGAGTTCCTCGGTTTCGGCGCCCTCGGCGACCCCGAGGAGCGTGTGGGCCGGGACATCTTTGCGTCGTCGAAAGCGGGAAGCCATGGGGACAGGCTACCTGCCTGAGCCACGACCCTCTACCCTTGTCTTGGCTATCCTTGTGGCGACCCCAATTTTGGACCCTGGAGAAGGACGTCTTCTTGCAAACGCGCTGCCCTTATTGTCATGCCTATACGCCTCTCGCCGCGGGTCTCTCCGTCGGCGCCAGCGTGGATTGCGTTGCGTGCGATCGCTCGTATCTCGTGTCGGAAAAGGCGATCCAAGAAGGAAAAACAGGTCCCGGAGGGCGCTTTTCCAACTTCTGGGTTCGGGGCGAGTCCGGAGACATCGGACTGGGCCTGACGGGCGCGTTGGCGGTGGTTCTGACCCTTCTTTTCTACCTCCTTGTGGTCGGGCCGCTGGGGGAGACCTATCTCGGACAGCTTTTCGGCAATCGGGGCTGGGTCCCGTATGTGATCAGCGATCTCGCCATCTGGAGCGCCGTACTCCTGGTGGTTCGGTACCGACGTCTGGCTCGACAGACCCAGGTCTTCTCGCTGAGACTGCTTCCCCGTGATCTGGCCGAGCGCATTACGCCTGAGAAGGTGCCGACCTTTACTGAGAACCTGCAGGGGCTGGCTGAATCGCATCCCGGGAATCTCTTGATCACGCGTTTGATCCGGGCGCTGGAACATTTTTCGATTCGGCGCAGTGTTTCAGAAACCGTGGATCAGTTGCGCCTTTCCGCCGAGCGCGACGAGAACGCCATCGAGTCCGGCTACACCATGCTTCGCGTCTTCATCTGGGCGATTCCGATCCTCGGCTTCATCGGAACGGTGCTTGGGATCGGGGCTTCGGTGGGCGGGTTTTCGGAAGCCGTTTCCAGTGCGTCGGACCTGGATGTCATGAAGGATTCCATTGGGGTGGTGACGTCGGGGCTGGGTGTGGCTTTTGATACTACGCTGCTGGCGCTCGTGACGAGTGTGTTGATCATGTTCCCGACCAGTTCGCTTCAAAAGGCCGAAGAGGACTACCTGGCTCGGGTGGACGAATACTGCCAGCGGCGCCTGGTCTCGCGATTGGAGTCGAGTTCTCCCGATGGGCCCAGCGACGCGGGTCCGGGCCCCTGGGCGGACCGGTTGGCCGAGGCTCTTCTCGATGCGCTGGAACGGCGCGGCGCAAAAGGGCTCTAGGCTGTGGCGCGTCGTCGCCGTCGCGATGAGACGGCCGTTTCGCTCTTTCCTTTCCTCAGTGTGCTCGCCTGTGTGATCGGAACCCTCACGCTTCTGCTCTCGGCTTTGGCGGTGGGTCACATGGGCGGCGAATCGGTGGAGCAGGTCTGGCTGGCCGAGCGGTTGCGCGCCACCGAGGATTCCCTGGCGGGCGGGACCGCGGTTCTGGAGGAGTTGGAAGCCCAGTTGGCGATTCAGTCGGAAGCCCTGGAAGACGAGGCCGAACTGGGCCGGCGGCTTGCGGGGCTGGGGCTTGAAATGGATATCTCGATCGAGGATCTGGAGAACTGGGTTCATCTCCAGACCCAACTCGCCGAAGTGGACGATCGCGAAGGCGTCCTCAAAGAGAAGGTCGAGAGCCTCCGCCGCAGCACCCGGGAAAAGAAGGCGGAACTCAGCAAGCGCGAGTCGGTCCAGATGGGCGCGCCCATCATCATCGACCCGAGTGGGATGGGTCGGGACCAGCGACCCTATTTTGTTCTTTGTACCGCGGATTATGTGGAAACCCTGGACCGGCGAGGGGAAAGCTACCGCCGCTATCCCACGGATCAGTTGGAGTTCGACAAGGATTTCGAGCGATTCCTGCGACGCGCGGGCCGGATTTCCGATGCCATCGTGATCTTCTTGATCCGGCCCGACGGCGTGGCCACGCACTCGCTGGCGTCACGGACGGCCGATCAACTGGGTGTGCGCAACGCCAAGCTGCCTCTGCCGGGTACGGGGGAGATCGACTTCTCGCGATTGCAGGAGACGAGCCCATGAGCGGCCGGCGCTCGAATGCCCGTCGCGAAGGCGAGAGCCTGGATTCGCTACTCGACACAATGGCGAATGTGGTGGGCATCCTGGTGATGCTGGTGGCGGTGGCGCAGTTGTCGATGGGGAATGCCCTGGAGCGCATTGCGGAGGACGCGGTCCCGGTGGAGCTCAGCCCGGCTCGGGTGGAAGCGGCCGAGCAGCAGACACAGGAGGTCGAGGACGCCATCGTCCGCCTTCGAGGGGAACTGGCGGCTTTGCCCGTGACGGCTCGTAGAGAGGGTCTTCTGTTGATGGAGGCCGAGAGCGCCCTTGATGAACTGGAAGCGTTGGCAGGAGCGGACCGGCTCGAAGGCGGGAGTGCGGAATCGCTCTCGGCCCGACTCCGTGAACAGAGTACACGGGTAGAGACCCTTGAGTACGAACGGATGCAGGTGGAGCAGAAGGTGACGAAGCTCAATGTCCTGCTCAAGGAGATTCCCGCGGAGACACGGCCGAAGATTGCGCGATTGCCGGACCCCCGGCCCCCTCCCAAAGGCAAAGAGCCTCTGGTGTTTCTGGCCCGTTACGGCCGTGTCGTGCCGGTGGACGGGAAGAGTCTGGTGAGAACGCTCTATGCCGGCGTGGATAACGCGTTGGGGCCCCGCCGAGGTCGGGGCTACACCAGCCAGGAACGCGACTGGTTGGAGAATCATTTCGAAAAGCAGCGCGCGGTCCTGGGCGATCAGAATTTCTTCTGGTCACTGCAAAACGAGGGCGTTCGGTCGTTTTTTGCGGGCCTCGCCTGGCGGACCGAGGAGGCCGGCGACTCCATTGGAGACTTGCGGGTGGGGGACTCGTCTTTCGGCGCGGAGCTCGCGGGAAACTCGGCCGAAGACCGGTTCGTCCAGTTCTGGGTTTGGCCCGACAGTTTCGAGACGTATCTCGAGGCCCGTTATCTGGCCGAAGCTTCGGGATTTGACGTGGCGTGGAGTCCGGTGGAGGGGCGAAACCCGGTGGGGGTTCAGCTTCTGGGGCCCCGTCCGAATCGAGTGCTGATCGATTGATCGAAAGGCAGGCCCCAGGGCTTATTCTGGCCTCGGTGCAAAACGTTGTTTCGATTCTGAGCCCGGAATCCCACTGTGAAATCAATGCTCGATTCTCTTGAAAAGAACTTGTGAAGAGGTTGGTGAATCGATTATAAAGTAAGACTGTCCAGAGACGATTTCAGCGGAGGGTCGCTTGCCGGATCGGGTTGTGACGGAAGAAATCAATCTCCTCGCGAAGGTGGCCAGCCTTCTTAGCGAGTTGCCCGAGGCCAAGACGGCTTCCGAGGCTCCGATCGTTCGTGAACTCGAGCGATTGCGTGAAGTGATCCTGTCCGGCGACGAGGCGAAGGATATTTCGGCGCTGACAGAGCAGTATCACCATCAGGCTTCGGTTCTCAATCAGCTTCGAAGTGCCGGAACGTCGGAAGGCGTGGATGCAGCCAGTCCCTACTTTGCCCATTTGCGTTTGAAGGAGAACGGAAAGACCCGAGACCTCTGCCTGGGTCGGACGACCTGCATTGAGCGTGGGATCCGTATCGTGGATTGGCGGGATGCGCCGATTTCCAAGATTTTCTACAGCTACCGCCAGGGTGAGCAGTACGACGAAGAAATTGCCGGTCGAGAGCGGATCGGTGAGGTGATGGCGCGACGTATGGTTCGCATCCGCAATGGATTGCTCGAGCGCGTGCAGTCGCCCGAAGGCGATTACTCGATGGACGAAAAGGAGTCCGAGCGCTGGCATCGCACGGAGCCTCATACGGCTCGTTTGCAGGGAGGTGAGGGGGCGGCCTTGCGGGCCTTCGGTGAGGGCGAAGGGGCTGGGCGCAGGCTCGGGACACTCGAGGGCGGCCTCGAGATGCGAGCCGACAAACGACTTCCTGAAATCACGGGTTTGATCGATCCCCTCCAGTTCGAGTTGATTACCGAGAGTCGACCGGGGTTTCTCGTGATTCGAGGGGCGGCGGGATCCGGTAAGACCACGGTGGCTCTTCATCGCGTGGCGTACCTGGCCTTTGATGATCCCCGGATCGATGGGCCCGAAACCCTTGTGGTCGTGTTCTCTCCGGCGCTCCGGAATTTCGTGAGCCATGTGCTGCCGTCGCTGGGTCTCTCAAATGTGCGAATCGTGAGTTATCGGGAATGGGTCAGCGAGGAGCGCCGGCGTCACTTCCGAAACGTTTCGGCGTCGGTGCGAAACGACACGAGTGCTCTGGCTCAGCGGATGAAGCTGCATCCCTTCCTTTCGCTTTCGCTAGAGCGTTACATCGAGATGCACGAGGGGGCGCCCACAGCCGAGCGGGTTCTTGATGACTGGGCCGGCGTTCTGTGCGAAGAAGAGCTTCTGGTGGCCACGGCGAAGGAGGTCGAGCCCGACTGGGACTGCGAGGCCGAGATCCGGAAATTCGTTCACGAACAGAGGGTTCAATTGGAGTCTTTCTTTGCAGGTCTGGGGGGGGATGAGAGTGCCCTGGTGGAACTCGATCCGGAAGACGACGCTCTCCTGCTTCGGGCGTGGCAATTGCGGGTGGGGGCTCTTCGGGCCGGCGCGAAGAAGCCGCTTCGCTTGCGTCACCTTGTGATCGACGAAGTGCAGGACTTTTCCGCGCTGGAAGTGCAGGTCCTGCTCGGGTGCATGGATGATCGGGCGTCCATCACGTTGGCGGGCGATACCCATCAACACGTGATGAAGAACAGCGGGTTCTCATCCTGGACGGATTTCTTTCATCTGATCGGCATTCCGGGAACCGAGGTGGATACCTTGCGTGTGAGCTACCGCTCGGCGAGGCCCATCGTGGAATTCGCACAGGATCTGCTCGGAGACCTGGCCGAGAGTGATGAAGCGCCAGAGGCGACGCGAGACGGTCCGCCGGTGGAGTTTTTCCGCTTTGCGGACCGAGGTGCCTGCGTGGCTTTTGTGGCGGATGCGCTTCGTCAGCTGGCGCGGGATGAGCCTGCGGCCTCAGTGGCCCTTTTGACGCCTTCGGTGGCGGTGAGTGCGGCCTACCATGAGACTCTGGAGCGTTGCGAACTGCCTCGTCTTCGCTGGGTGCGGGATGAGAAATTCAGTTTCGCGGCCGGGGTGGAGATCGCCGAGATCGATCAGGTCAAGGGACTCGAATTCGACTACGTGATCCTCCTCGATGTGGACAGTGTCCACTTCCCGGATCTGCCCGAAACCCGCCGGCTTCTCCATGTCGGAGCCACACGGGCGATTCATCAGCTTTGGTTGATGAGTGTAGGCACGCCGGCTCCGATGCTGGGCGGATTGGATGAGAGCTGAAGTCCGGCTCGGGCCTGAGGCCCGGGGGCGATGGGCGGATTGAATGCTTCACCGGTTTGACTTCGAGAATCCGGCACCGGGCCTGCGTGAGATCACGCCTGAGGTAGAAGCCTGGCTGTCCCAGAGCGGGGTGGAGGAGGGGCTCCTTACCCTTTTTCTCCGCCACACCTCGGCCAGTCTACTCATCCAGGAGAATGCAGACCCGTCGGTGTGCCGTGATCTGGAGGCCTGGCTGGGCCGCTTGGTGATGGAAGGTGACCCTCTGTTTACCCACGTCAGCGAGGGCTCCGATGACATGCCTGCGCATGTGAAGTCCGCGCTGCTGCCCACCTCCCTGTCGATCCCGATCCTGAAGGGGGCGCTGGGACTGGGGACCTGGCAAGGCGTGTTTCTCTGGGAGCATCGTCGTCGGCCGCGTGTGCGCTCGGTGTGGGCGCACGTGGGTGCGGACTGAGGGTCAGCCCGAGGCGCGAAAGAGTTCGACCATACGGGCATCCAGACTGGCGGATCGACTTCGCAGTCGGGCCCAGTCCCGGAGTTCCTTGATGCGGTCCTCGTACGTGTCATAAAGCGGGATGGTTTCGCTAATGGCGTTGACGATGTCGGCTTCAGAAAGATCACGTCCTTCTGAAAAAGCGGTGTAGAGCCCCTGGCCGATGGCTTGCTCGATCTCGGCGCCGGAGAGTCTTTCGGCTTCGTCCGCCAGTTGTTCGAGATCGAAGTGCTCAGGGTCTCGACCTCGCGCTTGCAAGTGGATGGTCAGGATTTCCATACGTTCTGCATGGGAGGGGAGGTCGACGAAGAAGAGTTCATCGAAGCGGCCTCGTCTCAGCAGTTCAGGAGGAAGCGCGCTGATGTCGTTGGCGGTGGCCACCACGAAGACAGGGGACTGTTTTTCGGCCATCCATGTGAGAAAAGAAGCCAGCACCCGGGAGGCGCGAGGGTCCGAGGCGGTGGCGGCGAATCCTTTTTCAATCTCGTCGATCCAGAGGACGACGGGTGCGATGGATTCAGCGACCGCGGTGGCTTCGCGAATGGCTTGTTCAGGACTCTGGGACTGGCCGCCGAAGACAGCCGCAAGGTCCAGTCTCAGCAAGGGGAATTGCCATTCGCGTGCGACGGCCTTCGCGGAAAGCGATTTGCCGCAGCCCTGGACTCCAAGAAGCAGCAGGCCCCGGGGTTGGGGAATACCGAATTGTCGTGCGCGGTCGCCAAAGGCTTCTTTTCGTTCCCCCAGCCAACGCTTGAGTTCGCCGAGTCCTCCGATGCCGGAAAGACTGTCGTGACTGTCATGAAAGTGCAGGGCGGCCGTTCGGCGCAGGGCTTCCTGCTTTTCCCGGGCCACATGGGCTGCGGTTTCGGCGTTGAGTCCGCCGGAAAGAGAAAGCGCCTTTCGGGTCACGCGGAGGGCTTCGGTCACGGTCAGACCCGACGCTGCGGTGCTGACATCTTCGAGGCGCTCACTGCAGACCGGGATGGATTCTCGCTCCATGACGCGTGAAAGAAGCCCGCGCAACTCTTCCCGTGTCGGCAGGGGAAGCTGCACGCGGCCCGCTTCTCGGGCGAGTTCAAGGGGGAGTTCAATGCAAGGGCCGAGCAGGACCACGGTCTGGTCCTTCTGGGCAAAGCGCGGAAGTTGGTCTCGCAGTTCCCGGACCACCTCGTGGCGCGCGAGTTCCGGTTGGGCGTCCAGGAGCACGAAAAGGGCGGGTCCGTCCACCGACTCAAGGGCACGGAGTCCCTCCTCGAGTGCGCCGCGGCCTCGTCCCTCGTCTCCGATCCCAGAGGCGATGCTCCAGGGGATCAGTTTGAGTCCGGCCTCGTCGCTGATTCGTTGCAGGAG
>NZGT01000026.1 GCA_002691025.1 Spirochaeta sp. | reverse complement strand
GATCCGAAGCGGGTCGACTCTCTCACGCGTCGGGCCATCGCCTTCATGGAGGCTTCTGTTGCAGAAGGAAAGCCTTTCTATCTCCAGATTTCGCACTATGCCGTGCATTCGAGCATCGAGTACAGCGAAGAATCGTTTGCCTATGTGGGAGAGCAGGAGAAGGGCGATCTGCACAAGAATCCGGGATACGCCGCCATGGTCCGGGATCTGGACTTGGCTATCGGAACACTCATGGAGGCTTATCAGGAACTCGGTCTGGCCGAGGATACCTATCTGATCTTCCTGTCGGACAATGGCGGCATGCCGGTGCTGCCCATGCAGGTGAACCGGGGTCGACCCTACAAGCGCGGGCTCAATTCGCCTCTGCTCAGGGGAAAGTGGGATTTGACGGAGGGCGGAATCCGGGTGCCTTTTGCCCTGGTCGGGCCGGACGTCGAGCCGGGAAGTCAGAGCGACACGCCTATCGTGACGTATGACCTTTTGCCGACGGTGGCGGCTTTGGCGGGTTCGGGGGCGTCTGTCCCCGAGGATATCGATGGAGGGAGCCTGGTGGGGCTTCTCTCCGACCCGACTGCGGCCGTGTCGCGCCCCTTGGATGCGCTGGTGTTCCACTACCCCCATTACAATCGGGTCGGGATGAATGAGCCGCACTCAGCCATCCGGCAAGGGGATTACAAACTGATCCACTACCCGGTTTCGGATCGAAGCCTGCTCTTCGACCTCAGCCGTGATCTGGGCGAAGGCACGGACCTTTCCGGGCAGGATCCGGAGCGCACCGCGCAGTTGGAAGAAAAACTCGCCCGATACCTGTCATCCGTGGATGCGGAGCGGCCCGAACAGGCCAGTAAGTGGGTCAGTGTGGGCGAAGAGGGGAAAGTCCGAACGAAGTTTTTTCAGCGTTACGACGGTGATCCAGTCGAGCGACGCGATGAAACGAAAACCGATCACCCGGAAAAAAAGGATTTGAAGTCAACCACACCATGATGAAGATATTTACGAGCTTGCTTGCCTGTGTCCTTTTCTGCCCGGTTTCATGGGCCGACTCGATGCTGCCTTATCAGAACCCGGCTCTTTCCGACGAAGAGAGGGTAGAGGACCTGATGGGGCGGATGACCCTGGTCGAAAAGATCGGTCAGATGTCCCAGTACGTCGGGATCGAGCACATCCGCAAAACCGAAAAGAACAAGACCCTCGAAGAAATGCAGGCCGGGGATGCGCAGGGCATGTATCCCGATCTTCATTCCTCGAAGATGCCTGCGATGATCGAACGGGGTGAGATCGGTTCGTTTCTTCATGTGAAGAACCCCTCGGAAGCCAATTTCCTGCAGAGCCATGCGAGCCAGAGTCGTCTTGGGATTCCGTTGATCATCGGCATCGATGCCATCCACGGAAACGGATTGGTGAAGGGAAGTACGATCTATCCCACGCCGCTCACCATGGCGAGCAGTTGGAATCTTGATCTGGTCCGGCAAGCCAATGTGGAAACCGCCCGGGAGATGCGGGCCAATGGTGCGCAATGGTCCTTCACGCCGAACGTGGATATTGCGAGGGATCCGCGTTGGGGCCGTGTGGGAGAGACTTTTGGTGAGGACACCTACCTGGTCTCGGAAATGGGCGTGGCGGTGATTGAAGGCCTGCAGCAGGGCGACTTTCGAGGTCCGCAAAAAGGCCTCGCCACCGCCAAGCACTTTGTGGCCGGGGGAGACCCCAGCAACGGATTGAATCTCTCTCCCATGGATCTTTCCATGCGGGCTCTGCGACAGGAGTATTTTCCGCCGTTCAAGCGTGCGGTGGACGTGGGAGTCTTCAGCTTCATGGCGGCCCATAACGAGATCAACGGAGTTCCCGCTCACGCGAACCGCTTCCTCTTTCATGACGTGTTGCGGCAGGAGTGGGGCTTCCAGGGCTTCGTGGTGAGTGATTGGATGGACATCGAGCGCCTGCACACCATGCATCGAGTCGCGGAAACACAGACGGAAGCGATCTTCCAGAGCATTGATGCGGGACTGGATATGCACATGCATGGCCCGGATTTCCTGGAGCCCCTGGCTGATCTGGTGGAAAACGGTCGAATCTCGAAGGCTCGAATCGATGCTGCTGTCCGTCCCATCCTGCTCGCCAAGTTCCGTCTCGGTCTCTTCGAAAATTCGCAAGTGGATCTGGAAGAAGCGAAAGCGTCGATGTTTACCCCTGAACACCAGAAGACCTCTCTTCAGCTCGCTCGGCAGGGGATCGTCTTGTTGAAGAATGACCAGGCCTTGCTGCCTCTCGACAAGAACCAGCACAAGCAGATCTTCGTGACCGGACCCAACGCCAATAGCCAGGCGATCCTGGGTGACTGGGTTTTTGCGCAACCGGATGAGAACGTGACGACGGTGGTGGAGGGACTGCGCGGGATGAGCGGCGTCGAAGTCGATTTCTACGATATGGGCAATCAGGTCAGGAAGGTGGAGTCGGACGACATTGCTGCCGCGGCCAAGCGGGCCGAGAAGGCCGATGTGGCGATTGTCGTCGTGGGTGAGAATCCCTTGCGTCAGGATCACAAAGGCAAGACATCGGGTGAGAATGTCGGCCGAAGTTCAATCTCCCTTTTTGGTCAGCAACTCGATCTTGTGAAGGCGGTTCATGCGTCTGGAACGCCCACTGTGGTGGTGCTGGTCAACAGCCGTCCGCTCTCTGAGCCCTGGATCGTGGACCATGTTCCCGCGCTCATCGAGGCCTGGGAGCCGGGCTCATTGGGAGGCCAGGCCGTGGCAGAGATCATTTTCGGGGACGTCAATCCGAGTGGAAAGCTCCCGATCACGATTCCCTACAGTGCGGGTCATATCCAGAGCATCTACAACCACAAGCCTTCGGCCTGGGTGCGGAAGTATGCGGATGCGCCGACCAGGGCCCTCTTCGAATTCGGGGATGGCCTCAGTTATACGGAATTCTCGTACGGCGATTTAAGCTTGTCGAAGTCAACCGTCTCCGACCAGGAATCGATCACGGCCTCGGTTTCGGTCACGAACACGGGGAAACGCGCGGGCGATGAGGTGGTCCAGCTCTACTTACGAGACGACTTCTCTCGAGTTACTCGGCCCGTCAAGGAGCTGAAGGGATTTCAGCGGATATCGCTTGCGCCCGGCGAGACGCAAACGGTCCAGTTCAAGGTGACGCCCGATATGTTGGCGTACTACGACCTGGACATGAAATGGGGCGTCGAGCCCGGCGATTTCACGATCATGGCGGGGGCCTCTTCACGGGATCGGGATCTGAAGAAGGCGACCCTGACTGTGGAAGCGAAGTAGGGGGCGTCGCTCACTCCGAGGTCGGTCGGGTGTCGCTCTTTGAATCCGAAGCCGTGGAGTCCTGAATCCGATCACTTCGTTCGGGTAGGGCATGATCTCCAAAACGGATTCGTATCCTCTCCACGATCTTGGGATTCATGTGTTCCAGGGCTTCCATTTCGGTTTCGAGGCCTCGGTCCCCATTGGCTTCCATCCAGTTCTGGAGTTGAGTCCGGTGCGTGGCGATTTGATTCGCGAATTCCGGATTATCCGCCAGGTTCTTCTTTTCCCAAGGGTCCGTTTCAAGGTCATAGAATTCCAACGCCGGTCGATGGAGATAGGCCTGGGCACGTTTTGCGTCCACCGATTGCCAACTCGACAGCAGCCTGTCGTGGGGCGCTTGGCTGATGAGGTTCTGGAATCCGTTCTCGGCGGCGAGATTCAGGATCAGTTTGTAACGCCTGGAGCGAACGGAACGAATCGGATAGTCGCTGCCGTAGATGATGCCGCGGGTGGTCTGGATGCCGAAAACGTAGTCTCTGTGCTCCTGGACTGGACCCAGCAGAACAGGAAGAAAGCTGCGTCCATCCGCCTCCGTCATTTCCCCTCCGGCGGCTTCGATGAGGGTGGGGGCTACGTCTACGTAGTGAATCATGGCGTCACGGGTCGAGCCTTTGGCAATATGCTCAGGCCAGCGAACGATCATGGCGGTTCGGATCCCCGCATCGTAGAGGGTCCACTTGGCGAAGGGCAGGGAAGGTCCCTGCTCGCTGGTGTAGATCAGGAGGGTCTGATCTTCCTGTCCACTCGACTTGAGAGCCGCCATGATTTCGCCCAGTTGCTGGTCGAGGTGCGTGATTTCTGCGTAGTACTCTACGAGGGCTCGGCGCGTGGCTGGCGTGTCGACCAGATATTCCGGGACTTCGATGGAGTCCTCGTCGAAAAGGGAGCGGTCTCCTTCGGTCCAGGGCGTATGGGGGCTGTTTGAGGCGACGACGAGAAAGAAGGGCTGGTCGGGATCTCTTGAAATGAACTGCTTAGCGGCCTCAAGATCGGCCCCGGGTTGCTTTTCCTCGCCCGGCTTCGGCTTTGATCGCGGACGTTCAAACGGAAAGGAGGTTTCCGGGCCGAAGTGCTCCTTTCCGACCAGGCCCACCCGGTATCCGAGGTCTCGAAAGGCATGGACCAGACTTCGGGTTCCTTCTGTCACCTGACCGTGATTGGGGAAGGCCCCGCTACGGACGGGATAGAGGCCGGTATAGAGTTGCTGCCGAGAGGGCGCGCACATGGCGGTCCCGGTAAAGGCATGCGTGAGTCGCATGCCCTGGCTCGCCAGGGCGTCTATATGGGGTGTCGGTAGATCGGGGTTGCCATAGGCCCCCGAGTCCATCCAGGATTGATCGTCCGCCACGAAGAGTACGATATTGGGCTGCTTGGGTTGCCCGGCCTGGATTCCAGTGACCCAGCCGAAGGTGCAGCCCACGAGGACCATCCAGGCTGAAAGGGTACCTCGCATGGCGGACCTCGGATCGCGTACTCGCCGCTTCATGGGCACCCCCCGATCACGATCGCAGAAAAGGGAGAGGGTCGACGAGGGGTCAGAACTGCTTCGGGAATTCCTTGGTTGCCAGAGAGCCGTTCTTGTTCTTGTCGAGCCATTTGAAGTTTCCTTCGATGGCGAGTGCGGCTTCTTGTGTGTCCCACAGGCCGTCCTCGTTCTTGTCCCAGCGCTTGAACTTCCCGCGTAGCGAGTCGACCCGGCCTCGGGTCATATCGGATTCGCGCTGAACGAACTCCCGACGGGTCCATTGGCCATCACTGTTTCGATCGAGGACCGTGTATTGCGTAATGCGGAGTTGAGTGAACTCCTCGAAATTCAGTTCGCCGTTCTCGTCCTTGTCGAATTGTCGCCAGCTTTCGTCCGCATGGGCCGGGACTGAGAGAGCGATGGCGATCAGGGTGGTGAATAGGAGGGTCCGCATTTGAGTTTCCTTTGTGTCAGTTGTTCCCGGTTTCGACGCGTTTGTCGTCGGGGGTAAAGAAGTTCTCTAGATCCTTCTCATTTCCTTCTCGCAACCAGTTTTCCGGGAACTCGGCTGACTTGGATCGGTCGGCTTGTCGAAGCACGGCGCCCGAGCTCCACTTTCGCGTGTACGGAACGGAGTGCTCTCCATCCATGGCCAGTTGATCGTAGAGCTTCTTGCGCAGGGCTACTTTGACTTCGAGGTACTTCGGATCGTCGATCAGGTTGTTCATCTCTTTGGGGTCGTTCTCGAGATCGTAGAGTTCATCCGTATCCCAGAGCCCGTGGTACTGGATCAGCTTGTATTGGTCCGTCCGCACCGCGAAGGTGGTGGGCGTCGAAGGGAAGTTGAACTCCCAGTAATACTCATAGAGCAGGCTATCGCGCCAGTCGGGCACCTCTTTGCCTTGCGCAAGAGGCACGAGGCTCGCACCCGCGAACTGGGGCGGCATCTCTTCAATGCCTGCGATTTCCAGTATGGTGGGTGCAATATCCAGGTTCGCGGCCACTTCTTCCACCACGTACCCCTGCTTGGCTCCGGGTATGTAGGCGACCAGGGGAACGCGTATGGATTCTTCATACGCATTCCGCTTGTCGATGAGGCCGTGTTCGCCGAACATGAAACCGTTGTCGCCCATGAGGATGACGGCCGTGTCCTCTTCGAGATTGTTCTCCTTCAGCCACTCGAGAATACGACCGAGGCTATCGTCCACCGCAGAGAGTGCCCGGTGGTACTGGCGCTTGTACTCCTGGACGTCCAACTCGCTGTGGTAGGGGAAGTCGACCCCGTGCCAACTGTTGCGCTGGTTCTTGACCCACATGGGCTTGCCCTTGTAGTTCTCGGGCGTGTCGGCCTGACTGGCGGGGACGGCGATCTCTGCATCGCTGTACTGCTCGCGGTGGCGTTCAGCCGGTGAGAAGTTTGCGTGGACCGCCTTGTGGGAAAGGTAGATGAAGAAGGGTTTGTCGGTGTCTCGCTCCTGATCAAGCCAGTTGATCGTGTAGTCCGTCAACTCATCGGTGATGTATCCCTTCTGGTCTACGTGCTCACCATTGATGTTGAAACGACTCATCTTTCCATTGCGCTTCTTCTTGGGGTAGTAGTCTCCCTGGCCCGGGAAGCTCAGCCAATAGTCGAAACCGGGCTGCGGATCATCATGATGTCCACCCATATGCCATTTCCCGATGAAGGCGGTTTCATAACCCGCTCCTTGGAGATAGCTCGGGAAATAGACGCTGCCCTCTTTGGCGGGCTTGTTGTTGTCCACGACACCGTGGGTGTGCATGTACTGCCCGGTCAGGATCGTGGCGCGACTCGGCGAGCACAAGGAGGTCGTGACGAAGGTGTTTTCGAAATGGACGCCTTGCTTGGCCAGTTGATCCATGTGCGGCGTTTCAAGCACGGGGTTCACGAACCCAAGCTCATCGAAACGCTGATCGTCAGTCAGGATGAAGATGATGTTCTTGGGCCCCTCTTTCGAGGAGGCTCCAGTCGCCATCAAGGAAGAGCCCAGGCATAGAAATAGAATCAGTCCGATCATGCGGGGCCAACGCGTGATCGACCGAGGGATGTTCACCACTCTGGTCATGCTTGAATCCTGTACGGCTTGATTGGAGGCTTCGGTGGGCTCGATCTCGAGCTGTATCGCGTTTCGTTTTTGGAAATGACGTTTACATATAGCTGGACTATGATACTAAAAACGTATGACAGCGCTGTCAATTGGAATGATCGGATTCATCCAACCTGTTTGATGACGAAAAAAGCTGACTTGATCTCTTTCTCTCAGGATATCGCATCCGCGTCGGGGAGAGACGGTCTACAAAAGAGAGTGGGCGCTCCATGACATCAGAAAAATCTCTCGATTCGGGGACGGGGCAGAGTTACGCGTTTGCGCTGAGTTCCTTGACTTCCCTCTTCTTCATGTGGGGGTTGATCAGCAGTCTCAACGACATCCTGATCCCTCGCCTGAAATCGGCTTTTGATCTTACGTATGCCGAAGCGATGTTGATCCAGTTCTGCTTCTTTTTTGCCTACTTCGTGGTGTCAATGCCCGCCGGTCGTCTTGTGAAATCCGTGGGCTACAAAACAGGGATCATCATCGGCCTCCTGATTACGGCCGTGGGCTGTCTGGGTTTCTATCCCTCGGCTGGATATCATTCGTATCCCCTCTTCTTGTCCTCGCTTTTCGTGCTCGCATCGGGGATCACGATCTTGCAGGTGGCTGCGAACCCCTACGTGACGATTCTGGGACCGGCTCAGACGGCGAGCAGCCGATTGACCATGACCCAGGCGTTCAATTCGCTGGGCACCGCCATTGGCCCGTGGCTGGGCGGAATCCTGATCTTGACCGAAGCGACCGGTGCGGTCGAAAGCGCTAGAGGCGGCGCCGAATCAGTCCAGATGCCGTATCTGGGTTTGGCCGGTCTTCTTGTGTTGCTCGCCGCGATCATGGCCGTCTTGCGTCTCCCTCACGTGGACGGAGACGAAACAGACCAATCAGATGCAGAGGGGGAGAGTCTGCCCGATGCGGGCTCGGCATGGGGCTACTCCCACCTGGTTCTGGGAGCTGTGGGTATTTTTGTCTACGTCGGCGCGGAAGTTTCGATTGGCAGTTTCCTGGTCAACTTCTTTTCCGATGAGAGCATCGCGGGGCTCGAGGAAGTCCAGGCGGCCAAATATGTTTCCTTCTATTGGGGTGGAGCGATGGTCGGCCGGTTCATCGGCGCGGTGGCCATGAGGAGCATTCCTGCTGGGAAAGCGCTGGCCTTCAATGCGGCCATGGCTTCGTTGTTGGTGCTGGTCACTGTATTCAGCAGCGGTTCCTTGGCCATGTGGGCGATCATCCTGGTGGGGCTCTTTAATTCGATCATGTTTCCGACGATCTTCAGCCTCGCCCTCGGGGGCCTTGGCAAATATACGAGTCAGGCGTCCGGCATCCTCTGTCTGGCCATTGTGGGTGGCGCCGTCCTGCCGTTGGTCCAGGGCTTTCTGGCGGACAGTTTCGGGGTGCAGCCCGCCTTCCTACTCGCGGTGCTTTGTTACATCTACATTGCCTACTACGGTCTCAAGGGATCGGCTGTTTCGCTTTCCTCCTCCGGTTCTTGAGTTGGCCCTGGTACTGAGTCGGGCGCTGGGGCTCGGCTATTGCTGTTCGGCTGTGAACTGGACGGGACGCTCGTTATTGGGTCCAACGTCACCGACGGGGTAGGGCGGCTTTGAGTGGAAGTCGAGGTAGGTCGGCGGCTCCAGGAAAGACGCGTAGAAGACATTGGAGTAGGAGCCGTCTTCAAGCGCGAACTGGATCCCCTCGTTGTCCAGTTGAGGCTGTCCAGTGGCACCGGCGGGACGAAGCCGGTTGTCTCCGGCGTACGGCCGATGGTTCGACGGGTCGATATTCCCTGGGACAGCCTTCCCGGCCTGGAAGAGCTCCGTGATCTCAATGCCGTTGCGAGAGCCATGAATACGCTGAACGGTGTACCACCCGTGGGCATCCGGGGTTTTGGTGGTTTGCAGGGTGCCGCTTGCCCGAACCGGCT
>NZGT01000025.1 GCA_002691025.1 Spirochaeta sp. | reverse complement strand
GGCCCAGATCGATTGGTCGGCTCTCGCTGTCCGGGAGCGGGTTCGTTATCTCCAGAGCGCGCTTCAGGTCTTGCTGGCTCGTCAGGACGACGTCATCGATACGGTGATTTCAGAGACCGGCAAGCCGCGAACCGAGGCTCTGCAGATGGAGGTCTATGCGGTCGGGGATTCCCTGAACTTCTACTCGAAGAACGCGGAGCGGATCCTTCAGACCGAGAAGAGGAAACTGCACGGCATGCTTCGTTTCATGAAGCGCTTGCGCATCGTCTACCGACCTCTGGGTGTGGTGGCGGTGATCAGCCCGTGGAATGGACCTTTCGTGCTCGCCATGAACCCCTGCCTCCAGGCCCTGGCGGCGGGCAACGCCGTGATTCTGAAGCCTTCGGAAGTGACGCCCTTTTCCGGGCTTCTGGCGGCGGAGATCTTCAAGGAGGCGGGCCTTCCGGAGGGACTCTTCCAGGTCTTGACCGGGGATGGAGAAACCGGGGCCGCGCTATGCCGAGGGGGGGTCGACAAGGTTTCCTTCACGGGCAGTGTGGAGACAGGCCGGAAAGTGGCGGTGGCCTGTGCTGAGCAATTGATTCCGTGCACGCTTGAGTTGGGCGGCAAGGATGCCATGATCGTCTGCGATGATGTCAATCTGGATTCGGCCGCGGCGGGCGCTGTGGCCGGGGCCTTCATGAATACCGGCCAATACTGCTGTGGGACCGAGCGGGTCTATGTCGCGGATTCCGTCGCGGATGCGTTTACCGAGAAGGTGCTCGAGCGTGTGGCCACACTCAGGCAGGGGGCCGAGGGTGAATTCGATGTGGGCGCGATCTTCTGGCCCAAGCAATTGGAGATCATCGAGTCCCATGTGGAAGAGGCGCGTGAACGCGGCGCGCGCATCCTGGCAGGCGGACGCCGCAACCCGGATCTGGACGGTCTCTTCTATGAGCCCACGGTCCTGGTGGATGTGGATCACGAGATGAAGATCATGCGCGAGGAGACCTTCGGTCCGATTCTACCCATCATGCGCGTGGCCGATGAAGAAGAGGCGCTGGCGCTGGCCAATGACAGTGACTACGGGCTGGGAGGCAATGTCTGGACCCGGGATTCAGCCAAGGGAGTTCGATTGGCAGAGCGTATGCAGACCGGGAGTGTCTGCGTCAATGACATGACCATGACCTACGGAGTCCAGGAGGCCCCATTCGGGGGGCGCAAGCACAGTGGCGTCGGTCAGGTAAACGGGGAAACCGGGCTTCGTGGCTACTGCCATGCAGAGCCGATCATCGTGGATCGCAGGTCCGGAAAGATGGCGGAGGGTCGCTATCCCTATAACGCCAAAGCCGATTCGGGGATGCAGAAGTTCATGCAATTCCTCTGGGGTACGTCTTTGGGCCGGAAGCTCGGCTGAGGAATCAGATCGTTTGGAAGATTCTTCGTGGGTCTGGAATACGGGCAAGGGTAGGAGGAGCATGACTTTCGATCTTCGACGGAAACGGCATCCCGGCGTGAAGACGGCTCTGAGCCGTCGGTCTTTCATGATAGGCAGCGGTGTCTTCTGTGCGGCGGCCTCCCTGGGCCTCGGTTCCCGGCTTCGGGCGGAGACCGTCTCGTCCGATGTGCTTTCGGCGCCTGCCAAGGCGGCCCTGTCGGAAAGCCCTCTGGTCTATATCTCGCCGCTTCTCAAAAAGGGGGGCGAGAGTCGGTGTCACGGTGAAGTCTGGTTCTTTGTCGACGAGGGCGATGTCGTGATCTTCACCAGCAAGGAATCGTGGAAGGCCAAGGCGCTTTCGCTGGGCCGGAATCAAGCCCGCATCTGGGTTGGCGATTTCGGTCCGGTCTGGCGTGCCGGGAACCGCTTTCGTAAAGCGCCCGAGTTTCTTGCACAGGCCGAAGTGGACTCCCGACCGGAGGTGTTCGAACGGCTGATGACGAGTTACGGAAAGCGCTATGCCGATGAATGGGGCAAGTGGGAGCCGCGCTTTCGCAAGGGCTACAACGACGGCACGCGAGAACTGATCCGCTATCGCCCCGTGGTGGGTTGAGGCGGAGGCCGAGACCTAGAGCAGGGAAAGGGTGCGCTCGAAGCACCAGTACGCGGCCATGATTCCGATCCCATAGGCGGGAAGTCGGGCGAGCCAGGTCGGGATGTCACGAAGCACGGTTCGGATCCCCCAGCCCAGCAAGGCCATCAGGATCACGAAGGCGATCTGCCCGATTTCGATCCCGACATTGAACGAGAAGAGAGCCATCGGGATTTCTTCGCTGGGGAGTCCGACCTCGGCCAGGGCTCCGGCAAATCCCATGCCATGGATCAGTCCGAAGCCAAAGGCCATGAGCCACGGGCGTCGACGGAGAAGGCTCGGACGTTCTCCTTCGTCGGTGGTGAGTTCGGCTGCCAGGAAGAGTACGGTGACGGCGATCAGGATCTCCACTGGCCCGGACGGGAGTCGGGCCCACCCGAGAGCGACCAGGGTCAGGGTCACGCTGTGCCCTACTGTAAAAGCCGTGACCACCTTGATGAGCGGCTTCAAGGCGACCATCAGCATCAGTAGACCGAGGACGAAGAGCAGGTGGTCGGGACCCGTCAGGATGTGTTCCGTCCCCAGGCGGAGATAGTCCTTGAAGACCTGGTAGCGATTTGCGCGTTCAGGGATGATGAACTCACTGTTGCCACTCCGAAGGATGGTGCCGACGCTGCGTTCATCCGGTAATTCCACTCGGACCAGGACATCAATGGGGGCGGCCGTGAGGCCCGTGACAGCCAGGGTTCTCCCGGTGAGGCCCGAGTCGCCGCAGTCGATCATCCAACGCAGGGTGACGCTCTGATCGCCTTCTTCCATTTCTCCGTCCGAGACCGGTGGGCATTCGGGAGGAAGGACCGGTTGGATTTCGACACCCCGCGGCCGCAGTCGCGAGGTCTTCCAGGTCACCTCGGCGAGTCCCTCATCCAGGGCCTTGATTTCGAGCAGGGCGGGGGCCAGGGGGTGGGCGAGGCCTGCGTGCGGCACCAGAAGCAGGAACAGCGCGATGGCGGAGATCCGCAACGGATGGAGGAGGAAATTCATGAGCCCAGCGTAAGTCCGACTGTGCGCCATGTCATGTAGCCCAGGTAGAGTGCCATGAGGATCATTCCTTCCCGTCTCACGATCCGGTGCTTGCCCGTATAGGCCGCTCCGGTGAAGATCAGGCCGAGTACCCCTGTGGCGACCAGGTCGATCTGTCCATATTCAGGGACCGGCATGGGGCGAATCGTAGCGGTGATACCCGCCACCAGCAGGGTGTTGAAGATGTTGGACCCGACCACGCTTCCTACGGCCATGTCGGCTTTGCCCTGTCGGACACTGGAAATCGCCGCCGCCAATTCCGGAAGACTGGTTCCCACGGCAATCATGGTCAGACCGATCAGTTCTTCGTTGACGTGAAGCAGGTGGGCGAGTTCCAGGGCGGCATTGACCGTCAGTTCGGCGCCGCCAATCAAGCCCACCAGTCCAATGGCCACGCGGGTGAGGCTGCCGCGGACCGAGGGTGTGTGGCCCTCCGCGGAAAGGGGCAGGGCGGCCAGATTCTCGATGGGGGATGCATTCCCGTTTCCCTGGCCGCGACTCTCAATTCTCTGGCGTCGGAGATCACCGACCGTGTAGTAGAGGAAGACGACGAAAAAGAGCAGCAGGATCAACCCGTCGGGCCGCATGAATGCATTGCGGTGCCCGCCGAGTTGAACATCAAAGGCCATGACGCCGGCGGCGCTGAAGCCCAGGAGCATCATGGGGAGTTCTCTGCGAATGATGACGCTCTGGATCGGGATCGGTTGAAGGATGGCGGCCAGTCCGACGACGAGGCCGATATTGGCCATGCTGGAGCCGAAGATGTTTCCGAATGCCAGGCCACCCGTATCCTGCAAGGCCGCCCCGATATTGACAGCCAGTTCGGGGGCGCTCGTGCCGAACGCCACCACGGTGAGTCCGATGGCCAGATTTGAAATGCCCAGGTCACGAGCCAGCGCGGAAGCGCCCTTGACCATCACTTCACCCCCCGTGACGAGGATGATGAGGCCCACGGCAAGAAGAAGGGTCTGGATCAACATGAGAGAGTTGGATTGCTTCCCTGGAGAGTGGTTGTCAGCCGGGGTTAGACCTGGGTGGCTGCGGACTCTTCCTTGCGCTCGTCTTCCCCGATCTCTTCCTTGGGAAGTCGAAGCAGGCGAAGAGCTTCCTCTTGGCTCTGGCTGAATTCATCGGGCTTGGTAGTCACGCAGAACTCCACCATGATTCCGTTGGGATCGACGGTGTAGACCGAGCGGCACCACCCGTGGTCCATTTCCCAGAGTCCCTCCACGCCTCGCTCCTTGAGTTGCTCTTCCATCTGGGCCAGTTCATCCTCGGTGTCGAGGCGGAAGGCGATGTGGTTCACCCAGATGGGCAGGCCTGAACCGAGGGAAATGGCGGTCTTGTAGTCCTTTTCTTCGCCGAGATCCTCGATCTGGAAGAAGGCCAGGCAGCCGCCGTCTCCGAGATCGAAGAAGAAATGACGCATATAGCCGTCTTGCTGGAGATGGTTTTCGGTATGAACGAGAGGCATTCCGAGTTTTTCGGTGTAGAACTGATAGGTGGCTTCCGGGTCTCGGGTCGCAAAGGCCACGTGATGCAGACTCTTGGAAACCAGTGCGGGACGTACTGCCATATCATTCCCTCCGGAGGCGAGTGGTTGAGCCTCTTCTCTTGGCCTCATTCGACCCTGTCAGGTTAAATCATCGAGTTGATCGCGCCAGTTCCGGCATCGTGCGCCTGGGACTGTTTCGGGCGGAGGCCTGCGGACGCTGTGGCTTGAAAGGGCGGGTTCGCGTTAGACTGGACGAAAGACAATCTGGACCATGCCCACGGGGTCGGGGCTGCTTCGCCGCAGCCGGGCCTTGGCATGGATGGAAAAGGCGCTGTGACCGAGAAAAATCATTTCCCCCTGCAATCCGGACTTGTGGCTTTCGTCAAGCGTGATTGTCCCACGTGTGAATTGGTGGTTCCTGTGCTCAAGAGTCTGGGCCGTCTCCGCCCCTTGATGGTGTACTCGCAGGACGACCCCACTTTTCCGGATCACGAGGGGACCCTGGACGACACCGAACTCGAACATTCGTTTCACAACCGCATCGAAACCGTGCCGACGCTCATCCGGGTGGAGGACGGTCAAGAGGTGGGGCGGGTCATCGGTTGGCATCGAGGGGAATGGGAAGAACTCACAGAGTCCTCGGCTCTGGGCTCCGGGCTTCCGGATGCGCGGCCCGGTTGCGGGTCACTTTCTGTAGACGGCGACCATGAACTGGATCTCATGGTGCGCTTCGGCAGCGACCAACTGGCCTCGCGACGCGTCGAACTGGCTCGGCTCGAGGATGAAATGGAAGCCCTCTTCGAGCGAGGCTGGTCGGACGGTCTTCCGCTTGTGCCGCCCACGGAGCGCCGTGTGCTCGCCATGCTGAAAGGGACCAGTCGTTCGCCTCAGGAAGTCGTGGCGGTGGTGCCGCCGGATCTGGTTGAATGCACGGTGGAAAAGGTCGCCATCAATGCCGTCATGGCCGGCTGCAAGCCCGAGTACCTCCCGGTGGTACTGGCTGCCGTGGAAGCGGCTTGTACGGATGAGTTCAATATGCACGGTCTGCTGGCCACGACGATGACAGCCGGTCCGGTCATCATCGTGAATGGGCCGATTCGAAAGGCCATTGGCATGAATTCGGGCCGGAATGTCTTTGGTCAGGGAAACCGGGCCAATGCCACGATTGGCCGGGCTCTTCAGTTGGTGGTTCGGAATGTGGGCGGCGGACGGCCGGGCGAGGTGGATCGGGCGACCTTTGGCGGACCGGGAAAGCTCTCGTTCTGTTTCGCCGAGGATGAGGAGCGCTCGCCCTGGACTCCGCTGTCGGCCGATTTCGGCATTGAGGCCGGCACCAGCTCGGTGACGCTTTTCCCCGGAGAAGGGCCTCGGACCATGGTGGATCAGTTGTCTCGGGATCCGGATTCCCTGGCTCGGGGGTACGCGGCCAACCTGAAGAACATGTATCACCCCAAGGCCGCACTCGCTTTTGATTGCATCGTGGCGGTGAGCCCCGAGCATGCACGTGTTTTCTCGGAGGCGGGCTGGAGCAAAGATGATCTCAAGGCTCGGCTGCACGAGTTGTGTCAGATGCCCAAGGCCGAAATGGTGCGAGGGGCGGGGGGGATGGCCGAAGGCCTTCCGGAACAGGTTCCCATCGAGACGGTTCCGAAATTCCGTCCGGGCGGTATCCTGATCGTTCATTGCGGAGGTGACGCCGGCCTTTTTTCTGCGATCATTTCTGGCTGGGTCAATGGAAAAGTGGGCAGTGCCCCGATGACGGTGGAGATTCGTTCATGAGTGAGCAGGAAAGTGAATTCCCGGGCCTCAGGCTTCTGGATCCCACAGGAGAGCGTTCTCTTCCGATTCGAGAGAGACCGTCGAAACCGGTTACGCTGGAAGGGTTGACTCTGGGTCTTCTGGATATCTCGAAGGCCAGAGGTGACGTCTTCCTGAACCGTCTGGAGCTGCGTTTTTCTGAGCAGGGCGCTCTGGTGCGGCGCTATAAAAAGCCGACCTTTACGAAGCCCGCTCCGCCAGACCTGCGCCGCCAGATTGCAGAAGAATGTGCGGCCGTCGTGGAAGCGCTGGCCGATTGAGGCAGTTGCACGTCGTGCAGTGTGCATGACATGGTGAATCTGGAAGGACTCGGTGTCTCGGGCGTCTTTCTTGCGAGTGATGTCTTCCAGGATGGAGCGGTCGCGCAGGCCGAAGCCTTGGGGGCGGCTGCGGACTCCGTCTATGTCCCGCACCCGATCCAGGACCGAACGGACGCGGAAATGGAAGTTCTCGCCGATGAGGCTTTCGACACCGTGGTGCGCCAACTGCTCGCCGATTGACTCGACTTACTACTCTCAAACTCCTTCGGGTGTGAAAGTCACCTTCATTTCCGTGCAGCTTCGTACCAGGGAAGAGGGCTTGAGTACGGGGCCTCCGTGCGAATACTCCATGTCGGGTAGGCGTCGCAGGAGTTCCTCGAAAGCGACACGCATCTCCATGCGAGCGAGGTTTGCGCCCAGACAGAAATGACTTCCGATGCCAAACCCGAGGTGGGTCGGGTTCCGGTGGATCCTGAACTCGTCCGGTTCGTCGAAAACACGAGGGTCACGATTCGCAATGGGGTAGATCATGAGTACCAGGTCGCCCTCTTTGAGTCGGTGCCCGTGAAGCAGCGTGTCCTGGGTCACAGTGCGGCTGAAGCTGTGCACGGGTGAGACCACGCGGACCATCTCTTCCACGGCGCCCGGGATCAGGGAAGGGTCATCGATGAGATGCTGACGCTGGTCGGGGTTATCGATCAGCATCTGCATTCCGCCTGAAATGCCATTGCGGGTTGTTTCGTTTCCGGCCACCAGCAGGATGGTCAGCAGCATGATCAGTTCGTCGTTGGCCAGCGCATCTTGTTCGATGCCGGTTTTGTCCTCGATGCGTGACCGGTTGTCGAAGGTCTCCAACACACCTTCGTCTTTGGCTCCCACCAGGATGCTCACCAGATCATCCTGGGGGTTGTGTCTTCGCTCTTCGATCACGTCTGTGAGGTAGTGTGAATACTCGATGAAGGCTTTCGCCGAGGCGGCCATGATCTCGGGTTTGTCGAAATTCCCGTCGCCGGCAATCATGGCATCCGACCATTGGTGGAACCGGTGTCGGTCCTTCTTGTGGATTCCCATCATCTCGGCGATGAGCAGGAGAGGGAGCGGAACGGCGATGTCGTGGACGAAGTCGCAGTGTCCCTGCTTGGCGATTTCATCGATGGCTTCCGATGTGATGCGGTGGAAGGCTTTTTCGAGAACAGCGACCATGCGAGGCGTAAACCCCCTGTTGATCAGCTTGCGCAAGGCTCCGTGCCGCGGTTCGTGCTCATCGATCAGACCGATCTTGCCGGGCATACCCGGACGAACGCCCTCTCCAGAGGTGAAGATCTCCTGATTCTTGGAGACCGCGACCACGTCTTCGTAGCGGGTGACCACCCACACGTTGTCGGATTCAGACCAGTGAACCGGGTCGTGATCTTGCAATCCACGAAGATGATCCCAGATGGTGTGGTCCCAGTTACTTGCGGTGAGGTAGGAGATAGCTGCGCTCATGGGGAGGTTCCTTATTCGTTCGTTTGGGGAGAAGTTGGAGCATCTTGCAAAAGAGCTTCAACGAGTTGGCCGTAGAGATGGGCTGCGGCTTCGATGCCTTCTTCGGAAAGAGGCGGGGTCGGGCTCAGACTCTGGGTCAGTGCGGATGTCGTGAAGTGGCCAATGACGATATTGAAGAGGGCCATCACGAGAAAAGGGATTTCCTGGCTGCGCCAACGCTCCACACCGGGCGTCGTTTCCATCATGGCCAGGCCCTGATTCATGGCGGGTTCCAGCCAGTCGGAGAGCAGGGGAGCCAGTTGTTCGCCGCCCGCGAGAAGCTCATATTGAATCAGGCGAGGGAGACTTGGCCTGAGGGCGAGCCACTGCATGACGGCGCGCACCGTGGCTTTCGGGTCCATCGCCTCTGTGGGTTCCGTTTCGTCGCCTTGTATGGACCGGGAGAGCAGGGCGAGTACCGGGGAGATTCCTCGCTCGAGGACCGCGGAATAGAGTGCCGCCTTGTTGGGGAAGTGGTTGTAGAGGCTGGGAATGCGAATTCCAACCTGGTCGGCCACATCGCGTAGGGTCGTCCCCGCGTAGCCCTTGCGGCCGAAATATTCTTCGGCGGCGTCGAGTATACGCTCGGCGGTGTCGGGACTTCGCCGGCGAGCAGCCGGCTCGGGGGTGTCTTGGGTCGAGATGGGGGCTTCTGTCATGTCTTCTTTCTTACTAACTAGCGTTAGTTTCTAATAAAGCTGAGCATAAGTCAATGAAATAAAAGCGGAATTGTGTGTTGGGGGCGCCGGCTGAGGTTCAGGCTTCCCAAAACCCCCGCTTCGGGGTCGGGCTGAGGCCGTGGGGATGGCTCAGAGCGCGGACCGCGGGCTCTTGAACGCGCAGGGTCCGGACCGATCGATCAGCGGACGGCGATGTCTCGGCGTTCGCCGTTGCGCCACTGCTTGAGTCCCTCAGGCTGGTAGGCCAGCAGGTAGGCACGCCGATTCTGTTCGGTGCGGTTGGTCTGTGAGCCATGGACGATGTCGCGATGGAAGAAGGCGACGGAGCCCGCCGGCAGGGCCACAGGAACGGGTTTCTCATCCAGGCGGTCAATGTCTGTATAGAGTCGGCCGAGTGTGCCTCGATCCTCAAGTGAATCGAGAGCGCCATACTGATGGCTGCCGGGGATCACCCAGAGGCAGCCATTGTCCACGGTGGCGTCATCGAGGTAGAGGATCAAGGTGACGACTCTCTCCAGATCTTCCGCGCCATAGGCCCAGTAGGGTCCTTCTTGATGGAAAGGGAAGGGGGCTCCACCCGGACGCTTCACGTTGAGTTTGTCACTGAAGAGGGAGAGGCGTTCGCAGCCCGTCAGCTCCGCGCAGGGTCCCCACATCCGGGGATCATCGATCAGGTCTGAGAAGCGTTCATCGATCTGGAAGACCGGTTCCATGGAGCGGACAGCCCGTAGATCGTTGTCCCACTCCCACTTGATGGTCGAGCCCAGAATCTCCTGATATTTCTGGTTGTCGACCTGCTCGACGGGCGCCGCATCCGACTCTTCAGCGGCTTGCAGTACGCGTTGATGAACTTCTTCCGCGGCGGCTCGAAATCCCTCCAGTTCGGCTTCGCTGAAGACGGACTCGCGCATGAAGTAGCCCAACTTTTCATATTGATCG
>NZGT01000024.1 GCA_002691025.1 Spirochaeta sp. | reverse complement strand
GGTCGATGTTTCACCGACGGAATCACAGGCCTTTTGTACGTATTGGTGGGGTGAGTTCTCGTGGACACACGGGCTCACGACTAACTTTTCCACTTCCGACCTCTTGACCGAGCCTTAAAAACGATCCCCAAAACCGAAATAACCATACTGGCCGTCCGCCAAGAAGTTTTGTGCGGATCCCTGCGCCGACCCACGCCCTTACCCGACCTGAGTCTTCTGCCGAGATTCCCGATCATTGGTCGTGGATGGTCGCTTGGAAACCTTGGCAACGGCCTCCTGAGCCGTAGGTCGCAGGTTCGAATCCTGCCTGGCGTGAAGCAGCGAGCATGGTCGCTGTGCCTGCACCCACAACCGTCTTCCTGCTCGGCCTCGTTGGGGAGCCCCTTTGCCCCCCTCTTTATCCTGACCCGGACATGGCCCAGGTTGGAGAACGGGCCTTTGAAATTCTTATCCGCCCGCCCCGGTCTACTCTCAGCGGTCCGAGGAATCTCCCTTCGAAGACAGGCGCCGTGGGCCGTTGAACTTCCTGTTATGCGAAGCATCACGGCAGCTGAGGATCGCTGGGTTCTGTGGGCTCTTGGGGTTCGCGTGCAAACCCCCGGACGATGAGCCAGACAGCAAAGGTCACCTCGAATAGCGCGCCAGGAATCACCAGGAAGAGTCCGAAACCAACAGCTCCAAAGCCATCTGCCACGATGCCCAAGACGAAGACCGAGTAGCCCACGATTCCGAACCAGCTGAGCCACGCCGGCATTCGACCGACTCGCATCAGGACCCCCAACAGGGGCAGGCTGGCAATCCCCAGGATGATCATGGCGATTCGATAGTAAGGAGCGCCGGCGTCGGCGATGCCGGCCTGATAGACAAGGCCACCGGAGACTCCGAGAAGCAGCGCCTCCAGGATTCGCGCAGCCAGATAGAGGTGGGCCACGACTCTGGCGTAGGGCAGCACTATCGCATGAAGGATTCGACCGATGGCCAACACGACGAGGGAATTGGCCAGCACCAGCGTGAGGCCCAGGCCGGCCGACTTCGTCACCAGCAGCGCGCTGCCAACCCCGTAAAGAGGAAACGCCGCCAAGAAAAGTAGTCCTAAGCCGCGATCGCGTGCGCTCGTGTTCACGAGAGACAGGGTAATGGGGCTTTTCCGTTCTGGCTATTCAACTCTTGGAAAAACAGGCCATCCATGCGCGTTTCCGGATAAGGTGCGCGCACCTTATATGCGATCCAATAAACCTATGAGACAATAGGGCTTCACGCTTTAACTTGGAGATCCTCTAATGCAGGTACGTTTTTTTCTCTTGGCTCTGCTCTTCTCTGCTCTTCTTCTTCTGGCTTCACCGGTGTTCTCGGCCGGAGGGACCACGCCGAGTAGGGACGGTGTTTCTCCTCGTTGCGAAGCGGCCATCGACAAGGCGGCGGGGAGCTACAGCCAGTGCCTCTTGAAGGCGAATGCGAAGTTTGCCAAGAAGGGCCATGAAGACCGGCACTTTGCTCAGCAGATGCGATGTGGCGATAAGTTCGACACCCAGGTGGCCCGAGCCCAGGATCGTTTCGGGGAAGAGCAGTGCACTCCGTATATACCCGAGATTGCGGACCGCACGGCCACGTACGCGGAAGCGGCCGCCACCGAAGCCGGGGGGACGCCGGCCCGCTCGTATCTTTTTGTGCAAAATGGCACCGGCGGGACGCTTTCAGGAAGCAGCCTCACGATTACGGATGCGAGTCCCAAGACCGGTTGGTTTACGGACCGTCCCTATCGGGATGCCGGGCAGATGCGGACCGAAGACTTCGTCCTGGCTTGGGGAGATGGTGGGGACTCATTTGCCAACGACCCGCCCAATGCCGAATTCAGCTGCGAGGTCGACAATGAGACGGTGAACTACGTCGTGGAATTGATGGAGCCCAGCCTGGAAGGGACCGATTTGACCTATACGGTGGAGACCGTGGGTGATCAGGCTCTACCGAGTGCTTTGGAATGCGATTCGGATTCTCATCTGTTCATTGACTCCACGCTCGGAATTCGGCACGTCGACGTCGCGACGTTGCCAGCGGGCGACAATAGCTGCCAGTCCTTTTGTGGGTGTTTCGACGGAAAGGAGACCAGCTACCGGGGAGAGAAGTTTTGCGAATCAGGTCATATCAATTCCATGACTGCAAAATCAACCTGTATGAGCAAAAGCAAGGACGGAAATCCCAATGTCGCCGCAAGCCTGTGCGGGGGGGGTGGCTCCCGACATACCTGCGCTTGGAACGTAGCCTTGTTCTCTGTGGATGATAATTCTTGCGCAGTGTCGGCGCCTCCGTACCGAACGGACGAGGTCAGGAAAGAGCACAGAGTGACTCATTGGAACCGGTTTATTGACCGTGAGTGCAAATCCTATTGCGGCTGCGAGGGCAAAATGGAGGCTTTTGTAGACGAAGACACCAACAAGGTTGAATTGTATTGCCAAAGCGTAAACAATCCACACAATTTCGAGGCTCTGAGGACCTGCACTTCATACTCTCATGAGGGCGAGAACTTCTGCAGACGGCAGCCTTACTGCGCTTGGCAACAAGCCACACCGTCGGAGCAGGCTTGTTCGATCGAGGTCATCAAATACCCGATTCCAGGGCCGTAACAAGGCAGGGTCTTCATAGCCCATTCAGCGTGTTTCGGTGTACATTCCCGGGTCAGCGAGGAACCCGTTTGAGCGGCAAGTTCCTTTCTGACTGCACACGCCGCCAGTCGGTCCGCTGATCCATAGACGGCTGCGAGATTCGAGGCGCCCACGGCCATGACTGAAACCTCCGACTTGAAGGCGTCGCGCCGCACCATCCTGCGTGCCTACGCGTTGATCATCCCCTCTGCCCTGGCCAGTTGGTGGCTCTGGCCGTCTTCTCCTCAGATCACGTTGGGAGTCGGTCTCGCCGTCTCGGCGGGAGTGGCCTTTGCACTCATCGTGAAGCTCGACAATGGCTCCGTGTTCGACGCCTGGTGGAGCGTGATGCCTCCGCTGGCCGCCCTCTGGATGGCCTTCGGTGTGGCGGAAGGCGGCCCCCTCAATGCGCGGCAGACGGCCGTGCTCGTGGTCACCGGGTTCTGGGGCACAAGGCTCACCCTGAACTGGTGGCGCGATTGGCCGGGGCTCCATCATGAAGACTGGCGGTTCGGTTTGCTGGCGTCGCGCTGGCCGCTTCCGGTCTGGGCGGTGCGGCTGGTTGCCGTCATCATCTCGCAAACCTTTCTCGTCTACGTTGGACTCCTGCCTCTCCATGCGGCCATGACCCAGGGCGGACCGGGGCTGGGCGTGCTCGACGCCATCGCGCTCATCGTCGGAGTGGGCGCGACCACCATCGAGCTTGTCGCGGACGAGCAGATGAAGATCTTCGCCGAACGGAAAGCGCCGGGTGAAGTGATGGATCGCGGGCTCTGGCGCCTTTCGCGCCATCCCAACTACTTTGGTGAGATCGGCTTCTGGGTCTCGCTCTGGCTCTTCGCCCTGGCTGCCACGCCGTCCGCCTGGTGGACGGGGGTCGGGGCTCTCACGATCACGGTGATGTTCGTGACCTTCAGCATTCCCACCCTCGACGAGCGCAGCCGCGAACGCCGAGCGGGCTTCAAGGACTACGCTTCGCGAACGCCTGCGCTGATTCCTTGGCCGCGACGACAGGGGCCTTGATTGGCCCCGGTGTCCTCGCTACGGATCGTGAGCCTGCTTCCCTCGGCAACCGAATTGACCGCGGCGCTTGGCGCGGCCGAGCAACTCGTCGGCATCAGCCATGAGTGCGATTACCCCGATGGGGTGCAATCCCTACCGAAACTCACCTCCAGTATTCTCGCCGCCGGTCTGAGCCCGGCCGAGATTGATTCCGCCGTGGCCGCCGCCAAGTTGGAAGACCGGCCGCTCTACCTCGTGGACGGGGCTCGACTCGCGGCGCTGAAGCCGGATCTGATCCTCACCCAGGGGCTCTGCTCTGTTTGTGCTGTCACCCCGGAGACCATCGCCCAAGGCCTTGCGCTTGCACCGCTGGCCGAGAGTTGCACGGCGCCGATCCTGTCTTTGGAAGCCACCGACTTTGCGGGCGTCTGTCGCGACCTGCGCACCGTCGGCGAGGCCATTGACCGATCGGCGGCCAGTACCCGACTGATCGAGAATCTCGAAACACGCTGGACCAGCATTCCGCAGCCCTCTCGTCCACCGCGCGCATTCCTTCTGGAGTGGCCCGAACCGCCCTGGACAGCCGGTCATTGGGTGCCAGAACAAATCGCGGCCGCCGGCGGTATCCCGGTTCTGAGTCAGGCCGGCGAGGCCAGTCGAGCCGTTCCTCTTGAGGAGATCGCCGAGGCGGACCCCGACCTGATCGTATCGATCGCCTGTGGGTTTGGACTCGATGAGAACCTGGAAGTCGCTGCCCAACTCCTTGAAGATCCGCGCGCCCGCAGCATCCGAGCTTTGCGCGAGAATCACTTTTTCGCGGCGGATGCCGGTGGCTACTTCAGCCGTCCCGCGCCAAGACTGGTGGATGGAGCTGAAATTCTCGGCGCCTTGTTCCGAGAGGAAATGGAGAATCCGCTCCTCCTGGGTCGTCTAGCGCCGGTCACCCGATCCTAGGAAGCCCCGATTGTTTCGTTTGGCGCTTCAAGGTGCCCGCGTTCATACGTGGGCGCCGGTTCCCGAGTCCGCCACCGCTCTGCGGGTTGGCTCCGGGCTTGTGGGTCTGGTTGCGAGGCGTCCAGATGGCGGCGCCAAAGACAATTACGGACGGTACGTGACAGATTCGGAGGCCATGAATGCGTACGAGACCAATAGGAACTTCATAGTCCTCCTTGAAGGGGTCAATGTGCGTGCGTGCTTGGACTCATTGGTGCTGACGCGCGCGCTCCTTCAGGGAAGAAGTGCCGGGGAAGTAGACCGTCACGCCCAGGCGGAAGCCGTACGTGAACGAGTAGGCGTTTTTCAGTGTATTTTCCGTGGGCGAAACATCCGACCCGGGAGGCAAGATCATGCTGCCGTGTACCGCGGGCTTTGTGTCATAACCGAGGCCCACCGAGAGGCCGACGGTTGCGCCGGATACCAGGCTTGCGAACGGGGGTTGCCAATAGGCGCTGAGTCGAGCCCGGAACCTCTCGAGATGGGCATTCAGGGAATCGTCAGGGGAAATTGCCACTCCCCGACGCCCCCACTCCGCGTCGAAGCTGAGAGATAGGGAGTTCGCAGCGTACCAGTGCGATTCACCCCACAGTCGAAAGCCGTTGCTGGGAAGCGAATAGGAGTTCTGGAAGCCTCCGTTTGGAAGGAGTGTCGCCGTCCCTTCGCCGCTGACACGAAGGTACTCGATACCGAAATCAAGATCGTAATCTCCAAGAAACAAGCCCATCTCGTAGGATAGTTGATGCTCGGAGGAGGCGAAGTCTGAGGTCTGCGACTCACCTTGGCTGTTCCACCAGGATCCGTTCCAGCGGTATCCCAGTTGCACGTACCCTTTGCTGGGGTTGCGTATGAAGAGATCGCCGCCCGTATTGAGAAGCGAGAAGGATCGCCTTCCTTTTTCGGGAGAGACCGCATCAATGCCACCATCCAAGGCGAGCCGAATTCCAAAGTGATTGCCGAGGGGGATCGTAACCCAACCTCCGAAGAGGCCTTCTTTCCACGTCTCCGTATCCAGGCCGAGGGGCCGGTTCTCTCGGGCAAGTCGGAACTGGGCGAACGCTGTGAAGTTGACCGCTTGTACAGCTCGCGACGGCACACTCGCAGTTTCGGCTTTGGGAGCGCCAGCCCATCCGACCCGCACGAAGAGGGCCAGGCAAACCAGGGTCGACCACCCGATCTGAAGCGACTTCCGGTTTTTGATGCTCATGAGGCCACCTTGCCTTTGAGTCTGCCTTGCACGGTTAGACGGATACGGAAGTCGGAGGGGCTTTGCTTTCGTCAAGAGGCTCCCACCCCCGAAGCTCTCTCCACCCGAGCCACGCCATCAGGAGCACGGCCCCGTTGAGAGAGATCGTCACCGCGATGGCGACTCCGAGGTCGAGCCAGATCCTGCCCAGGACGATCATTCCAATCACTCCGAGCACCGCGGCACTCATCATGATCAACATTGCTCTCTTTGCGTGGCCCATGTACTGGTAGAGGATGATGAAGAGGAGATTGAGCGACCCGACAAGGTAGTTGCAGACGTATACGATGAATGTCCAGTAGGCGTCTTCGAATTGTTTGCCGAAGAGTGCAAGAAACCAGGGGGCAAATGCGATCAGGGTGGCGGCGATGGGAACCAAGAGCATCGAAACCCGAAGGAACCAGATTCGGAAGATTCTTCGCACGGCCACTGGATCCCGTTTTGAGATCACTTCGACCAAAGCCGGTGTGAAGATGTTTCGGACGTTCATGGCCGTCCTGAGAATGACTGTGCCCATGGCAGAGGCGGCCGCAAGGCGCGCTGTGGCTCCAGCATTGGAGTTGACCCAGCCTAGAACGACAACGCCCGCGTTGTCGATGATGGTCAAGCCCAGGGAAGCCATGGAGAAAGTGATGCCCACTTTGACCCAGCTTCCAATTTCGTAACGCCGCTTCCCGGTATGGAGGTATCCCGGTTCCACCCGAATCAAGAGTAGCCACAATGAAAACAGGACGAGGATGGAGCTGGTGGCTCTCGCGGCAGCGACTCCCAGTAGAGGCATCGGATGACCCCAGATGTAGATCGCGGCTCCGAGGACAAGAAGAAAGAGAAGTCTGGCGATCCACCCATTGAGCGCGTTTGCGGTAACAGCTGAGCCATGCGCAGCGCCGCTCGCCCGGAAAAAACTTCTCAAGCAGACCATGGGAAGCAGTGAAAGGACTGCGGCAAAGCTCGCCAACTTCACGGCCGTCTCGTCATGGATGAGTGCGTGGGATCCCACCAGGGTTGCGTAGGTGATCGTCGATACGATCACGATCAGGGCTGGCCCCGCCATTCGGAGTCCGCGAGCCTTGAGATGATTCTGCTTGTCCGAGGTATCTCGGTAGATCTTGGTCGCGACCTGTCCCATGCCGATCGAAGCCAGGATGGAGGTGATCCAGAGGACTCCCAGGGCCGCGGAATATTCTCCGTAGGCCTCGAATTTCATCGCTCGAGCCAGTGCCAGACTGACGGCGAACTCTATGACCGCGGTAGCAAGCCCTTGAACGGTGCCATTCAGGACGCGTTTGCCTGATAGTTCCTGAGTTTTCATGGCGTCGCGCCGTACCTTCTCTGGAGATAGCGGGAAAGGGTCGCGACAGGATAGGGCATAAAGGGATTTCTTCCTTTGCCGGTCTTGGGCTACATGGGAACGCTCAATAAAGAGCCGAAGATGCGCTCAATTCGACGAGAAGCTTTTGGTGGCCTTCCATCAAGACCGAATCTGGCACTCAAGGATTGCTTCTGTTGACGATTGCTTGGTTCCGAACCGATCAGTTAGGATGGGTCCGCTGAATCAGGAAGTCTCAGCCCACTTCGTCAGTCCTTCAATCCGGGAGAGCGACCCTCATGAGTGATGCAGATGTCATCGTAATCGGCGCCGGCCACAACGGTCTAGCGGACGCCTGAGCGGAGTACTGGGGTGTCTGCCCAATGATCGGCGGTGTCCGCGTAGGCTTGATTTCGACTCAGGGATGAAGGGTGGCCGCAGTCGTAGATCAGGTCGGCCAGATTGATCCGTACGCTCCTTGGCCGGGGTCGCGTCTGTGGTGTCATCGCTTTCAAGGCGGTCGAGAACGTCCTTCTTTGGGTGAGTTGTCCGGTCTAGTGTCGGATTGCGGCAGCCAAAGCAGGGGAGGGGCGCGAAAGGCCCGGAGTGGTCATGGCCCCGGATGGTGCGCCAGGGCCTCTCTGTGACTCCCTGTCGTTCCAGGTAGGCTTCTTTCTTTGCTTAGAAAGTAGTAAGCTTTAGCCCTATGCCCGAAAAGCCCCCGGATATTGAAAAAAGAATGTTCGTCGTCGGCAGTGGTCGCTGTGGCTCGACTCTTTTGCAGGTGCTGCTGGGTTCGCATCCCAATATTCTGGCTTTTCCCGAAACTTTCTTTTTCGATCGACTCGCGGGGGGGGTTCTCGGCTCTTTGTTGCGGGCTGGCGTTCCCATGGCTCCTACCCGAGTTGCCCTTGCCAGGGTGCAAGAGGAAATTGGCGAGTGCGCCTCAGGCCCTTTTGAACCGGGACGCTTCATGGGTCCGAGCGCTGCGATTGATTGCTTTCGCGAAATGCTCGACCGGCATACCCTTGACGCCGGCAAGGGGATCTGGGTTGAGAAAACGCCCAGTCACCTTGACTACATCGACTTGATTCAGCGTCACCTGCCAGACGCCCATTTTGTCCATGTCCTCCGGGACGGACGAGAAGTCGTTGCCTCGATTCGGAGGCGCGCACGGAATTACCCGACGATCTTCCGGAATCAGGAGTCCTACCGGCACAGCACACGACGCTGGAATCGGGCGATTCGCACGTCTGCTCGATACGCCGATCAGGCGAATCATACTATTATCTCCTACGAGCAGTTGGTGGCTGATACCGAGGGAGAACTACGTCGGATTTGCGGAGAGGCGCAATTCGATTTTGACTCCAGGATGCTCTCGCCCCGAGCAGACGTCGCCGAGTACGTTGCGCCCGAGGAAAGGCCCTGGCTCAAAGGAGCCCATGGACCTGTTGTCGCGGCGAAGCTCCGATTTGGCGAACTGTTTAAGCCCGATGAACAGGCCCGTATCTGCAAGCGACTCGAGCTCGACCTCTACGAGAAACTGCTCGCTGAATCCTACGCCTGAGGGGCCGGGTTCTGGGCCGGTATGCCGGATGCCGAGCCTCCAGGCTGCTTCCTCAATTTGTAATGGCGTGGATTCCACCGCTCGCTCGTTCTGTCTCGTTCATGTCTGGAGAGCGACTATGTCAGAGCTTCCAGGATCAAGTGCGCCGACTCAATGATGCGTTGATCGCGTGGGCGCAGGTCCGGTTCAAAAGACTTGCCGGTCAGACGCTGCAAACCATCGATGTAGCGAACGGCGATTTCATTGCTTTGCTCTGTTGAGAACTGCATCTCTGCATTCTTGACCATGCCACGAGCAAATTCTTTTGAAAAGGAAACCGGTTTACCATCTCGTTCCATCACCGAGCCGCCATCATTCAGCTTCCAGAAACGGGACGAATCCATCGTATAGAGTTCATCCGCTGCCACGATCTCGTTTTTCGTGTTGACACCGTGCTCGGTCTTGGTGTCGACCAGAACCATGCCCTTTTCGCGTAGATATTGTGAAACGATGCCGAAAGCCATGATCGATGCATTGCGAAGATGCTGGTACTGGCCCGACGTGCATACTCCATTCTCGATCAGATAGGCGGGGTCGATGGTTCGATCGACTTTCTCCTTGGTGGAGGGAGTGTCCATGAGGTAGGGGAGTTTGCCATTGGGGCTGAGCGAAGCGACGTGAATTTCATGCCCCGCATACTCGAATTCAGACAACCCCTCTTCCTTTGCTTTGAGCCAGTGCTGAAACAAGGAAGTCGATGTCGAACTTTCGGCCATGTACATACGCATGACATTTTCAACCATCAGCAGGTTCAAGTTTTCGGCGGGAATGACCGTCGAGGACGGCTGCAATCCCTCCACCGCGAACTGGGATGACCCCAGGGTGTCTTTTACAAGGTTGAGCATGTGGTCATGGTTCTGGGCCAGAACCTGATCTTTGAAAGGGATGGCGCCTCGGTTGACGTCGTGGGTGGAGATACGGTTCCCGCGAAACATCAAACGAATAGGTACGCCGTCTCTTGTTTTCAGACTGTCACTAAAAACGGAATCCGATACTTTTCCGTCCAACACAGTAGCGCCGGCGAGCTTGGTGATTTCATTGTCACCAATGATCTGCTTGATTGTTCTGCCTTCATTTACACGCGCTCCATAATCACTCACAAGTTCTTTGATTTCGTTGTCCGTAAGCATGTGGTTCTCCAAAATGATTGCAGAATGATTATTTTCAGGCTCTTCCCCTTGTGCCCGCGGGCGGAAGATAAAAGTGACTCGCTGAGCCGTCAACTACGACGCGAACCCGGCCTTTGGCGGATCTGCACAAAGGCAAACCGCTCCACGCGGACCTTCGATCGCCGGCCCCGGAAGGCGCGAACCGGACCATCCCGGCCCCGTCGCCAACGACCCTGACCCACCCGGGCCTGCCGAAGACAAAGGTTTCCGCCTTCCGTGGAGGCTTGGGTGAGGAAGATCGCTGCTGCTCATCGCTGGAATTTGTTGCCTGCCGTTTTTCGGCCATAGTCAGATGGTGGTCAAAATTCCCGTTCCCGCCGCAGATAGGGCCTCAATCGAGGAATTTGTCGATCTCCATCTGGGTCATCTCGTGGACGGCTCAGCGATGGGTTCTCCTTCGATCCGTGGAGGCCAGAGGGCCGCCAATCTCGCCCTGCAGACCTTTTGCGTTCGCGGATATTCACGGAATCGCAACGAGGTCTTTCCTGTCGAAAGGCGCGCAGCTTCCCGGCTTTCTCCCTATATACGCCACGGCCTCCTTCAGTTGAGGGAGGTGTGGGACGCCGTTGAGGGCGGGCCTGAGCGAGATGTAGGAAAATTCAGGGACGAGTTGCTGTGGCAGGAATATGCCCGTCATTGGTACGCCAGCCTGGGCGAGCAGACAAAGTCAGCCCTCCGGCAGCAGCCCGTCGACCTTCGGACTGGATCCGGGTGGGATCGAACGCTCTCTTGCCTTGATGAAGCCGTGACGGAACTGGAAACACACGGCTGGATCGTCAACCAGACTCGAATGTGGCTGGCCAGTGATTGGTCGGTTCGCAACAAGCAGGTGTGGACGGAAGGAGAGGATCTCTTTTTCAAGCATCTGCTTGATGGTTCGAGGGCTGCGAATCGACTGGGCTGGCAATGGACAAGCGGGGTGGGCTCCTCGAGACCTTACGGATTCAGTCGGTGGCAGGTCGAGAAACGAGCGCCCGGCCTCTGCGAGAAATGCGCTTATCAGAAAAGATGCCCATTGGAAGAAAGGCCGACTTTGTCTGGATTCAAAAGCCTTTCCCCGCCGAAGAACCTGGAACTTTTTGGCCCCACGAGCGTCCGAGACGAGGGTGTCCCCAAGGCGGTCTGGCTCACGGCTGAATCCCTTGGCGATCAAGACCCCGCTCTCAGCGCGTACCCAGACCTCCCCGTGATCTTCGTTTTTGACGAGCCTCTGCTCGCCAAGCTTCGACTCACAAGCAAGAGGTACGTCTTTATTCTCGAAGCCTTGGCAGAAATGGCACAGATTCGAAGCGTTGAAATCCGCCTGGGTAGTCCTTCTGTAGAACTCAAAGGCCTTCCCCTGGCCGTGACCCACGCGCCTGTGCCCGGATTTCAAAAGCATGCCGAGCGCCTGAAACCTGTTCGGACCCATCCCTGGCCCTGGCTCTGTCACCCCGTCCTGGGTTCTGTCCGGTCCTTCAGCGCCTGGTCCAGGAAGGTTCATCAACCATGATTCGAGAGTCAGATGACAAGGTCTGTCTGTCTTGCGGCCGAACGATGACCTGGCGTAAGTCCTGGGGGAGGAACTGGGATCAGGTCAAATACTGCTCAGCGGCCTGTCGACGACGAAAGATTCGAAAAATCGATCAGGCGCTGGAAAACAAGATCCTCGAACTCCTGGAGAGCGAGCCCAGGGGTGGCTCCGTATGCCCAAGCGAGGCGGCCAGGGAACTGGACCCTCGTGGCTGGAAAAGCCTGCTAGAGCCAGCTCGATGTGCTGCGCGTCGCCTTGAGTCAAAAGGGAAGATCCACATGAAGCAGAAGGGCCAGAACATCAACCCCTCAACAGCCAAGGGTGCGATACGGTTGTTCAAAGTGCCAAGGCGACCTTGTTGAACCTCTCGCTGAGAGCTGCGCGAAAAATCTGGAAGCCCCCGGCCCGGTTTCCAGCCTGAGATGATCACCGGAGCATCTTGGGGACCTGTCCTGGCTCGGCCCGATAGGCGATTGCAGGGGGCGACTCTGCAGGAGGCGCTGGAGGGGAGGGCTGATAGGGTCGACACCCATGTCGGAAACGTGAGTGTCGACCCTGTT
>NZGT01000023.1 GCA_002691025.1 Spirochaeta sp. | reverse complement strand
TTTCATCGGCGGCATCGGGCCCTTCCAGCTTCGTGGCTATCGGGCCCGGTCGGTGGGCCCTCGAAGGGCCATGCTCCGGCGCACGGAATTTCCCGAAGGCACTCTCTTTCACCCTCTGGGCACCCGGGCGGAGTACGATTCCTCGACGGGCCAATACTTTGCGGTCTGTGATGATCAGGGATTCGCCGGGGGCAACGGGAATGGCGTCTGTAACCAGCTGAATACCCAGAATGAAGAGGATTTTGCCGATATCTTCGAAACGGATGTGGTGGGCGGTAATTCCTTCATCTCCACCAGTTTTGAATACAGATTCGGTATCTCGGAGGCCATTGGCCTCCAGGGCGTTGTTTTCGTGGACGGCGGTAATGCCTTCTACGAGGGGCAGAACTTGTTCGATGTGACCCAGTGGCGCTACGGTTACGGCGGCGGAGTTCTCTGGTTCTCCCCCTTCGGTCCCCTGCAGCTGGTTCTTGGTTTTCCGGTGGATCCGAGGTCGTACGAAGAAAGTCCGGTTTTCGAGTTTTCTGTGGGCGGATTTGGCCTGTGATCTCAGGAGTCTGCCTTTTTCCTGAGCCCATTTCGGGCGTCGGGAGCAATGTGACAATTCAAGGAGAGTGGAAGTGACTAGGAATATCTGGCGAGCAGCCGTAATCATGATGCTGGTTCTGGGTTTGGGCATGACGGCCCAGGCCGAAGATACAAAGATCGGTTTCGTGGACCTGGACCAGGCGATTGGCGCGACCGCCGAAGGCAAAGCGGCTCGTGAGGAGCTTGAGCGGAAGATGCGCGAGGCGGAACTCGACATGAAGCCGCTGATGGAACGCTATCAGTCTCTGGGAGAGGAATACCAGAAGAAGAGCGTGGTCCTCAGCCCCGAGAAGCTGCGAGAGATGCAGCTTGATATCACCGAACTCGAGAACCAGCTGAAGCTCAAGCAATCCGAGTTCGAGAACCGCCTCCAATTGGATCGGCAGCGTCTGGTCGAGCCGCTGATGCAGAGGCTGCAGCTGACAGTCAATGAAGTCGGGCGCGATCAGGGGTTCTCGCTGATCCTGATCCGGGGTGCACCGGGTGTTCTCTACTACAAGGAAGCCCTGGACATCACGGATGTCGTGATCGAGCAATTCAACAAAGAGAAGTAGGTCCGCGTGGCTGAGATCCATCCCACGGCTGTGGTCGATCCCGCTGCTGAACTCGCTTCAGACGTACGGGTCGAAGCCTTTGCGGTTGTCGGTGCGGGCGTGGAGTTGGGGCAGGGCGTCGTCGTCGGACCTCACGCCGTGCTGAGTGGTCGCACCCGCGTGGGTTCAGGAACCCGGATTTCGTCTCACGCGTGCCTCGGATGTGCGCCGCAACACCGAGAGCATGTGGGTGAGACGACGCGTCTTGAAATCGGGTGCGAGAACGAGATCCGGGAGCACGTCACCATCAGTCTGGGCACGGTCGGTGGTGGAGGCTGCACGTTCATTGGCGATCACAACCTGTTCATGAACGCGAGTCATGTCGGCCATGATTGTCGAATTGGTTCGAACTGCGAAATTGCCAGTTTCAGCGGGCTTGCGGGCCACGTCGTGGTGGAAGATTTTGCGGTCTTGGGAGCCTATACCGGTATCCATCAACACTGCCGGGTGGGTGAGAATGTGATGGCGGCTTCGGGGGCCAAGCTCTCCTTGGATGCCCCCCCGTTTACACTCGTGGCGGGCGATCGGGCGCGGCTCGTGGGCTTGAATGACATCGGGCTGCGACGCCGAGGGGTGAGCGGAGACCGTCAATTGGCCCTCAAACGAGCGTTTCGTACGATTTTCCGCTCTGGGCTCAGGCTGGAAGAAGCCACAAGGCAATTGACCCCCGACTGTGCGGGGCATCCCGAAATCGAGCACCTCCTGGGCTTTCTCCAGAAATCCGAGCGGGGTTTTTGCCGCTGATCTCGCATACCCGTCGGCTTGAGCGGCCCGTCGGGCTTCTTCGCTGGAGACGAGAGTCGTCCCTCGACATGGTGTAGGATTGGCGCCGTGTCGATTCGCGGCAGGATCTGGGGCGAGGAGAGAGTCGGGTGTCAGAACTATTGGGTCTGATCGCAGGCGACGGCTATTTTCCCCAGGAAATCGCTTCGGCGGCCTCTCGCAGGGGCTGTCGAGTCCATGCGGTGGGCTTTCATGGTCTGACTCGGCCCGATCTCTCCGAGTACACCTCGGAATGTCATTGGCATCATCTGGGTCAAGTGGATGCGGTTCTCCAGGATCTGCGTGAGGCTGGAGTCGAGTCCCTGGTCCTGGCGGGCAAGATCGAGAAAACGCACCTGACGAGTCCTCGGCAGGACACGCTGGAAACGGACGCGCGTGCCGATGGATTTCTCCAGAATCTGGAGGGGCGAAGTGACCGGACCCTCATGAAAGCCATCGCGGGTTTGCTTGAAAGCGAAGGTTTTTCTCTTCGTCCGCAGACGGAATATGCCCCCGATCTGATCGCGCAGGAAGGGGCCTTGGGTCGAGTCCTTCCCACGGATCGCCAGCGCGCGGACCTTGCCTATGGCTGGCCGATTGCGCGTCAACTGGCGGAGGCAGGCGTTGGTCAGTGCCTTGTCGTCAAGGACCAGTCCGTGGTGGCCGTGGAGGCGGCCGAAGGGACGGACCGCACGATCCGGCGCGCCATCGAGTGTGCCGGAGGGGGCCTGACGGTCATCAAGCTGGCGGCCCGGGATCAGGATCCTCGTTTTGATATGCCGGCCGTGGGTCCGCGTACCCTCGAGCCGCTAAAGGGGGAGTCGCCCTCGCTTCTTGCCATCGAGGCCGGGGCCACCGTGGTCCTGAATCGAGAAGAGATGGTGGAGCAGGGGGATTTGAATCAGACTGCGGTCTGGGCGGTAGGGCAATCTGAGGAAGCCGCTTTCGTCGGCTCGGAAGGGAAGCTTACGTCGTGAGGAAACTCCGATTCGGTGTGGCAGGTGTGGGGTATATGGGGCCGCTTCACGCCGAAAAACTGGTGCAGCTGGAATCCGAGAATCTCGGAGTTCAGCTGGTCGGTGTGGCCGACATCAATCCTCGGAAGGTCCGAAGGGCCGCGGAGCGTTTCGCTGTTCCTGGCTTCGAAAGCGTCGGGGACATGCTGCCGGGTCTGGATGGGCTGATTGTTGCGGTTCCGACCACAGAGCATCTGGCTGTGGTCCGGGATGCTCTTGAGGCCGGTGTCGATGTATTGGTGGAGAAGCCCATTGCGTCGAGCCTTGAAGAGGCGGAGGAACTCCTACGCCTGGCTGAAGCGAGAGGGCGACTCCTTCAGGTGGGTCACCTTGAATGGTTCAACGCGGCCATGGGTGTAATCCAAAAACATTTTCGAAAGCCGCATTTCATCGAGGCGTATCGGGTCGGTCCATTTACAGCGCGCTCTACGGATATTGATGTGGTGCGTGATCTGATGATCCATGATCTGGACATCATCCAGCAATTGATCGGAGAAGAACCGGAGCGGATCGAGGCCGTAGGGCTTTCCGTCTTGACCTCGACGGCCGATGTGGCGAATGCGCGTCTGGTCTATCCCGGAGGCTGTGTGGCGAGTTTGACAGCCAGTCGTGTCTCCCCGAACCCGATGCGCAAGATCCGGTTCTTCCAACCCGACGGCTATTTCTCCGCGGATTTCCTCAATCAGACCGGCGTCGTGGCGAGCCGGGATGAGGCCTCTGTGGCCAGTGGCGAGTCGCTTCGCTTCGATAAAATGGATGTGAATCGATCCGATGCGCTGCTGACTCAATTGCGCGCTTTTGTCGATGCAATGCGGACCCGTACACGCCCCGCCGTGGATGCCTTGAATGGTCTGGGTGCTCTTCGGACTGCCATTCGCGTCAATGAGGCGATCAGCATGAGCAGTGCTGGTCCTGACTTCGACCCGCTGGGGTGAGGCGGAGAATCCTGATCTCGGCCGGGGATGCCTCCGGTGACCGACACGCGGCGCAACTCGTCCGTGTTCTGAGAGAGCGGATCCCGGATATCGAGGTGTCCGGCCTCGGTGGGGTCCGGATGCGGGAGACCGGTGTGGAGATCCTGGCCGATCAGTCCGATCTGGCCGTCGGGGGACTGCTTGAACTTGCCGGAAGGCTCCGGAGTATTGTTCGCGTCTGGCGGCGCATGACTGCGGCGGCGGAGCAGGAGTTCGATCTCCTGATCCTGATTGATTCAGGAGGTTTCAATCTGCCCTTTTCGCGAAGGGTCAAGAGACAGGGCCAGACGCCCATTCTCTACTACGTGGCGCCCCAGGTCTGGGCCTGGAGGCCGGGCCGGAAGAAGAAATTGGCCGCCCGAGTGGATCGGTTGGCTGTCATTCATCCTTTCGAGGTGGATGCCTGGGCGGACACGCCCCTTCGCGCTGAGTTCGTAGGTCATCCCATGGTGGATACGCTTCACGATTTCCTGGAGTCGACTTCGCCCGAGCAAGCGCGCGAACGGATTGGTGTCGAAGAGGGTGGCCCATGCGTGGCACTCCTGCCCGGGAGTCGTAGGAACGAAGTGGAATACCATCTTCCGGTCATGTTGGAAGCAGCCCGTGCCCTGCATGAGCGGATTCCGACGGTTCGATTCGTTCTGGGGCTGGCTTCACCGATTGAACGGAAGCGGGTGGAAACCCTGGTACGGGAGGCCGGTCTTCCCGCGGCGTTGGACGTGAGACTCGTCGATGACGAGACGCTCTGCGTGCTTCGCGCCTCAGAGGTGGCTCTCGTCAAGCCCGGGACGGTCACCATGGAAGCTCTCTTGTTGGATACACCCATGGTCGTGATGGGGCGCGCTCACCCGTTGACAGCCGCAGTGCTGAAACGGAGTCTTCGTATTCCGTGGCTCGCAATGCCGAATCTACTCGCCCAGAAGTCGATTGTGCCCGAGTATCTGCAGCAGGAGGCCAAGCCTGGCGCGCTGGCTCTAGCCCTTGCGTCACTGATGGAAGGGACGGAGCGGGATGCCCAGCGGAGGGCGTTTGCGGCCGTTCGTGAATCACTGGGTCAACAGGCAGAAGACAATGTCGCCCGGATCGTGGAGGAAATGCTTGAATCTGCTTCGGCATAGTGGGGCCGCTCTTCTGGGTGCCTTGGCTCTTCCGGTGGGCGGATTGGCTCTGGCGGTGCGACCGGATTGGCGAGAAGGTCTGCTTGAAAGGTTGGGCTCACGCACCCAGAGCGCCACGGGCGCAGTCTGGCTCCATGGAGCCAGTGTGGGAGAGGCGGCCCTCATGGCTCGCCTCCATCCGGGTCTCATGGAAATGGGCTTTCCGGTGACGGCGTCCCTTTTTACGCCCACCGGTTGTCGTCGCTTCAGGGAGTTGGTCGGCGGTGTGGATTGTTCGCTGGCCCCGCTGGATCATCCCTGGCTGGTGGATCGGGTCGTGTCCACACTGGACCCGGTTGCCCTGGTCCTGATGGAGACCGAACTCTGGCCCTTCTTGATTTCGGGCTGTTCGCGCCATGAGGTTCCGATCGCGGTGGTATCGGGTCGTCTGTCCGATGGGAGTTTTGAAAACTACAGGAAGATTCGTCCGTTCTGGGCGCGTCGCCTCGCGCAGATCGACCGGATCGGAGCGCGGTCGCAAGTAGATGCGGAACGCTTCGTGGCTCTTGGCGCGCGCCCGGATTGCGTTGAAGTGACCGGAGATCTCAAGCTCGAGCCGCTGAGCGGACCACTTCCTGCGAACCCGGACCTCGAAGTGATGTTGGGCGAGTGTGCGTTGTTTGTGGCGGGCAGTATTCATTCGGGCGAAGAAGAGGCTGTCCTGAATGTGTTGGACGCCTCTGGGAAAGCGGGCCTTGAGGTGGGGCTCGTGCTTGCGCCCCGCCACATGGATCGGGTTGACTCCATGCTCGAGAGTGTCCGGCGCGCGGGTCGAACGCCCAAGAGAAGGAGTCATGCCGGAACCTCCCCTTTGTTGCCGGGAGAGGTCCTGGTCCTGGATACCCTCGGAGAATTGTCCCACTGCTATGCCCGAGCGAAAGCCGCGTTTGTCGGGGGGACGCTCATTGCGAAGGGCGGACACAATCTGCTTGAGCCAGTGCAATACGGCGTGCCTGTTTCTTTTGGACCTTCCATCGAGAATGTCCGACAGAGCGCAGAATTGCTCGAGAGCAGCGGAGCGGGTCAGCGGGTTCATGATGGACAGTCGCTCGCTACCTGGGCGGTGGAAGCCCTGGGGCAAAAGGGGCCGAGTCCCGCGGCCGAAGCCGGCCTTCGGATGATCGAGGCTCATAGGGGCAGTCTTGAGCGGAGCCTTTCCTTGCTTTCGTCTTTGCTGGAAGGGAAGACTCCGTGAAGACACCGGGCTTCTTTCATCGTCGCTCGCCGGGGCTGGCCATGTCCTGGGCACTGGCTCCGCTCCAGGCGGCCTCCTGGGTCTATGGAGCGGGCGCTGCCTTGCACGCCCTGGCTTACGCGGGAAGTCGAAAGGGCCGCAGGCTTGGCTGCGGCGTGGTGAGCGTGGGGAGTCCCATGGTGGGGGGGACAGGAAAGACCCCTGTTGCGGCGCAAGTCGCTTGTCTTCTTCAGGCCGATGGGTATCGGGTGGCTTTGGCCAGTCGTGGGTACGGGGCTGCCCGAGACGCAGGCGTCCATGTGGTTTCAGATGGTCGAAGACTCCTGGTTTCGTCGGAGGTTTCCGGGGATGAGCCCCGTGTTCTCGCGGCCCATGCGCCGGGCGTGCCCGTCCTGGTGGCTCGGGACCGTGGCCTGGCGGGCCTGCGGGCCATGGAAGAGTTCGGCACGGAGATTCTCGTGCTGGATGACGGCCTCGCTCATCACAGGCTGTGCCGTGACCTGGAAATCGTGACCCTGGACGGGGGAATGGGGCTGGGTAACGGCCACGTTCTTCCGCGTGGCCCTTTGCGCGAACGGTTGAGCGGCCTTGCTCGGGCGGATGCGGTGATGGTGATGGATGGCCCTTTGCCAGAAGCGGATCAGGCCCGTGTTCGGGCTCATGCTTCGGATGCGAAGTGGTTTGAAGCATCGCGCCGTGTTTCGTGTCTGCGGTCGTTGTCCACCAGGGAGTCGATCCCCGTGGACCGTCTGGCGGGGCGTTCGGTGGGGCTTTTGTGCGGAGTAGCCTATCCCGCTTCTTTTGATTCGATGGTTTCCGGTCTGGGGGCCAGTGTCGTCGCCCGACGCTTTCTGGCCGACCACCACCGATACGAGCCCGCCGATGTAGAGGGCCTTTCGGACGCGGCGCCGCTTTGGATCGTGACGGAGAAGGATGCGGTCAAGCTGGATCCAGCCTGGCTGGCAGATTCCGAGGTCTGGGTTCTTGAGATCGAGATTGATTCCGAATCCGATTTTGCACACTGGCTCTCCGAATCCGTTCGCGCGCGAATCTCTTCGGAGACGCGCTAGCGCGACGTTTGATCCAGTCCGGCTTCGAGACCCGTTTCGTAGGCGTTTCGGAAGCAGGATCGGATTTCGCGGTCCACGGAGGCCAGTCGGTTCCTCTTCTCAAGGGAGTGGGCCAGTCTTTTCAGTTCAGCCGGTCGCCTTGCGCCTCGTGAGCCATCGAATTCGGCTTTGTCGAGATCGATGATCCAGGCTCGAGCCTGCTCTTCTTCTTCGCGCACAAGGATGTTTCCGGCGTGGAGATCGGCATGCCGGCCTCCACAACCGTGGAAGTATCCCAGAGCCTCTCCAACGGCCGAGGCCATGGGGTGCATCCGTTTGGCATCGCCTTGAGCTTCGGAGAGAAAGTCGAGAGCCGTTACCGTGGCCGGGATGTAGACCGTGGCCATGCTCGCACGCCAAAGCGGGCCGGAGGCAATCGCGATGCCGAGGGCAGGGCAGGGTACAGCCGCGCCCGCGTTTTGAAGGGAAGAGGTCACTTCAAGCTCTCGTTGGATTCGCTTGAAGCTTCCGAGGTACCCTCGCCAAAGAGGGCCCAGGACTCCCCCGTGGAGGGTGCGGCGCAGGATCAGATTCTCCTCCCGACCGGGCAGTTCAAGGAGTTGTGTCCGCCCTCGCCCCGTGCTGGCTCGCGTTGCTTCCTGGCCGTAGTCAATCCAGCGCTCAAGGGTTTCCTGTTGATTCAGGCCAAGCGCCTCAAGGGCGGTCTCGAATTCGTGATTCACCATCCACCATGCATTCTTGCTTCGGCCGGAGCGGAAAGAGGAGGGCATCGTCATTGAGGCGCGGCCGTTTCGTCACGGATGATCATGACGGTCGCCAGGGTCGCCAGGAGCCCATTGGGTATCCAGAGCGCGATCTGGGCGGGAAGGAAATCGGCTCGTACCAGGGATTCCGAGCCGATCACCGTCACGTAATAGACGGCCACGACGGCAATGCAGAGTACGACCCCCCAGGCTCGACCTCCGCGGGAAACCCTCTGGCCGAGCGGGACGGCAATCAAGGCGAAGAGGAGAGGGACCAGCGGGAGTGTGAAGCGCCTCTGCCTTTCGATGGCGTACTCGGACGGATCGTTTTCGTGCAGGGTATGGATATCTTCCAGCTTTTCCCTCTTGGCCAACTCGATCACATTCGCAAGTTCTTCGAGGCTCATCTGACGTGGGCGATTGGGTGCGAAGGCGCTTCCCAGCAGGTGGGAGATGTCGTAGGGGAAGTCAAAGTCCTCAAAGGCCAGACGTCGGAATTTATCCCGGCCTTGGCCAGCCTGTTGCAATTGGACGTCTCCATTTCGGAGTTCGAAATGGAGGAGCTGTGTGGAGTCGTCGAAAGAGACGATCCCGGTTTCCGCGAAGACGCGAATGAGCATCTCGGGGTTCGAGTAGTCCACAATCATGACGCCTTCGAGCTCGCCTTCCCGGTTGTGGTCATCGACATAGACGATTTTATGACCCAGGTTCCGGAAAGCGCCGGCTTCCAGCCCGCCCCCTCGGATGGCCGCTTGTTTGAATACGGTGACCAGTTGACGGCGAGAATCGAACTCGGCGAAGAGCATGAGGTACCCGCACAAGAGACTGATGATCAGACCGAGTGCGATGGTGGGGATCAGGAGGGTGGTGGATCCCATCCCGTTTGTGCGCATAGCCAGGATTTCGCCGTCGGCGGCCATTCGACGCAGGCAGACCAGGCAGCCGAAGAGAAAGGCAATGGGAACTGCGTACGGGGTGAGCATCACCACGAGACTGCCCACCACCACGAGAAGGTCGGCTGAAGTCAGCCCGATGGTAGTCAGTGCGTCCATACGCCGGATCAGATTCTGGCCCAGGAGGGTCAGGACCACGGCGGTGAAGGCAAGAACCGTATAGGTGCTTGTCTCAATGACGATCTGGCGCATCAGAATTCGCGAAAGCCGCATGCGGAGGTAGAATATCCCTCCCGCTCAATCTGCGCCTCCAACCCCTCAAGAGGCTCGCCATTTCATCTCGCCTGCATGCTCGAACCGACTCTCTTTCTGCCCGCCGGATTCTTGTGATCCGACTGGGCGCAATGGGTGATGTCGTCCGTACGTTTCCTGCGGTCTGTGCTCTTCGTGCGAGCCAACCCCAGGCCCGGATTTCATGGCTGGTGGAGGCGGGTTCTGCGGGGGCGGTGGAGCTCTGTCCGGCCGTCGATGAGGTGCTGATCTTTCCCCGGGAGGAGATTTCCCAGAGTTTCCGTCGCGGCCGGCTCGGTGCTTTTGCGGGCTCTCTGCTTCGGTTGAGAAGGCAGCTGAGGGCTCAGGACTTCGACTGCGTGTTGGATTTTCACGGTCTTTTCAAGAGTGGATTCCTTTCCGGACTCAGCGGCTCGGAATTTCGTGTCGGGTATGAGTCGCCGCAGGCGAGGGAGTTTTCCTGGCTCTTCAGTCATCACCGAGTGCCTTTGCCCAGGCCCTACTGCAGCCGTTTCGAACGGAACCGGGGGCTGGTGGAGGGGTTGGGCCTCTGGGTGGATCCGCCGGGCCCGATCATGAAGGTGCCCGATCGGGCTTTGTCACGAATGCGGTCCGCATTGGGTTCGGTGCAACGGCCGACCCTGCTTCACCCCGGAACAAGCGAGGCGGCCGCTCACAAGCGTTGGGCCCCCGAGCGTTTTGCGGCACTGGCCATTCGATCAAGAGAGACCACGGGCAGGGCATGCCTTGTCTTGTCGGGACCTTTGGCGCCGGAGCGCGCTTTGCAGAAGGAAATCGTGGAGGCCTCCGAGGGGGCCGCGGTCACGGGCCCGACCACCGGGTCCCTGGCTGATCTGGCTGCGCTTCTCTCTTTGGGTGGCGTCTTCGTCGGAGCCGACACCGGTCCGCTTCACATGGCGTCTTTGTTGGGGACGCCGGTTCTCCAGCTTCTGGGTCCGACGGACCCCGTCCACAACGAACCCTATTCGGGTACCCTCTGGCGCCGTGCGTATGTGCCACCTGGATCCGGCCCTCATCGTCGCAGATCTGACTCGATGGACTGTATGGATCCGCTCAGTGTCGATCTTGTCTGGCAGGAACTCCAGATTCTGTGGAAGGATGTCAACGAGCAGTCCGGGTCCCAGTCGGTGGGCGAGGCTCTCTCATGAGTGAAGACGCGATCTCCGAGATTCTCGTGCGAGGACCCAATTGGCTGGGAGATCTGGTCATGGCGACGCCGGGATTGAGATCCTTGCGGGCCGGTTTTCCGAAAGCCCGCATCACCCTTCAGGTCCGACCCGGTCTGGAGGGCCTGCTTGAGGGATCGCCCGATGTGGACGAGATCAGAACCCTCCAATCGTATCACCGGGGTGGTCTGGCCCTGATGTCAGAGGCTCGGCGGTGGCGGGCCTCGCAGCGTTTCGATCTTGGAATCTGTCTGCCGGATTCCTTCTCCTCGGCGCTTTTCATGAAGTGGGCAGGCGTACGGACCATCGTCGGATACACCCACCCCGGTCGTGGCTGGCTGCTGGACGAAGCGGTGGAGCCTCTCGCCCGACAGCAGGATCAGCGTTGGGTCGCCCGGGAAGAGCACGTATTGGGTTTGATGCGTTCTCTTGGATGTCCTGATCTGGGCACCGCGCTTTCCCTGCCGACGGCGCATGAGGATCATCCCGAGCTCGCACGGCTTTTCGAGGGCATGGGATTTTCGATGGACGACGCGCCCTGGGTCGTGTTGGCACCGGGGGCCAGTTATGGCTCTTCCAAGCGATGGCCGACGTCCCACTTCGCTGAAGTGGGTGATGCCTTGGCGGGGGCGGGGGCACGCGTACTTCTGGTGGGGACGGCGGAAGAGTCTCCACTGACAGAGGCGGTGAGGAGTGCCATGCGGTCTCCGGCCCTGGATCTGGGGGGGCGGCTGGATCTGTCCGGACTCAAGATCGTGATCGGGAAGTCCCGGTTGTTGGTGGCCAATGATGCCGGTTGTCGCCATATCGCCGCTGCCTTCGGGATTCCGAGTCTGATCTTCTTTGGTTCCACGACCCCCGAAAAGACGCCTCTGAACCTGGAGGCCGTCGAGGTCTTCGAACGCAGTCTGGAGTGTCGCCCTTGTTACAAGAGAGTATGTCCCTTGGCGGGACATCCGTGCCTTTCCGGGATTCCCCCGGCGTCTGTTTCCAAGGTGGCTCTTGAGACACTGCTGATGCAACGACAAACCGAAGCGGAGCCCCGACTCCCATGACGGACCTTTCGGTGGTTGTCCTGACCTGGAATACCCGAAGCCTGACCCTGGCTTGTCTGACTCAACTCCAGGTGGCGCTTCGTGATGTGCGCCGTCGTCGCGATTGGTCGAGCGAAGTGATTGTCGTGGACAACGGTTCCACCGACGGAACTCCAGCCGAGCTCCGTGTGCGTTTTCCTGAGATCGCACTCCAGGAAAATCAAGCCAACCTGGGGTTTGCGGCGGGGATGAATACCGGATTGCAAAAGGCCAGTGGGCGTATCATCCTCCTGCTCAACAGTGACGCTTTTGTCGGTGCCGCCACCCTCGAAGCCTGCATGGACGCGTTGTCCTCATGCGAGCAAGCCGGCATTGCAGGGCCGAGGCTTCTTCATCCGGACGGCCGGGTCCAGCGCTCTGTTCATTCTTTTCCCGGAGTGTGGGACGAACTCCTTCCTCGTTTCCTGCGAGAGATCGGCCACTCTACACGCGAGCGATCTGGAGCCCTGGCGGGCCCTCGTTTTCTTCCCGTCGAGGCACTGCGGGGCGCCGTGCTTTTTGTACGCCGGGCCATGATCGACGACGTCGGCCCGCTCCCTGAGGACTACTTCTTCTTCCTGGAGGAAACCGACTGGTGTTGGCAGGCGCGGGAAAACGGATGGCAGGTGCTTCTCGTGCCCCATGCGCCGGCTCTCCATCTGCTCGGCGAGAGCAGCAAGCGCCGCGAGCCGGCTCGGACGCGGATCGAATTCCAGCGCTCGTTGGATCTATTCCTGCGTAAAAACCGCAGCGAAAGCTCGGCTCGGATCGTGCTATTCCTCCGTATCGTCCGGGGTGTCCTTTCGGGCCTTTTCGAGTTGCCGGTGGCGGCTTTTTCGGGTCGGGCTCGTGTGCGAGTGAAGGCTCGGTGGCGACTGCTGGGTTGGCAGCTGCGGGGTCGGCCGGCATCGGAGGGGCTGGCGGGGTGGAACGGCGAGCCTTCGGATCGGAGTTCGTCCTGAACGGATCGGTCAAGGTCAGGGAAGAAGGTCGGGAGGAATTCCGGCCAGTCAAGCAGGGAATGGAAGGGTAGAAGCAGGGTTGCCATGAAAGTCGATTCGGAAGACATGATTCTCGAACGCCTGCTGGGCTTGCTGGATCGTTTTGATCAGCAGCGTCTTCTTGTGGTCGGTGACGTGATGCTCGATGAATATCTCTCCGGGTCGTCGGATCGCTTGAGCGCAGAAGCCCCGGTTCCGATTGTTCATGTCGCTGATGAAGACAGTGTCCTGGGAGGCTCGGGCAATGTGGCGATGAACGTCCTGGCCATGGGGGCGCAATGCGATTGGGTGGGCGTGATCGGCCATGATGAGGCCGGCCGTCGGGTCCAGTCGCTGGCGGAAAAAGGAGGCCTGGATACCCGAGGGCTGGTCGTTGACGCCTCAAGGCCCACGACACACAAGACACGGGTGCAGGCGCGTTCCCAGCAGATGCTTCGTTTTGATCGGGAGAGCACCCAGCCTCTTGATATCTCCGTAGCGGGCCAGGTCATCGAAGCCGTCTCTTCGGTCGCGGCGGGGATCGACGGTGTCCTGTTTGTCGACTATGCGAAGGGCTTGTTCTCGGCGGGGGTGTCCCAGCGCTGCATTGAAGTGCTCGGAGAAGCCTCGCTTCCCATGGCGGCCGATCCCAAGGAAAGTCTCGATGCGTTTCGCGGCGTCGATCTCATCAAACCCAATCTTTCCGAGGCCGAAGCGCTCACCGGTATCCGGGTCGGGGAGCCACCGGAATCGGGCCCTGTCCTGGCCGCGCTGGCCCGGGAGATGCCTGAGGTCGACTTTGCGGTCACCCAGGGTCGGTTGGGCATGGCGGTCCAGGAGGCGGGCAAGCCATTTCGTGACGTGCGGACCTGGTCGCGGGATGTTTTCGATGTCCAGGGGGCCGGGGACACCACTCTGGCGAGCTTGTGGCTATCCCGTCTTTCTGGCGGCACACTGGAGGACGCAGCCATCATCGCGAATGCGGCTGCGGGTGTGGTCGTGGAAAAAGTGGGTACGGCCGTCGTCAGTCGAGAAGAGATCCGGTCCCGCCTGCCCAGGGCAGTGGCCGCCTTCCGGGAGGAAGAATGATACGCAGTATGACCGGGTTTGGTCGTTCCCATTTCGAAGCGGAAGGCCAGCATTTTGAAATTGAAGCGAGAAGTGTAAACCACAGGCATCTGGATTTCCGGATCCGTCTGCCTCAGGTTCTCCAGGCTCTTGAGCCGGCGGCGAGGGCCTTCTCCCAGGAGAGATTGGTACGTGGGAAGGTGGATCTCAATGTTGCCTTGACGGAGGCGGCAGGCAGTACGGTTCGGCTCGAGGTTGATGCCGACCTTGCCGCTCAATACGTGAAGGCGGCCCGCGAGCTCGCGGCTTCCCACGAGATGTCGGCTGAGCTGGACATGGGTCGTCTACTTTCGATGCCGGGTGTCATCCGCCAGGTCGATGAAAAACTCTCCGGGGATGGGGCCCAGGAAGCCCTTTGTGGGGGGATCGATGAGGCACTGCGGGCCCTGCAGTCCATGCAAGAAGAAGAGGGCGAGAAGCTCAACGCTGAATTCACACTCGCACTGGACCATGTGGTTGAGTTGGTGGACTGGCTTGAAACAAGGTCGGGCGAGGTTCTTGAGTCTTCTCGGGAGAAGCTCAAGCAACGGATGGATCAGTTCCAGTCAGAGACGGGTTCGTTGGATTCTGCGCGGCTCCACCAGGAAGTGGTGATCCTCACGGATCGCCTCGATATCCGCGAAGAGCTCGTACGTCTTCGTAGTCATGTGGACCAATTCAGGAATGTGGTCGGGACGTGTGAGGTCGGGCAGGTGGTCGGCCGCCGATTGGATTTCCTGCTCCAGGAAATGGGTCGAGAGGCCAATACCGTCGGCTCCAAGGCCAACGATGCGCCCATCGCCCATCAGGTCGTGGAACTGAAAACCCAGCTCGAGAAGCTCAGGGAGCAGGTGCAGAACATTGCCTAGTGGACGTCCTCGCGCGAGTGATCCGGAGATAGAGTTCGTTCCAAGCCCGGTCTCCACGATGATCAGTATCGGCTATGGGAACCTGATTGCGGCTTCTCGAGTCGTCAGCATTGTTTCACCGCAATCCTCTCCCATGCGCAGGCTACGCGAGCAGGCCAGCGAGGCGGGCAAGTTGATTGATGCCACCGAGGGGCGCCGTACGCGATCGATCCTGGTGACGGACAGCGACCATATCATTCTCTCGGCCATCAACCCGGAGACCATCGCGGCTCGCTTCGACCCCGACCGACCCGCTGGGAGTACGGATTGATGGCAGGTCGAGTCGGCATCCCCTTTGTTCTGGCGGCGCCCTCGGGAACGGGAAAGACCACCGTGTGTCAGGCTGCGCTCGCCCGGGACTCCAATCTGGATTTTTCCATCTCCCACACAACGCGGTCGCCGCGGAAGGGGGAAGAGAACGGTCGGGATTATCATTTCGTCAGCCCGGCCGAGTTTCGTCGCCTCGTGGAGGAGGGTGCGTTTGTCGAGCACGCTGAGTACAACGCCGAGAACTACGGGACGAGCCATGAAGCGCTGCGAGTTCCACTGATCGATCGGGGTCGGGATGTCCTGCTCGAAATCGAAGTCCAGGGGGCGGCACAGGTTCGAGAGCGCCGGCCCGATGCGCGTTTCATCTTCCTGCTCCCTCCGAGCATGACCGAGCTGGAGCGGCGTTTGCGAAGCCGGGGAACGGATGGGGCGGATGCCATTGACCGACGGTTGGCCATGGCGGACCGGGAGCTCGAGGCGATTCGCTTCTTCGACTATGCGGTGGTGAATGAAGTCCTGGATGAGGCGGTGTCGGCTGTGCTGGAGATCATCGAGGCCGAGCGAGGCGCTGAGCCCGCGGCTCTGGAGAGGATCAGGGCCAGATACGACCGAGCCTCGGTCTTTGCGCTGTGGCAGGAGCAGGCCGCTCTCGCCTAGTCCAGAGGGTGTCTGGCTGTCGGAGTTTGCCGCTTGACATGGCAATCGGTAGAATCTAGGCAAAGCATTGATCTAGAAGGGATTTCCTGCGGTGCTCCGCTTCAACGACATCGCTGACCGGGTGATTGACTACAGCCCGAATGCGGATTTTGAGCTGATTCAACGTGCCTACGTTTTTTCGGCGAAGGTTCATGAGGGACAGGAGCGCCTATCCGGCGAGCCCTATCTGGTTCATCCGCTCGAAGTGGCGGGGATCCTGTCCGATCTCCGAATGGACGATGTGAGTATCGCCTCGGCTCTCTTGCACGATACGCTTGAGGACACCCTGACCACACGGGACGAGATCGAGCGCCTGTTCGGTGACAAGGTGGCTTTCATTGTCGAGGGACTCACGAAGATCGCTCGCATCCAGTTCAGCTCGGCCCATGAGCATCAGGCCGAGAACTTCCGGAAGATGCTCGTGGCCATGTCCAAGGACATACGGATCCTGTTGATCAAGTTGGCCGATCGTCTTCACAACATGCGTACGCTGGAGCATATCGGCGCGGAATCCCGTCAACGGATTGCCCAGGAAACGCTGGATATCTATGTCCCTCTGTCCCATCGGTTGGGAATCCGGTGGATGATGCAGGAGCTTGAGGACTGTGCGTTCCGGGTCCTCAATCCTCGAGAGTCTGAAGAGATCGAGAGGCAGCTCACAGGAGGTCGTGAGGAACGCGAGCGCTATGTGGAAGAGGTGATCGGTGTGATCTCCTCGGCGCTTTCCCGTGTCGGGATGGATACGGAAGTCAAGGGGCGTCTCAAGGAGATCGCGTCCATCTATCACAAGATGGAGATGCAGAACCTGGCTCTCGATCAGATCTATGATGTGATTGCTTTTCGCGTTGTGATCGATGGGACGGCCGAAGATTGTTACGCGGCATTGGGGCTGGTCCACTCCACCTGGAGACCCGTACCGTCTCGCTTCAAGGACTACATCGGGAATCCGAAACCGAATGGCTATCGATCCCTGCACACGACGGTCATCGGTCCTTACGGCGAGCGGATGGAAGTCCAGATCAGGACTCGAGAGATGGATGAAGATGCCGAGTACGGCATTGCGGCCCATTGGAAGTACAAGTCCGGACAGCCTGAGAATCCGCAGGATGAGAATCGCTTCAGTTGGCTGCGGCAATTGCTTGAGTGGCAGCGCGACATGGCGGATCCCCATGAATTCCTTGATACGGTCAAGATGGATCTCTTCCCTGACGAGGTCTTCGTCTTTACTCCTCGCGGTGAGGTGATCAATCTTCCAAGGCGTGCTTCGACGGTGGATTTCGCCTACGCGATCCACAGTGAGGTGGGGGATCGCTGCGCTGGAGCTCGCGTGAACGGCAAGATGGTTCCGCTCAGACATGTCCTGGTGGATGGTGATACGGTGGAGGTCATCACCAATGATCATCAGTTTCCGCGGAAGGACTGGCTTGAATTCGTCGTGTCCGGAAAGGCTCGGAGTCGGGTCCGGCATTCCATTCAGGCCTCTGAACGCCAGCGCGCGATTCAGCTGGGCCGGGATAGTGTTTCGCGAGAATTCAGGAAAGCGGGGCTGTCGCTTTCCAACCTGACGAATTCCGGTGAGATGGAGACGCTGGCCAGGTCTGAGGCGAAGGGAGGCGCGATTGATGATCTCTTCGCTGCGGTGAGCTACGGCAAGCTTTCGCCGTCTCTCCTCGTTCGTAAACTAAAAGGCGAGGAGCCGCCTCCTCGGTCTGAGGAAGTCCAGGAACCCCTTCAAGACAAGATTCTGGGGCTCTTCAAGAAGCGCCCCAGTCGTGAGCCCGACGCGCAGAATGGCGTGTTGGTTGGCGGCATGTCCGATGTGATGGTGCGCTTTGGCGGCTGTTGCGACCCGTTGCCTGGGGACGATGTGGTGGGCTTTGTGACTCGGGGTCGGGGGGTGACCGTACACGGTCGCAACTGCCGTCGCGTGTTCGAGGTGGATCCGGCTCGAAGGGTGGATGTGGAGTGGGATACCCGGCATTCGGTACCGCGAAAGGTCAAGGTCCAGGTGGATTCCCAGAATCGGCCTGGAATCCTCTCCAAGGTGGTCAACTCGATCTCGGCTGCGGGTATCAATGTCGCCGGCCTCAAGGTGACCACAGACGATGAGCAGGGTCGAGCCAGTCAGGCCTTCGAACTCTGGGTCGGTGACACGCGGACCTTGAGCGCCGTCATGAAGGAGATCGGTCGGATCAAGGGTGTGACGACGGTTTCCAGAGTGCGTGGATGAAGGCTCCTCTTTCGATCTGTTTGATCGCTCGAGATGAAGAGCTGGAGTTGGCGCGTTGTCTGGACTCCCTGCCGTCCGCCGACGAGGTGATTGTCGTCGTGGACTCTCGCAGTGTCGACGGAACAGAGCAGTTGGCCAGAGAGCGGGCCTCGCGTGTCGAAGTACGGCCCTACACGGGGCAGTCCGATCAGAAGAGTCATTGTCTCTCTCTCGCCCGGAATGAATGGGTGATGATCATGGACCCGGATGAGGTCGTTCCGGCTGCTTTGGCCGCAGAGATCGAGGAAAAACTGGTCGATCCGGATGAAGGGCTCGGTGGACTGTCCGTCAATCGCCGCACATGGCATCTGGGTCGATGGATCATGCACGGAGATTTCTATCCGGATTGGACGCTGCGCGTTTTTCGCCGTTCGAGATCGCGATGGGTAGGCGATGATCCACATGCTCGAATTGAAGTGGACGGACGCATCGATCGACTTTCCGAAGACCTTGAGCATTACAGCTACCGGGATCTGGCCGATCAGGTGGATCGGATCCAGCAATTCAGCGCGGAGTCGGCGCGCGCTCTGTCGGAGGCCGGTCGTCGTGCTCGCCTGCGGGACCTCTTGTTTCGTCCCCCCGCTCGGTTCCTGCGTGCCTACCTGCTTCGTCGGGGGTTCATGGATGGGATTCCGGGTCTGGTGATCGCCTGGGCGACGGCTTTCCATGTCTTCTTGAAGTACGCCAAGCTCTGGGAGAGACAGCAGCGAGGCTGAGAGTGGGGTTTCGGGCCCTGGGTGGCGGCTCCTCGCACCGGGCTTGCCAGGGCAGACCGGCCCGGGCACTCTTTAGGGTGAATGGAGCGTTTGATTCCCGTTTGGAGAGGGTCGATCTCCGTTTCATCGAGCTCACGGGTTCGATCTGACTCGACGAGAGGAATCAGCATGAGTACCAGTACGGCGGGCGATACGCCCGATTTCGCTTCCGCAGTGTCCCAGGCCGGGGCCTTTCGTCTTTGGTTCATGCATCTGTTGGTCTTCGCGATTCCGCTCTCTGCGGTGGCTTTCGTGTGGAGCGGTCCCCACGCCTGGTATGTCGCTCCTCTTTTCATCGTTCCGCTTGCGGTGATCCAGTGGGTCGATACCAAGCCGTGGTTTGAATTCAGACAACCCGATGAAGCGCTACCGACGTGGCCCTTCGACATGCTTGTCTACGGCCTGGCGCTCATTCATTTCGTGATGCTTGCGGGTTTGGTCCATCTCTTCCTGGAGCAGGGGATCTTCTCGCTGGACACGATTACGGTGGTGGTCGTGGTGGGAGGAAGCTCCGGTTTTTCGATCATTACAGCCCATGAGCTGATTCACCGCAGGCAGAAGCCGGCTCAACTCCTGGGACGCGTCATGCTGGCCTCGGTGCTCTATGAGCATTTCTATACCGAGCACCTCCGCGGACATCATGTGCGGGTCGGGCTGCCTGAAGATCCGGCTACCGCTCGCTATGGGGAGACCTTCCCCGAGTTCTGGCGTCGTACGGTGCCAGGCCAGTTCCGGAGTGCGTGGCGGCTTGAATGTGCGCGGCTCGGTGATGTGGACATGTCACTTTTCGACCGGCGTACTCTTTCCAATCGGGTTCTCCATGGCGTCCTCCTGGGTTGGGGAATCGCTTTCGGGATCCTGGCGTTTTTTGGCTGGCCGGCCTTTCTGGCTTATCTGCTTCAAGCCTTCATTGCGGTTCGGCTCCTGGAGGCTGTCAATTATTTCGAGCATTGGGGCCTTGAGAGGTCAGGGCGTCGGGTCCAGCCCACAGACTCCTGGGACACCCACTCGGGGTTCACCTACTACGGCCTGGTGGGGCTCTCGCGTCACGCGGATCACCACACCTACCCTTCGCGGGCCTATCAGTCACTTCGGGTCTGCGACGAGGCTCCGGTTCTGCCGGTGGGTTATGTGGCTCTGGTGGATATGGTGCTGGCCAACAACGATGAGTTCATCCGGATTGCCAAAGAAGAACTTCGGAGTAGAGAGTTGGGACCGTTTTCTTCCGAGGCGGGTCGCAAGCGAGCGGAGGCGGAGGATCTGCGCACTCCGTTGCGCCCCTTCCTGCAACGTATGCTGGCCGGAATGCGGCCTGGAGTCCGGGCTGTCGCGGTTCCTCTTGTGTTGCTTTCATTGGTTTCTCTCGGTGGCTGGTTCTTTTCAGGGGCAGACGCTTCCCTGGGCTGGATCTTCCTGCGCAACACGGTGATCGGAGGACTCTTCGTGGGCCTCTTCTTCTTCCGTAACTGGCTGGAGTCCCGGGTCCACAACGGTTGGGTTTCGTGGGGGGCGGGTCT
>NZGT01000022.1 GCA_002691025.1 Spirochaeta sp. | reverse complement strand
TTATGGATGCATCCTCCTGAGTCGGAGTGGGTGGTCGGAAAGGCCCGGAAAACGGTCAAATCGGGGTACGGTTCGCGGCGGCGGATGGGGAAGTCTTTCTGCTCGTGGCCACACCGGATCGAGGCGGCCTCGTTCTCATTTCGGCACACTGTGGCTCCCAGAGAGGATTCCATCGTCATGACGTTGCCCGTCGATTCCAAGTTCATCCGCCGTGCTGTGGAGGCGTGTGATCTGGCTGCGCTGCGGGCGGCCCTCCTTCAGGCCTCAGGGGATGCGGAACTGGAGCTACTGGGTCCTGTGTCGGGCCTTGAGCCCGGGGACCGGGCGAGGTTGATCGAACGTTCGGTGCACCTTCTTGAAACGGAACTGGACGGTTACACGCGGCGGGTGCCCTCTGACGATGAGCTTCGTCGGTTGATGGATCTGGTTCTCGGTGGACCGACCGAAGAGGCGCATTTCGAAATCCGGAAGAAATTTCTCGCCTTCGAGCCTTTTTCCTTTCTTCATGAGCGTGCTGCGGGGAGCTCACCCATTCCCGAGGATTTCGAGGTGGCCATCATTGGTGCGGGACTGAGTGGCATTGCGGCGGCGGTGCAGCTTGAGCGACTGGGAATCCCCTACGTGGTCTACGAGCGCCGCGAGGAAGTCGGCGGGACATGGAGCGCCAACAAGTACCCCGATGTTCGAGTCGATACGTTGAGTATCACATACGAATACAGCTTCGATGATCACTATCCCTGGCCCCAGTATTTTGCAAACGGAGCCGAGGTGCGGGACTACATCGAGTTCATGGCCAGGAAATACGGCGTTTTCGATCACGTTCGAGTTGGGCATGCACTGGAGCAGGCGGACTTCGATGAAGGTACGTCGACCTGGCAACTGGATCTCGCACGTTCGGATGGGAGCCGTGTGAGGCGCAGGGTTCGCGCCATCATCAGTGCGGCAGGACTTTTTTCGACTCCGAAGGTGCCCGATATACCGGGTGCGGAGTCCTTTCAGGGGGCTCTGCTCCATCCCACCGAATGGACCGATGATATTGACGTGAAGGGCAAGCGGGTGGCCGTGATCGGAAATGGCTCCACGGGAGTTCAGCTCCTCGGGTCCGTCGCAGCCGAGGCGGACTGTGTGCATGTTCTTCAGCGCACGCCCCAATGGATCAGCCCGCGGATGAATTATGGGCGCGCCGTGGAGCCCGAGGTCCAATGGCTCCTTGATCATGTACCCGGTTACTGGAACTGGTGTCGATACACTTCCATCATCGGCCTCTTCACCTGGCACGAAGATTTCCTGATCCCGGACCCCGAGTGGGAGCGGAAGGGCGGTCATATCACGCAGAAGAGCGAAGAGCTTCGGGATTTCCTGATCGGGTATATCAAGGAAGAGGTGGGCGGTCGCCAGGATCTGATCGATCGACTGATTCCCGACCATGCGCCCATGGTTCGTCGTCCGGTGGTCGACAATGGCTGGTATCGCGCGCTCACGCGTGAGAATGTGGAGCTCGTGACGGATGAAATCGTCCGGTTCACGCCGACTGGGATCGAGACCGCAGACGGGAAGCACCGGGAGGTCGATCTCGTCATCTTCGCCACAGGGTACAAGATCGATCAGTATCTATGGCCGACCGAGTATCACGGCGAAGACGGCCTCAATCTTCGCGCACAATGGGATGCCGACAGTCCTCGCGCTTATCTGGGAATGATGGTCCCGCGCTTTCCCAATCTGTTCATCATGTATGGCCCGAATTCACAGCCCGTCTCGGGCGGGGTTTCGTTGCCATCCTGGATGCAGATCTGGTCCGCCTATATTGGCCAATGTCTCTTGACCCTCATCGATGAAGGGTTCTCCCGGGTCGCAGTCAACGAGGAAGCCTTCCTGGAGCACAATGCCCGGCTTGATGAAGAAGCCTCGGGTCTCGCGTTCATTACGGACAAGGGATCGGTGGCCAAGAACTATTACGTGGATGCGGCGGGCCGATTGCTCGTGAATACGCCTTTTGAAACCGGCGATCTCTACCCCATGATGGCGAGGCCGGACCGAGCGGAGGTGGAGTTTTCTTGACCCCGGAGAGGGCCCTCGCCGGCATTCCTGCGGCCTTGGAGGCAAGAGAACGACACGGTGGGGTGGGTGTGGTGCCCGGGACTGGAGTCGAACCAGCACGTCCTTGCGAACACCAGATTCTGAGTCTGGCGCGTCTACCAATTCCGCCACCCGGGCAAAGACCATGTAAAACAAACACTTGCGTTTCCATGGACCCACGATCGAGCTCCGTGGAAGACGCAAACTAGGTCAAAATCCGGGAATAATCTAGCGTTGCGTCCAGATCTTGGGGTCGATCAGTCCGAATCCGGCGAATCTGTGACGTCTGTGAGAGCCGTGAGCTCATCGCTGGCGCGCTCCCACTCCGTGTAGAGCTCGCTGATTGTGGCCTGGAGTTCATTCTGAGCGGCGTGGATCTCGGCCACTTTTTCCGCGTCGGCGTAGACCTCGGGGTCCGCCAGGCGCCAGCCTGCCTTTTCGAGCTCGCTCTCCTGTTCCGCAATCTTGGCTTCGGTCTTCTGGATTTTCCGCTCCAGCCGATCTTTGTTCTTACGTCGTTCGCGGTCGCGTTTTCGCTCTTCTTTGGAGAGTGGCTTTTTCTGCGGGGGCGATGGGGCCGGGGCGGAATCGGCTTGCTGGGCAACTGACTCTTCCGGGGGCGAAATCGGATTCTTTTGTTCGCTTTGATTCTTCCGGAAGAGGTAGTCATCGTAATTTCCGATGAAGTCCTCGAGATGCCCGTGTTCGACTTCGATGACACGGGTCGCCAGACGATTGATGAAAGTCCGATCGTGGGAAACGAAGACCAGGGTTCCTTTGTAGCTGGCCAGCGCTTCCTCGAGAATCTCGCAGGAGCCGATATCCAGATGATTGGTGGGTTCATCCAACACAAGCAGGTTGACCGGTCGAAGAAGCAGCTTGGCCAGGGCGACACGGGCTTTTTCGCCTCCGGACAGGACCCCGATCTTCTTGTCGACATCGTCTCCAGAGAAGAGGAAAGCCCCCAGATGTCCTCGCAGCCGCGGGATGTCGTCGTGTTGCGCGAAGCGCGTCAATTCTTCAAGGATGCTGGCCTCGGAGGAAAGCGCATCGAGTTGGTGCTGGGCAAAAAAGGCCAACTCGACCTGGTGGCCGAGCTGTCGGTCGCCTTTTTCGAAGTCCAGAGCGCCTGCGATGATCCGAAGGAGTGTTGATTTTCCTGCGCCATTGGGGCCGGCCAGGGCCACGCGCTCGCCCCGCTGAGCGACGAATTCCACTCCCTGGTAGATCTTGTTGTCTCCATACGATTTGTGGATGTCGTCGAGGGAGACCACCTTCTGTCCGGATCGCGGAGGTTCGGGAATCCGGAGGCGCATGGTTCGGACGCTGTCGTCCTCCACTTCGATCCGGTCGATCTTGTCCAGGGCCTTCATACGGCTCTGGGCCTGGCGGGCCTTGGTGGCCTTGGCCCGAAACCGTTCAACGAATCGTTCCATCTGGGCGATGTCGCGATCCTGATTGGCTTTCTGTGCCAGGAGGAGGGTCCTTCGTTCGGCCCGTTGCTCGATGTAGCTATCGTAATCGCCTTCGTAGGAGGCGCATCGACCGTGACCATCGAGGTCGAGAACGCGGGTGACGTGACGCCTGAGAAAGGTCCGGTCGTGGGACACGATCAGCAAGGCGCCCGGGAAATCACTGAGTTCTTCTTCAAACCATTGGATCGACGGCAGGTCGAGATGATTCGTCGGCTCATCGAGAAGCATGATCTGCGGTTGCGCGAGGAACAGCTTGGCGAGTTCGACTCGCATGAGCCAGCCGCCACTGAAGGTCGACAGGGGGCGGCATCGGGCTTCTTCATCGAAACCGAGTCCGGCCAGGACCCGGGCGACCCGGGCCTCTTGTTCGAATCCGCCTGAGTGGGCGAACTGGGTGCTGAGGACGTCATAGCGTTCGGCTACGTGGGCAGGGATCGCCTCTCCGCGTTCGCCGCTCTGGGTCATACCCATTTCGAGTTGGCGCATCTCTTGCTCGATGGCATCGAGGCTGGCCAGGGCACGTCGGGCCTCCTCTTCCACCGAATGGGTCTGGTTTGGATCGATCTCCTGCTGAAGCAGACCGATCTGTACATGGCGCTGATACTGGATCCGGCCTTCGTCGGGGGAATCCTGGCCGGCCAGCATACTGAGGAGCGAGGTCTTGCCGGAGCCATTCGGGCCGACGATGCCTACGCGGTCTCCGGCTCGGACGGTGAGGCTTGCGTCCTTGAACAGCCATCGCGCGCCAATTCTCCGCCCTGCATCCTGGATTTGAAGAAGCACGTGTATCCCTCAGGCCGGCGCGATGGGTTGAAGCGGTCGGATGGAGAAGAGGATGCCCGCGGTCACGAAGAGCAGGCCCGTTTGTCCTGCTCCATGAGAGAGAGCGGTCCAGACACCCAGTATCCCAAGGCTCGCCGCCGCCCCCAGGCAGGCGAAACCCAGCAGCTCGGTGGTGCGGCGTGGGGTGTCCTGCCCCAGGGCGAGACGCCTCAACAGGATGCTCGCAATTCCGAGCCCAATCGCGATGGAGGTCGCCAGGGGGTCGGTTTCCGGACGGGTTTCGATTCCCTGCGAGAAGGTAATCAGGGCGCAGATCGCCAGTACGGCGAGCGTCAGCTGACGCGCCTTACGCAGGTCGACAGGTCCAGGTTCATTTTCAGGGGTTTCGTGCGTCATGGTTTTCGCTCATCAGGGGCGGCGCCGGAAGCTAGACGACTCCAGGGAAATGTCCATTGAAAGAGGCTAGCCGGCCCCAGGGTCAGGTACGGCTGGCGCATCGCGCGTGCTTTTCGCATTCTTGAGCGCGTATGCGTTTTTCACTTCAGCTCCAATATGCGATCAGCGGAATCTTTGACCTGGCGTATAACAGCCATGAGGGGCCTACGCAGATTCGGGTCATCGGAGAAAGACAAGGCATTCCGATGCGCTATCTCGAGCAGATCTTTCAACGGCTGCGAAAGGCGGATCTGATCAAGGCGAAGAGGGGGCCTGGGGGCGGTTACCTGTTGGCGCGGGAGCCCAGCGAGATCTCTCTGGCCGAAGTGGTGGAAGCGATTGAAGGCGCGATCCACGGCCGGCCCAAAGGGGTACGATCGGAAGTGCGCGAAGCGGAGCAGGCTGCGGGCCCTGATTTCCTCTGGCCCTGGCTTTCCGAGCGCTTTCGAGATGTGCTGAGCGAGGTGACCCTGGCGGAATTGTGTCGAATGGCCGCCCGGGAAGGGGTTGAAAGACTCAATCTGGCCCCGCAGGACTATCAGATCTGAGGGGCTGGATCGTCTTGACCGGGTTCGCATGAGCGGCCCGGGTTGCGTAGTATCTCGGGCGAAGATGGAAGCCAGGCGGGGCCGTTTGACCCCGCCCCTGTTTTTTATCCCGCCGCGAGAGTCTCCTCGAGTGGACGGGCGCAGGATCCCCGGCCAGTCGCTTGAACGCAGTCCGGGTTGATGGGCACGGGGAAGGCCTCGTTTTCGAGAGAGCCGGTTTCCTGGCCCCGAAGAGTTCGAAGAAAGAGAGTGACGGTGCGGGAGCGCCTCGACATCAATCCTGATCTGACCCCGATTGCCATGCCGGGAAGAGTATTCAACGAGATGTGCAGCCACGCCCTGGATGCAGTGCCAGAGGAGTGCTGTGGCTTGATTACGGGGCGACCCGATGCGCCCTTCATGGGCCTGAGCCGGATCACCAATGTGATGAACAAAATGCATCTGACTGATCCCGAACAATACCCTTTGGATGCGCGGGTCGGTTACTACATGGCCGAAACGGAATATCTCAGCGCCATGGTTCAGGCCGAAGAGCGGGGCGAGACCATTACGGGCGTCTATCACTCTCACCTCAATGCGGGCGCGTACCTATCGGATGAAGACCGTGCCTATGCGGAGAATCCACTCTTTCCTTTTCCCGGTGCCTTTCAGGTTGTCTTGAGCGTGTCGGGTGGACGGATCAAGGAAGTGGCCTGTTTCAGCGTCGATCCAGAGGCGGGTGGAGTGTATGAGAAGCTCGGTCGATTGATCGAGGTGACCAAAGAGTGAAGTGGGGCAATGGCTGGCAGAATGCACTGATTGGATGGGGTCTGGTTCTTCTGGGGCTTGGCTGTGCGTCTTCGGGTGTTCCGCTTGCGGAAGTGTCTGAGCATCCCATTGCTCTTGTCTATTGGGATGAGGCCGCGGCTCGAGAGAATCAGGAGTCAAATCAGCGGGTGCAGGCAGACCGCCTCTCCACCAGTGGTCGTCGCGGTGTGGCCTCTCTGAACCGCATGATCAACCCGGATGACACGGCGCCCGGTTCCCGACAAGGAGGATCCACGCGTTCGCGTGGTCGTATCCGGCTTCTCAACCCGCGAACCCTTGAGCTGATCCCTTTTCCGGCGGCCCCCCCTGATGCGCGCCCCGTGGCTTGGTCGCAGGATGGCAAACGGCTGCTCTTCAACAGTGCGCATGGAGCAGGGGGCACACCCCAACTCTATGAATTCAATACGGAAACAGCGGAGGTGAGGCGCCTGACCCAAGGGCCCATCTACCATCTGGAGGGTGCCTATGCGTCCGAAAGCCGATTCTTGATCAGTTGGCTGAATACCGAACCCGCACAGGGGCAGGCCGGATTGAGTTTGGGAAAGCTCAACGGCCGAGGAGCTATCGAACTGACCCAGGACGAATTGCCCATGGGGCCTCGCTGGTCGCCCAAGGGAGACAAGGTGCTTTATTTCCTGACTTCAGTCCGGAAAACGCGTCGAGATGCATCTCAGGTCATCATCCAGGACCCTGAGGCCGGCTCGACACCGAGAGTGGTGGCCCGGGGTCGTGAGCCCGTTTTCACTCCAGACGGAGAATGGATCGTTTACGCCAGTGAGCTTTCGGAAGGCTGGCGCTTGGCGCGGGTTCGTCCGGACGGTTCAGGACGTTCAGTGCTGGGAAACAGCCATTTGGACGCGCGTTGGCCTACAGTCTCTCCCGATGGGCGGCACATCGCCTATATCTCCAACACGGATGGTATCGACCGGCTCTACCTGCGTCGGATGGATGGCAGTGGAGATCGTATCCTGCTCGAGACCGGGGCCGTCGCGTTCCCCGTCTGGTGATAGGCAGTAGAGGGAAGCCGGCCAGAGGAGGCTCGGCTTCTTTGTGTACTTGAACTTAAACCGAAGTGATTTTGAACGAACGTCGAAAGAGAGCATCTGATGTCTGAAGGTAATTCCCCCGATCTGGTACCGGTTCACGGAGGTCTGTCCCATCCGGTCGACCGCATGGTTCCGCTCAATGAACGTACTGCTTTCCTGGCGGAGGCGGAGGCTCTTCCCTCGGTGGTCGTGACGGCCGCGGATCTGTCCACGGTGTACCGGATTGCGGATGGCGCTTTGTCACCGCTCGAGGGTCCGATGAAGCAAGCCGAGTTCCAGCAGGTTCTGGACCATTCTGTGGTGACTCGCGGGGGGCGGGATTTTGCCTGGACGATTCCTCTTTCCCTGCCCGTGACCGATTCCGAAGCCGGTGCAATTGCTGCGGGAGGCTCCGTGGCGGTGCGAACTGAAGACGGCGAACTGGTGGCGATTGTCGACGAAGCCGAGGTTTTTGCCTGGGACAAGCCCGCGTATGTCCAGAGTGTCTACGGGACGGATCGCTTCGATCATCCCGGGGGCCGGATGGTGGAGAACGACGAGCGAAGCCAACTTCTAGGCGGCCCGATCCGGGTGCTACCCCAGCCGCAGAACATGGAATACGGGGAGTTCATGCTTTCTCCCCGTCAGGTGCGAGAGCTGATCCGGGGGCGGAAGTGGCAGCGAGCGCTGGCCTTCCAGACGCGAAATCCCCTGCACCGTGCACACGAGTATGCGCTGGTGGCCGGCGTGGAGGATCTCACGAGTGCGGGTCATTTCACAGGCGCTGTATTGAATCCGCTTGTGGGTGAGCTCAAAGGAGACGATGTGCCGGCCTCTGTCCGGATGCGTTGCTATCGCGAGCTGCACAGCAAACAACTACTGGGTCAGGGTGATAAGGATCCCGCGATCTGGGACAAGGCTGGCTATGACATCTCAGAGATCTTCGAGTTGGTCGGGCTCGATATGAAGATGTTCTACGGTGGGCCCAAGGAAGCCGTGATGCATGGCATCTATCGCCAGAACTACGGCTTCAGCGATATCGTGATCGGTCGCAAGCATGCGGATGCTCCTTTTGAAGGAGGAGAAGCCATCTGGGGCGACTTCGATGCCCATGAGGTTTTCGACACGCTGGCAGGTGAACTCGAGATCCAGCCGTGCAAGATCGGGTTTGCGGCGTATTATGAATCCTTGGGTCGCGTGGATCTGACCGAACGTCATCCGGACGAGAAGCCGTTCTCCATCAGTGGCACGAAGGTGCGAGAGCAATTGGCTGAGGGCGATCGCCCCGATGCTCGGATCATGAGGTCCGAGACGGCCGACGTGCTGATCGAGGCGTACCGGGGCTGAGTCGGTCTGACCTCAGTTCTCTTCCAGTAAAGGGTCGAGGCTGATGGTGAGCGAAAGGGAGACGGATTCCCCGTCGTCGTTGCCGAGGACGATGGGGACCGCCACCGACCTTGGCCCACTCGGCTGTGCGGTGCCCACCGAGACGATTCTCAGATCGTCGGATATCCGGGCGCCGCGGGTCGCTTTTGTCTCGCGATTGATTTCAGCCCAGGGACGATCCAGGTTGGACCTGGTTTCGTTGAGTAGATCGTCGAGTTCGCTTGATTGTGTGTCTTCGGCTTCGGCCAGAATGGCGGCTTCCATCAGTTCGGCCGCAGTCGCCGGTTCGGGGGCGGATTCGGACTTCGTCTCTTCTGGTACGTCTGCCTTCAGGCTACGGACGGCGCGCTTGGCCACGGCGGTCAAGGCTTGAAGGCTGCCTGTGCCTTCCGTAGCCACGGTCTCGAAAATCGCTGCCTCTGAAAGCCCCAGCGTGCGATGAAGCGATTCGATATCGAATGACTCCACAAGATCGCGTTTGTTGTATTGGACGGCGAGAGGCACGTCTTCCATGGAGCGTCCGTATGCGGCCAGGCTGTCGTTGAGTTCCCGGAGGCTCTCCAGGTTGGCCGCGTGGTGTTCTTGTCGAGCGTCGCAAATCAGGATGATTCCATCGGCCCGGTCAAGGAGTTGCTTTCGGGTTTGCGAGGCTTCTTCGGCGCCAGGCACTGCGGTCAGCATCATGTGGATGTCGCGTTCGGCCAGGGTCCCGAGCTGAATCGGAAACTGTTCGTATGTGAGGGTCGGGTCGAGCCGGGTCGGAACGGATCGAAGCTCCCCTTTTTTTTCGTCACTGAGCTTTTCGTGAAGGACCTGGAGAGCGGTGGTTTTTCCGGCTCCGCTGGCGCCCCAATAGAGAATACGGAGCGATACTGGATCGCCGGTCGGGCCTTGCGCCATCAGATCTTGCCTTTCTTGCTGAGGATTCGTCTCGCGTGGGTTGAGATCACCGAGGGTACGTCACGGCTTTTCATCAACGCCCGCAAGTCCTTTTCTCTGAGATAGTTGAGGAACTTCACCGCCTGGGGTCGCGGCGTTTTCGGATTGGTACACAGAGCCAGTTTGATCCCGTAGCTTCGCGTCCAGTCTCTTTGTGTGGCAATGATACGCAGGATCTCTTCCGCCACAACGCGGGACTGGGCGATTGTTGCGACTTCGGACTCGGTAATCTTCGGACTGGCCAGCACCGCGGTGGCCACGACCTTGTTGCGGTCCTTGATCAGCAGGCTTCGCGCTTCCTTGCCTCCGATTCGGGCGAGCTTGATCTTCTGCATCACACTCATGCCCTGAATGCTCGCAAAGAGATTTTGTTTGACGGATTCCTCCTCGACTTCCTCCTCTGAAGCCATGACTCGGGCCAGATCCGCTTCATCACAGCCGACCACAGCCAGAACGGCCTGGGTCAGTTGATCCTCCGACCAGTCGGGGTCTTGCCACGCTTCTTCCTCGTCCTCGTCGCCATACAGGGCAAGAATGCGCTCGACGACGGCGCGTCCGGTCAGAGGATTCCCACCCAGGGCTTCCACGATGGCTTCGCTTCGGATCAGGCGCTCCTGATTCTGGCTGATGATGTCCACGACGTGTCGATGAGGCAGGCCGGCCAGGAAGGCCAGGGCTCGGTCCTCGATATCGGGGTGGAGCGCGAGGGCCTGGCAAAGAGTGTCGTCATCCTGATGGATTCGGGTCAGGCGGGCGAGCAGGGCGGGGTGGACCGGTCCGTCCAGAAGGCTCTCCAGGATCGCCTGAGGGAGGCCTTCGAGGGTCTTGCGAGCGGTAATGCAGACGTCCGCATCCGTGTCGTGGGCCAGAACGAAGAGGCCGTGGACGAGATCGGCGGCTTCCAGGGGAAGCGTGCCGTGGGCCGCCATCCGGCGCCTCTCCAAAGGGGCGTCGGGGTGGGCGTACCGGGCAGCCTGAGGCGAGAGCGTCAGCTGGATCTTCTTGTTTGCCGTGCTCTTCACCGATCCCCCCTGGGGTCAGGGGCGACAGGCCCTTGGGGTTCATTCGGCGTAGCGCAGATGCAACTTGAAGAAGATCTGGACCGAGGCGCGCCTCGTCCGGTCGGGCTGCGGAGGGGTGACTTTGAGCCTTTTCAGGCGTTCTTCTCGAAGAGGATGCGAAGCCCTTCGAGGGTCAAGAAGGGCACCACTTCTTCGATGGAGTCACTTTCCTGAGAGATGCGTCGGGCCAGGCCGCCTGTGGCGATCACACGTGCTTGCTCGCCGAGTTCTTTGCGGATGCGGTCCACCATGGAGTCTACCATTCCGGCGTAGCCAAACAGGATCCCCGACTGAAGGGCGCCGGTCGTGGTCTTTCCGATGACCGTGCGCGGTCGAGTGATCTCCACCCGGTGTAGCTTCGAAGCGCGGTCAAAGAGCGCTTCCATGGAGATGTGGATTCCGGGGCAGATCACGCCCCCCACGTACTCGCCCTTGGCAGAGATGCAGTCAAAAGTCGTGGCTGTGCCGAAGTCCACCGCAATGATGGGGCCTCCATAGAGTTCGTAGGCCGCCACTGCATTTACAATCCGGTCCGCCCCCACTTCGTGTGGATTCTCGTAACGGACGGGCATTCCGGTCTTCATACCCGGTCCGACGATCTGGGGAGGCCGGCCCAGGAGTTTGGTGGAGACGCGCTCCCATACCGGGATGACGGGTGGGACTACGCTGGAAAGGATTACGTCGGTGACTTCGTCAGGATGGCGGTCTTCTTGCTCCAGGAGCGCGACGAGGCTGATGAGGAGTTCGTCCGACGTCTGCTCGCGATGCGTGGAGAGACGCCAGTGATGGGTCAGGTTCGCTTGATCGCCTTCGTAGTCGAATATTCCCAGTGAGACATTGCTGTTTCCCACATCGACCACAAGCAGTACAGGTTCACTCACTTCTTGACTCCTGGTTGGGTTCGTCTTTGCAGATGGTCACATCGCCCGCCAGAACCTGCACCTGCTCGCCTGATACGGTCTCAAGCTCAAGGGCTCCCTGGTCGGCAATTCCGAGGGTCCTGCCTTCGATTTCCGTCCCGTCCATGCTGGCCACACGGATTTTCCGGCCTTTCATCCTGAAGAAGTCTTCGAATTGTGGCTTCACAGCGTCGAAGTCGGCATTGCAGTGAAGGTCGATCACCTCTTCCAGGATACTGTAGAGAAGTTGACTGAATTTTGTGCGATCGATTGGAGCGCCTGCTTCCTGGGTGAGGCTGGTGGCTCGCGCGCGGAACTCGGCAGGGAATTCATCGGGGTCTGCATTGAGGTTCACCCCGATGCCCAGAATCGCGGATTGAATCCTGTTTTCTTCCGCTTCGAGTTCCATCAAGACGCCCGATGTCTTGAGACCTCCGATGAGGACGTCATTGGGCCATTTGATCTCCACGCGTTCTGCAGAGCCCAGGATTTCAGCCACGGTTCGCGCTACGGCCACGCCTGCCGTCAGTAGCAAGGTGGAGACCGTGGAGAGTTCCATCTGCGGTCTGAGGACGATGGACGTATAGAGGTTCTGATAGGCGGGGGAATGGAATTGCCTGCCTAGCCGGCCCTTTCCGGCGGTCTGGCATTCGGCGATCACCGTGGTGCCGTGGGGAGCCCCTTCCCGGGCCAGGCGGGCGGCATCCTGGTTGGTGGACTCGGTTTGGTCGAGATAGAGGATTCTTTGTGCGAGCCAGTCGGTCTTGAGGCCGCGTTTGATTTCTTCGGGATACAGTCGATCCGGCAATGCGGTCAGGCGGTAGCCGTCTCCAGCCGCCCCTTCGATGTGGTATCCGCGCTTCCTGAGTTGGTTCACGTGCTTCCAGACCTGGGCCCGGGAGACACCCAGTCGCTCCGAGAGCATTTCACCTGAGCATGGGAGAGGCTCGCTGGAAAGCAGGGCCGTCAGGATCCGTTCGCAGGGTTCTTCCATCAGCGGGTGTCCACGCAAGGCTGAGCCTTCGCGGGCTGCTGCCGATACGGATCCAACCCGCGAGCACGCGCGGCTCGGACTTCAGTCTTTGTCCTGAGCCCCACCCTTCATCCTCTGGATTTCTTCTCGAATCAGGGTTTCGGCCATCTGGGGAATGACTTCCCACGCGATGGCCTCCACGCGCTCCACGATCTTCTCCGCCAGGGCCTCCGGAAGGTCGGAAAAAGCCTGCCAGTCCATTTTTTCTACGGCTTGTGAGATCTTCGCCCGGGAGTCCGTGGGGTCGATTTCGGATTTCGTTTCGTCTTGGAGCAGGGTTTCGATGACCGCATCCGCATCGTCGTCGAGCCAGCGATCGGTTCCTCCAGAAAACGGCGCCTCCAGGTTCTTCTGGGAAACTCCTGGTTGGTTCGTTGGGTCCCAGTCCGGGTCCATGAGGCTGGACAGGTTGTCCTCCTCCTTTTCGGGTTCGACACCGTTTCTGAACTCGTCAGGCGTAAGGGGCTCCATCAAGAGCTCATGGTTGGTGGTCTGAGCGAGGATCGCGGTGTCTCCGGATTTCTCGAATGGATCCGCGATGGCTGCTGGATCGTCCATTGGTGCCGGGATGGAAGACTTGGCATCCGAGCGTGACAGGATCTCGTGCACTCGTGCGGCGAGGGTCTGGGATTCGAACGGCTTGGTGATATAACCGTCCGCGCCGATCTGATGAGCCAGATCTTCGTTGAAGCTTTCAGACGTTCGAGTCAGCAGGATGACCGGGATGTCCGAGAGTTCGGGCTGACTCTTGATGGCGCGGCAGACTTCATAGCCACTCAGTCCCGGCATGACGACGTCCGCCAGAACGAGGTCCGGATGCAGGATGCCGGCCATCTGGATGGCTTCCGTCCCGTTGTCGGTGGAGACGATCTCCACGTCTTCATTGGCAAAACTGAGTCCGACGAGTTTCTGAATCACCAGACTGTCGTCGGCAAGGAGGATGGTCTTGGCCATGTCCACTCCAGCTATAGAAGGCCGGGGGGGAGTCGCCGGCGAGAAGGAATCGTAACGCCCGACTCCGTTATCGTCCTGCCGCGAAAGCCTGTTGACCGATTTTTCTGCAAATCCGCCCGAAAGAGGCCAGGCGATGGGTCGGCTCGGCGTGCTGAAAAGCTCG
>NZGT01000021.1 GCA_002691025.1 Spirochaeta sp. | reverse complement strand
CGATGCTTTGCATGCGAGCGCCGGCGGCCGCCGTGGTCACCGCCGAAATCCAGGAGTAGGCGGCAAAGCGTCGGTAGTCCTGCCAGAGGGCTTCCGGGCTGAGATCGGGGCCACCCGAAGCGGCCAGACTCTCGCGATAGATTGCGAGCAGACTTTCCTGATTGGCTTGGCGCAGCTTCGTGGGCAGCGAATTGCAGAGGAAGTAGGCGACGTCTCGCATGCCTGGCGCATGGGAAAAGCAGGCCCAGTCGAGAAACCCTACCTCTTTTTCGTCTACGAAGAGGTTGCCGATATGGCAGTCGCCGTGGATCAGGGTGTGCGGGCCCCTGTCCAGGAAATCGTTGAAGGCCTCGGTGTCCGCCAGGTAGAGGCGAGCCAATCTGGAAAAGAGTTCGGGCATCTCTTCGCCGAATTGTTCCAAACCGGCCTGGATCAGGATCGAGCCCCATTCGTTTCGCATGGTGGGTTCGACCCAGCCAAGGTCGGCTTCAAAGCGAGGGGAGTCCCAATAGAAGCCATGCAGCGTGCCGAGTCCTCGCATGAGTGACTCGGCGTGATCGAGGAGGGCCGGGTCTCTGGGGCTCGGAAAGCGACAGCCCGAGGTGAGGAGATCCTCCATCAGCATGATGTATTCACTTCCTTCTTCGTTCCAGCCGGACCACAGGGGGGCGGGGATTCGCACCGGGACCTCTGGGCCCAGGGCGTCATAGAAGAGGGCTTCCCGTTTTCCCATCCCCGTGGTGATGACCATGTTGCGGGAGGTGGGATCGGTGGGAGGAAGTTTGACGAAGATCTCTGTGGGGTGCGGACTGCTCTCCGTCCAGGCGACCCGGAGCCGGCTTCGGCCGGTGGTGCCGCTGTGCGATTCCACGACCTCCACCGAAGTGATGTGGCTCGGCCCACTCTTTGCCGAGAGCACCCGAGAGAGCCATTCAGGGGTGATGTCCGCGGGTTGATCCGGCAGTGGGTCCAGGGTGGTCATTCCCGGGCTCCGTCCGGCTTTGCGGGAGGACTACTCCGCATGCTCTGCGTTGGGGTCGATTTCCAGGTAGCGACTCAAAAAGGATGTGAACCAGTAGAAGGGAAGGGTGTCAAGCAGGGCGAAACAGAATTTGAAGAGGTAGCCGGTCAGGATCAGGACGCCCAGTTGGACCGCCAGCGGGGCTTCGTCCGTGAGGATGGCTTCGAAGCCTCCGATCCACCAGGTGATGAGGATGACCGCGGAAGAGTCCACGAGTTGACTGACCAGGGTGGATCCATTGTTGCGAAGCCACAGGTGCTTTCCCTTGGTCAGTCTCTTCCAGAAGTGGAACATGAAAACGTCGGTAAATTGAGCCGTGATATAGGCGACCATCGAAGCAAAGACAGCCGCGAATGCGAACTTGCGAACCTCGAAAAAGACAGGCAAGCGGCCCGCGCTATCGACGGCGGGCAGGCTGCTTGCGGGGTCGATGGTTTCAAAGCCGGGCAGAACGCCTCCCAGCCAGAGGATCAAGAGAACCCAGCCGTTGAGCAGGACGCCGACCCAGACCACGGCATTGGCGCGAGCCTGGCCATAGAGTTCCGAGATCAGATCCGTACACAGGAAAGTAAGAGGGTAGGGAAGGACGCCCACCGCCACCGCGAAGGTGAGTGTGCCAAAGGAGAGGGTTTCCATCTCGCCCAGCTTGATGAAGCGCAGGAGGCCGAGGATGTTGAGCATGGCCAGGGTGCCCAGGAAGAGTCCGGCGAGAACCAGGAATACGCGTTCTCTTCGCGCATGGACTTCTGAGGCTTCAATCGGGTGGAGGTCCATGATTCTGTTCCTGTTCTTGTCGAGAGTGCTTCGGGTCCGAATGGGCGTGAAGCGCCCATCCCTGAAGAGGTCCGAGGGTGGTTGGCGAAATCAGTCGAAGTGGCTTTTCAGCCAGTTGTGGAAGGCATGGACCGCGTATTCTTCTGGCAACAAGACGCCCGCCTGATGGGAAATGGAGCGGAGTCCTTTCTGGTTCAGTTCAGAGGCCCGCCCGTCTTGCTCGATCACTTTCTTGCCAAACTCGATCGTGGGGTACGGATCGAAGCCTTCCTTCTTCGTGGCTTCCGGGCTGAAGAGCCACTGGGACTGGATTTCCGTTCTTTCGGGGGCCAGAGGAAGGACACGAACCACACGGACATAGTCGACATGGCCGACAATGAAGGCCGAAGGCAGTGTCTCGCAGTAGTTGTGGCCATTTTCGATTTCTTCTTGGCTCAGGTCGGGAAAAGGCTCGGCGCAGGTAGAGCCGTCCGCCGACCAGGTCACGGCCCCTTCCGTGAGGCCTGACTTGAAGAGCTTGTTCTTGCTTCCCTGATGCTCTTCCCAGTCCGGGTCATCGTGCACTTCCATGAAACTCTGTTTGTACAAAGGGACCAGACGGGATAATTCGGGGTGGATGTTCGGGCAGTGGAGGCACTCGTTGAAGTTCTCCCAGAAGATCTTCCAGTTGCATTCGAGAATCGTCTGGTCGGTGTGGACGAGTTGGAGATCGCTCAGAGGCCAATTCCCCAGGCGGGAGGATTCGCCGAAGCTCTCGTCCAGGGGAGAGGCTTCTTCCGGGGCAAGGTGGATGAAGACGAAACCGTTCCAATCCTGGATCCCGACAGGGTAGAGCGAGTAGTCGCTCTTGTTGAAGTCCGCTTGGGGGCTTCGCGAGGAGACCCTCTGCAGTTCTCCCTTCAGATCGTAGGCCCAGCGATGATACGGACACACGATCATGGAGCCTCGCAGGCAGCCACTTGTTTCTTCTACGAGAAGAGAGCCTCGGTGGCGGCATGTGTTGTGGAAGGCCTGGAGTTCGCCTTCCTCGTCTCGGAGGATCAACACCTGTTGGGTGCCGAGATCAAAGACGCGAAAGCTTTTTGGACCTTCAAGCTCATCGGCTCGGCCGACGTAGATCCAGTTGCGATACCAGACCCGCTCCAGATCCTTTTCATGGAGTCGAGCATCCAGATAGGCTTCACGCGGAAGAGAGGCTTCCGTCTTCGTGAGTCCGTTGTATTGCCTGATCTCTTCTTCTGTGTCCGGCATTCCGAATTCCGACCTGAGGGAGACGGCGAATCTAGGATGGAGGGCCCTGTTTTGCTCACAGGATTTGACGCATTCGGTCCTGAGCAGGATAACGAATAGAAACCGCGCTTGGAATGAGGCTGGAGGCGCCTGTTCCAGGTTCTCGGTGCCTTCAGGTCCACTTGGAGAGGCTGGGCTCAGAGCGGTGGGCGGGGCCGGAAATCAGTCCCTGGCCTGGACGGTGATCTCGATGCTCTTGCGCACGGTGAGTCCCCCGGGTTTCTGTGCCGCAAAGGTCAGGACGTATTTCCCGGCCTGTCCTGGGGCGGGGCGCCAGTTCAATTCGCCCTTCGCCATGCCGTTGCGGCTGGCGGTCTGACTGAACTCGATCCCCAACTCATCCGGTTGAAGGTCCGCGTGGGGCTCGAGCGAAAGTGTCAGAGGCTCTCCCATGGGGTCCCGGGCTCTCACCCGTAGTCGGAGCCTTCTTCCTTCTCGGGCCCGAGGGACACGGATGTCACGGATTTCAGGCAATCCGATTCCGTAGATCGAGTTGCTGCCGTGCCGTTGATCTTCCCAGACCACCCAGTTCTCGTCGATGCGAGCGGATCGCTGGAAGCCCATCTGGGCTGTGATCCTCTGGACCGGGCAGACTCCTCGCAGGCGATCGTATTCGCAGAAGTAGACATCGAGGTCTTGATCGTCGCTGGAGGTCTCCCAGACCAGGCGATGGCCCGATAGCTGGGGTCGCGTGTCGGGCACGTTCCGGTGGACGGTGATCCAGGGGCAGTCCCCCGTCTGCGGGTCGACTTCGCATAGGCGTAGGGGCCCCGTTTTCTGGCCGGTAAAGCCGACCCAGGCCGCGAGATTTCCCGAAGCGGTCGGGCTTGAAAGAGAGGGCGCGCTTTCGTTGATCTCAACCCTGGGGCAAAGGCCGGTTCGACGATCGATTTCGCAAAAGCCAAACCGGTACCCGTTGCCGAACTCCGTCCAGATCAGGGTGTCTCCCGTTCCGCCTGGAAAGCTGGGTGTGTGTTCGGGTTCGGGGCCGAGCTCCGAGCTCTCACACGAGCGCCCGTTCGGACTGACCTTGCACGAAAGTAACTGCCGTCGATCATCGAGAGTCTGGAGCCACACGATATGGCCTTCCATGGAGCGCATCTCGCTGAACGCGGAGGGGTCGTCGCTCACTGTGAATGCGTCGCAATCGACTCGCCGGGAAGAGAAGCCACAGCCCTGGATCTCGAACGTATTTTCGCTCACCCCCTGGCTCCTCCAACTCAAGACGGATTTCCGGCGATGGGTCGAGAGGGACGGGTTGTTCTGATTTCCGGGGGCCTTCCAGATGGCCATCTCGCGACCGGTTCGTATGTTGGTGAGAAAGAGATCCTGGTCATCGGTCTCTTCCCAGGGTTCCTTGGGGTTTCGGGTGGACGTCCAGACGACCCAGGGGTAGGCGACGTCCGGATTGAGGGCCGGTTGGCCGGGCGAGGAGAGCCTGACAAAGGAGTTGGATTCCAGGCTGATCTGTCTGAATTCAAGAAAGGCCTGTCCCCCTTGCGACTGAGCACGTAGACGAATCACGTAGGCGCCCTGTTCGAAATCACCGGTATTCCAGCGGGCCAGTTCTCCTTCTCGGGGTCCGTCCTCAGAGGAGAGGGTGTGCCAGGTGCCGGGTGAACGTCCCGTTCCGACTTCCACCGACCAACTCTCGAGATCCGAGCCGTGGACGGCGCCTTCGATGACGATCTCTTCTCCCCGGGTAAAGAGGTCCCAGTTGTCGGGACCCTCGAGTCGGGCTGTCAGATCGGGCAGTATGGTTTCAAGGGCCGCACGGGCATCGAGTCGCCCTGCGCCGGTCTGGTAATCGTGTCCCACCTCTCCAATGTCCGAGGCGGACTGTCGGAGAATCCGTCTGATGGAGTCGTAGTCGAGTTCTGGACGCTGAGCTTTCAGCAGGGCGACGACCCCGGATACATGGGGCGCCGCCATGGAAGTTCCGGCCCATCTCAAGTATTCGCCGCCCACTACGAAATCGGGAGACGAATCCCCGGAGCTTCGCAACGAAAGGATATTCCGCCGGGCCACCCGCACGCCTGAGGATGCATTCGGCCCACCTCCCGGCGCCATCAGGTCGACCACCCACCCGAAATTCGTGACGGACACGGTTTTCTCGTCGTTGTAGTCACTGGACCCGACCGTAATCACGCCGGAAAGATTTTCCGGGCTGTTGATCACGGCATCCATCTGGGCATTTCCTGCAGACGTCACCACGACTACACCCAGCGAACTCGTGATCTCCAGGATTTCCTCGGCGAGCGGGTTTTCCGGGCAGTACGGACGGCACGACCAGCTGTTGTTGATGACATCGGCACCGTTGAGAGCCGCGTAGAGAACGGCGGCCCACAGATCGGAATCTTTTCCAGATCCTTCTGCAGGGAAACCCTTGAGCGCCATGATGCGCGCTTTGGGGGCGACGCCGATGATGCCAAGGCCATTGTCGCCGATGGCGCTGATGGTTCCCGCCACATGGGTTCCATGACCCCGGTCATCGAAAGGGTCGGGATCGCTTGTGTCCAGAGGACCGGTGTAGAAGCCATCTCCATCCCGATCCACGGATCCGGCAAAGTCAAATCCTCGCAGGTCGTCGATGAAACCGTTTCCATCATCGTCCACGCCATTGAAGTCGGTGGCGTCGACTCGTCCATTCTGGTTGAGGTCCTCGCCTTCGTTCAACCACATGTTGGACGCGATATCCGGATGGTTGTAGTCGACGCCGGTATCGACCACCGCCACCACGATGCCTTCGCCCTGACTGATCGCCCAGGCTTCCGGCGCCCGGATGCGATAGAGGCCCCAGAGGTCCTGGAAGTCCTGGCCCCAACTGCCCGAGGAAGAGAGGTAGGGGTCATTGGGAAGAGCATCGAGTTCATGGGTGTGGTCTTGTTGGACCCAGGCGACGTGTGGGTCTTTGGAGTAGGTCTCCTGGGCCTCTTCCAGGTTGGCTCCCTCCGGAAGTTCGATCTGATAGATGTGGCCTATGTCGGGCCACGGTCTGCTCGGAGCCCGAGATGCGCTCGACCCCTTTGCGAAGCGCGCGCGGAGTCGGGCGCGCTTCGCAGCCAGAGTGCCTTGGCCGCCGTCACGAAAGAGGGCTCGGACCCGATGAACGCCGAGATCCCGGTGAAGGCGATCGAGTGAATCCGAACCATCTGCCGTATGGGCCGAGAAAGACCGCCCGCTTTTGAAGATGTGCTCGGCTGATTCCAGGACCGCATGCTGGCCTGTGGCCTCGAACCGCACGATCAATCCCGATCCGGCGTGGCCTGCACCGGTGATGAACAGACTCGCGATCAGGAGCAGGCCGCAAGACAGGAGTCGATGGCGTTGACGCAGGCGCCATCGAAGATCGAGTTGTAACGACGGTATGGAAAGGTGAACACGCACCCTGTGAGTATGACATGAAGAAGCGGTCTGACCGCAGGAAGGATCCACTCAATTGCCTTCTGCCCCGAAGGGTGTGGTTTTCAAGTGACGATTTTTGTCCAGTGGAGCCGGATGCAGTTCTGCTGTGGGCTGAAAGAAACGAATTGAAGCGGAATGCAGTGGTGATCGAAGGGGGTGACGCTCAAGCAGGCGTAGGGTCAGAGGGGTACTGTTTCGCTTCAGGAAGTAATACAAGAAGTAATAAAAGAAACGAGAAGGAGTGGATCCCATGCATTTCGGTCTGTTGTCGATCTTCCAGAACTATCGCGATGAATCCAGTGATACGGAAATCATGCAAGGCGAATGGGCTCTGGCACTTCTCGCGGAACAGTTGGGCTTTGGAAGTTACTGGGCCACGGAGCATCATTTCTTCGGCTATTCGATGTGTCCCGACAACATGCAGTGGCTGGCCCAGGTCGCAGGTCGAACCGAACGAATCCAACTCGGTACAGGGGCGGTCATCATGCCCTGGAATGATCCTTATCGGGTGGCTGCAAAAATGGCGCTCCTGGATCAACAGTCCGGGGGGCGCGCGCTACTGGGGTTTGGTCGGGGCTTGTCCCGACGAGAGTATGAGCGCATGTCGATTTCCATGGACGAGGCGCGCGACCGTTTTGATCAAGGGACTGAGCTTGCCCTGCAAGCCTTGAACAAGGGCTTCTTTGAAGCGGATACCGAATTCTATAAAGGGCCGCACGCGGAGCTTCGTCCCCGGCCCACGCGTGGTTTTTCGGATCGGGTTTATTCCATCGGTGTGTCTCCCGAGTCCGCCATTCAGGCTGCGGTGCTTGGAGCGCAGTTGATGGTGCTCGCGCAGCAGCCCTGGGAGGTCTTTCGGGAGCAAGCCTTGATTCCCTATCAGGAGAAGTGGCGATCACTGCGGGATACGGAACCGCCCGTGCCCCTGGCCGGACAACTGGTGTTCTGCGATCGGGATCCGGAGCGTGCCCGCGAGAAAGGCGAAAAGTATGTGCGGGAGTATTTTTCGACGGTGGCCGAGCACTATGAAATCGGAGGCTCGCACTTCAAGGACACGCACGGCTACGAGTACTACGGAAACGCGGCCGAAGCCATCGAGGCCATGGGTCTTGAAACCATGGCCTCGATCTATGCGGGTGTGAATACCTTTGGCACGCCCGAAGAAATCGTCGAGCAGTTGAAGGCACAAAAAGAGATTCTGGGCTGCGATCACGATGTGCTGGTCATCGCAAAATACGGAAGCATGACCCAGGATGAAGCGGAGAGCTCCGT
>NZGT01000020.1 GCA_002691025.1 Spirochaeta sp. | reverse complement strand
TTTTGCGGGGAGTCTCCTACCCCGTCCACGAAGAGGATGATCCGTCCCGACTGCGCGCCTGCGTTTTCCAGCAACTGATGGGCTTCGGCAATGCCGCGATCCGGTCGTGTGCCGCGGCCCGGCATCAGGCGGGTATCGAGTGTGGGAACGATTTCCCCGATCACCCTGGGATCGTCTGTCAGAGGGGTCACGCCGTAGGCCTCTTCGGCGAAAATCACCAGACCCACGGTCCCTTCTGATTGGTCCAGTAGATCCTGGAGTTCGTAGCGGGCTCTCTCCAGTCGGGTGGGCGCGATGTCCGAAGCGTGCATCGAAGGGGTCAATTGAAGGACCGCGACGGTCTGGGTCGGCTCGTGATACGCCACCTCGGGAAGTCGTTCCCATGTCGGGCCCGCGAGCGCGAGCACGGCTCCCAACCCACCGATGGCCATGGCCGGGAGAGCCCAGTTGCGGCCCTTTACGGAGTCGCGATGAAGCAGATGCGAGAGCAACTCCGGGTCGCAGACCTCACGCCAGCCGCCGGCGGACCGGGTTTGTTGTCGGGAGAGAAAGAAAAGCAGAGGCAAACCGACGAGCCCCCACAGCCACTCGGGCCGGAGAAAGTGAAACGTTTCGCTCATCATGCCGTCGCCCTCCATGGTTCGGAATCGTTTGTTGCTCCAACGTTTTCTTCGGGGCGAGCCCGGGAAGCCCAGGGCTTCCACTCCCGCAAGCTGGCGAGCCCAAGAAGCCCGACGGCGCCGATCATCGCTGCGCCCATGGGCCAATAGAAGAGGGCCTGAGTGGGGCGGACCGTTACGGCTTCACCTTCGGTGGTTTCCAGGGCATCGATCTGTGCGTGGGCCCCAAGGAGGCTCGCTGTATCGCGTGCGCGGAAATAGACTCCCCCCGTAAGCTCCGCCACCTTCTTCAGGGTGGTTTCGTCGAGTTGGCCTGCGCCCGGTGCGAGACGGGTTCCAAAAGCGGTCCGAACCATCTGTGCGCCCGTCCCCAGGCCGATTGTGTAGACGCGGATTCCTTCTGCGGCGGCGAGCTGGGCTGCCTGAACGGGTTCCAGGACGCCGGCGTTGTTGGCGCCGTCGCTCAGCAGGATCAGGACTCTTTCGTCCGCGGGTCGGTCGCGCAGGTGTTTCACCGCCAAACCGATGGCGTCGCCGATCGCAGTCTCTTCTCCCGCCAGTCCAATTTCTGATTCGTCGAGCATCTGAATCACAGTGGGATGGTCGAGGGTGAGAGGCGCCTGCAGATAGGCGCGAGAACCGAAAAGAACCAGACCCACACGATCGCCTTCTCGTTCTTCGACGAAGTTCTTCGCCACAGCGCGCACGACACTCAGTCTCTCCAGGGCTTGACCCTGAAGCTCGAAGTCAGGCGTTTCCATGCTTCCGGAGAGATCCAGGGCCAGCATCAGATCCCGTCCGTGGCTGGTGACGGGCTGGGCGTCACCGATCCATGCCGGCCGAGCGGCGGCGAGTACCAGCAAGGACCAGAGGACGGCCTTGATGGATACGACGGCCCGAGCACGGTTTCCTTGACTGCCCGGTTCGTCGCGGAGAGCCGAAAAGCGAGCATAGAAAGGCACCCGGAGAGCGCCGCCGCCATTTTCGGGCGCGGGTCGCCAGAGTCGCCAGACCAGGATTGGAATCGGTAGAGCCAGTAGCATCCAGGGCCATTGGAGTTCGATCATGAGGACCTCCTGATGAAGCCCCTTGTTGCATCCAGCCAGGCCAGTGCATCTTCACGGGGTATATCGGTGCTGGTGTCCTGATACATGCCTTTCTCCATGCCTGAAACAATCGCCGGCGAGAAGGCCATCTTTTCCGTACTCAGGAGTAGAGCTCGAGCTTCACCGTGCGCCGAAGCGATCGCGGATCGGTCGCTGCGAAGAAGGCTCACTCGGCGCAAGAGAGAGGAGAGTCCCGCCGCGAGTGCCGCGACATCTCCCGTGGACGAGTAGTCCTCTTCCAGTTTCTCGAGCTCGCCAAGAGCCGCTCGGTTCGGGCTCAGCCTCCGCGCTCGCAATACGAAATGAAGTATGAGAGCCGCTGCGATCACGGCCAGCAGGGCCAGCCACCAACCGGGTGCGAGAGGCCAGAAGGAAACCGGGTCGGGTAGATGGATGTCCCGAAGTCCTTCAAGGGGGTTTGTCGAGGGGTTCATCAAGCGGCCCTCCTCTTTCTCGGGGGATGGATGTTCCGGTCGAGCGGGGTCAGGGCGTCCAGGAGATCCTCATCGGTTCTAAGCGAGATGAGTCCCACCCGGTGTGAGCGGCAGAAGTCGGTGAGGTCCGACCATCGCTCGGAAAAGGTTCGAGACCAGCTCTCATCAAATGAACGGCGACCTGTGGAGACCGCGCAGACTTCGCGTCCGTCACTGACCCGGTACTCGCCTCGGGGCGGAGGGTTCGCCTCCAGGGGGTCGTAGATTCCGAGGCATGTGAGATCGGTACGACGAGACAGTTCCAGGATGCCCTGCTTTCCCGCATCTCCCAGCTCGGCAAAATCGCTCAAGAGGTAGGTTCGACAGCCCGACCGGGCGCGGGAAGCCAATTGTCCGATGGTGTCGTCAAAGCTTTCCGGCTGGAAGTCTTCGTGCTCTTCGGTGGCGGACGCCAGGCTGGAGAGCAAGCCGAAGAATCCGCTCTGGGTGCGCGTGGGGGCATGATCGTGGGTCTTCTGGGTTGAGCGTATGACGGCGCCTACGCGATCGCTGTGTTCGCGAGCCGACCAGGCGATGAGCGCCGCAGCTCGAGCTGCGACTACGGATTTGAAAGCGCGTCGGGTTCCAAAGTGCATTCCAGGGCCGAGGTCGACTCCGAGCCAGAGCGGCCTTTCGCGCTCTTCGCGAAACACCCGACTGTGGGGGCGTCCGGTTCGCGCGGTGACACGCCAGTCGATACAGCGCACATCGTCACCGGGTTGGTAGGCTCGAACCTCATCGAACTCAATGCCTCCGCCCCGGAAAGCGGAGAGGTAGGGACCGGCGACGGCGTGCCGTGCGCCGTTCGCCGGTGGATGACCTAGTCTAGACGCGTCACGTCTCAACTCGACCAATTCTCCCAACGGCGCCACCACGCCGTTGCCCTTTTCCCCTACAAACGCTGTCTTTTCCATTTCAGCTCTCTTCTTCTGCACAGTTCAAAACCAGCTCTAGGGCAGCGGTACGGCTCCGATCAGCTTCTGCAGGAAATCGTTGGTTCCCATGCCCTCCGCTCGTGCCCGGTAGGAGAGCAGGACCCGGTGCCGAAGCACGTCCGGTGCGACACTCAAGACGTCTTCGGGGGTCACGTAGTCACGGTCACAGAGCCAGGCTCGGGCGCGTGAGCATCGATCCAGGGCAATGGTGCCGCGAGGGCTGGCCCCCCAGTCCACCTTGTCAGCGAGCCCTTCGAGGTAAGGGGACGGGTCTCGTGTCGCCAGCACCAGTTGAACCAGGTAGTTCTCCAGTTCGGGCGCCATGTGTACGAGGTCCACTTCGCGTCGAGCCGAGAAAATGGTCTCCTGGGTCAGTGGCGTAAAAGGCTCGCGCTTCTCGCCCGAGGACTGGCCGCGCACCAGGTGAAGGACCTGATGCTCGACTTCGGCTCCAGGGTGACTGACTTCGACGTACATCAGGAAGCGATCCAGCTGGGCTTCAGGCAAGCTGTAGGTGCCTTCTTGCTCGATGGGGTTCTGGGTCGCCATGACGAGAAAGAGATCCGGCAGCGGGTAGGATTGGCTTCCCACCGTGACCTGACGCTCGGCCATGGCTTCAAGCAACGCGGACTGGACCTTGGCCGGGGCCCGGTTGATCTCGTCTGCGAGCACCAGGTTGTGGAAAATGGGTCCAGGCTCGAAACGGAAGCGGGCCGTTTCGGGCTCGAAGATATCGGTCCCGGTGACGTCACCCGGAAGAAGGTCCGGTGTGAACTGGATGCGGTGATCGTCGGCTTCCAGGGATTCGGCCAGCGCCTTGATGGCGGTGGTCTTGGCCAGGCCCGGCGCGCCTTCTACAAGGAGGTGACCGTCGGCCAGCAGGCTGATCAGGAGTCGCTCGATGAGAGCGGGCTGCCCGAGGACTTTGCCGTTCAGGTGTGTCTTCAGGCTATCAAAGCGCTCCCGGGGGTTGGGGGTTCCGGCCCAGAGAGCGGTGGTGGTTTCATGTGCGGTACTCATCTCGATCCTCCGATTGATCGTCACTTGCTGTGTCGATCGCCCCATCTCGGGGCACGGAGGTATATTTAGTCCTCGCACCTGAACACAAGCCTTCCGGAACGTGAACTTGTGTTCATGAACGGGCGTGAAGGCATTTTGAGGCTTGAGACTGCCTTTTGTTTCGACTCCAGCTGAGAGACCCAAGCACCAGCCGGAGACAAAAAAACCCCCCTGTCACTTCCTGGGAAGCGACAGGGGGGCTGATTGGCTTTATGGAGCCGGTGTAGAGCGGGGCTCTACATCATGCCCGGCATACCGCCCGGCATTCCGCCACCCGGAGGCATGCCCATACCGCCTCCACCTTCTTCCGGCATATCGGCGATCATGGCTTCGGTGGTCAGCAGGAGGCTGGCCACGCTGGCTGCATTCTGAAGGGCGGTGCGAACGACCTTGGTGGGATCGATGACCCCAGCCTTGATCATGTCGCAGTACTCTTCCGAGGCTGCATTGAAGCCGTTGGCTCCCTTGAGACCCTTGACCTTGTCAACCACGATCGAGCCTTCGATGCCTGCGTTCTCGGCAATAAAGCGCATGGGCGCTTCGATGGCTCGGCGGATGATGTTGACCCCGGCCTGCTGTTCTTCCGGCAGGTCGAGCTTGTCGAGTGCTTTTTGAGAGCGGATCAAGGCCACACCACCACCGGGGACGATTCCCTCCTCGACGGCGGCTCGGGTGGCGTGAAGTGCATCTTCCACTCGGGCCTTCTTTTCCTTCATCTCGGTCTCGGTTGCGGCACCGACCTTGACCACCGCGACACCGCCCACGAGCTTGGCGAGACGCTCTTGCAGCTTCTCGCGATCGTAGTCGGACGTGGTGGACTCGACCTGGCCCCGAATCTCGGCGACTCGACCTTCGATGTCCTTCTTGCTTCCGGCACCGTCGATGATGGTCGTGTTGTCCTTGTCGATGACAACGCTCTTGGCCTTACCGAGGTCCTTGATGGTCACATTCTCGAGCTTGAGACCCAGTTCCTCAGCGATCACCTGGCCACCCGTGAGAACGGCCATGTCCTGCAGCATCGCCTTGCGACGATCCCCGAAACCGGGAGCCTTGACGGCGGCCACATTGATCGTGCCACGGATCTTGTTGACGACGAGAGTGGCCAGAGCCTCTCCCTCGATGTCCTCGGCAATGATGAGCAGAGGACGACCCTGGCGAGCAACCTGCTCGAGCAGAGGCAGCAGATCCTTCATGTTGCTGATCTTCTTCTCATTGAGAAGGATCAGGGGCTCTTCCAGAACGGTTTCCATGGCTTCCGGATCGGTCACGAAGTAGGGGGAGAGATAGCCTCGGTCGAACTGCATCCCTTCCACGACGTCGAGCTCGGTCTCAAGGCTCTTGCCTTCTTCCACCGTGATCACGCCTTCTTTGCCGACCTTGTCCATGGCCTCGGCGATGGTGCTGCCGATGGTGGCGTCGCTATTGGCCGAGATGGTTCCGACCTGGGCAATCTCCTCTGCGCTGCGCGTGGGCTTGGAAAGCTTGCCCAGCTCGGCGGAGATGGCCTCGACCGCGGAGTCGATTCCGCGCTTGAGGTCCATGGGGTTCATGCCGGCCACCACGAGCTTGCTGCCCTCGCGGAAGATCGACTGAGCCAGCACGGTCGCTGTGGTGGTGCCGTCACCGGCCACATCAGAAGTCTTGCTTGCGACTTCCTTTACCATCTGGGCGCCCATGTTCTCGAACTTGTCTTCGAATTCCACTTCCTTGGCGACAGAAACGCCGTCCTTGGTCACGGTGGGTGAGCCGAAGCTCTTTTCGATGACGACATTTCGACCCTTCGGGCCGAGCGTCACGCGGACTGCATTGGCCAGTCCGTCGACGCCTTCAATCATCTTGCTACGTGCATCTTGATCAAAGAGAATTTGTTTGGCCATTTGAGTAATTTATCTCCTGCCTACTCAAGAATTCCGAGGACGTCGTCCTCACGGATGATGAGGTGCTCCTCGCCCTCGACATTGACTTCAGTTCCCGAATACTTGCTGAAAAGGATTCGGTCGCCTTTCTTCACTTCCAGGGGTACGGTGTTTCCGTCGTCACCGAGCTTGCCGCTACCTGCAGCGACCACTCGACCCTCCTGGGGTTTTTCCTTGGCGGTGTCGGGGATGATGATGCCCCCGGATGTTGTTTCGTCTTCATCGACGCGCTTGACCAGGAGTCTGTCCTGAAGCGGGCGGATCTTCATGAGTCGTTTCCTCGTTTGTGGTGTAGGGGTCGGCGAATGCCGATCCGTTTTTCGAATGGGGCCGCCACCGGAGAGGCCCCTGGATCCAGACGGCTGATAGGCCTCCCGGGTCCAAGATCCGTTCGGATCATGGCTGGGGGGGCAATCTCGGCCTTCCTGGCAGTTGGCGGGGCCAACTGCCAAGCGGACGGCAATCTAGGTCTCAATGGGTCGAGGTCAAGCGCCCGCCTCAAAAAAAGACAGAACGAGTCTTCCAAAAGGGGGAGGGAGTCTTGACTTTCGCCTAGGTTTCGCGCAATGTCCGCTGGGGGGCGAAATTACGGCGAAAAATTGGATTCCGCGCCAGGCCGTTGTGGGCGCTTCTTTCATCAGAATGCGTTCGTCTATGGGCTCTGGGCTTGGACCGGCGGCTCGAGATCCGTGGTTTTTCAGATTGCTCGTATTCCAAGGGCACCCGGAGTAGGGAAAACGAATCGGGTGTTGGGAATGACCCACCAGGCACCACCGAAGGCATAAACCGAACGCGGGATAAGCAAGGGGGGGAACCGATGGTCCTGACTCGAAGACAGCGCGAGATATACGACTATATATGCGAATTTGTTGAGGAAAATGGATATTCGCCGAGTCTGGAGGAGATCGGCTCCCACTTTCAACTCGCCTCTGTGGCCACTGTTCACAAGCACATCCAGCATCTGGTCTCGAAGGGCTTTCTTCGAAAAGCCTGGAATCGATCCCGCTCGTTGGAGCCGGTTCAGGAGACCACCTCTGAGCTGCCCCAGATTCCACTCCTGGGCACGGTGGCTGCGGGTTCTCCCATTGAGGCCATCGAAAATACCGACGAGTCCATTCGCGTTCCGGCTCAGATGATGGGGCCACCCAGTGACACCTATGCTCTTCGTGTGCGGGGGGACTCCATGATCGAGGATCAGATCTGTGACGGTGACGTGGTGATTGTGGAGGGACGCCAGGAGGCTCGAAACGGCGAAACCGTTGTGGCGCTGGTGGGAGGGCAGGACGCGACTTTGAAGCGCTTCTATCGAAAAGGGGCCCAGGTTCGGTTGGTTCCGGCCAATTCGACCATGGAGCCGATCGAGGTGCCGGCGGCGGACGTCCTGATTCGGGGCGTGGTCCGGGGATTGATGCGAACCTTTTGAGCCGGCTGATTCCGGTGCTAAGGTCAATCTCCGTCCCGATTCTGCGCCCAGGAGCCTATTCTCGTGCTGCGAGTGACCCGCACGATCCATTTCTCAACCTCTTTGCGCTACTGGCTGGAGGACGAGTCCGAAGAAGAAAACCGCAAACGCTTTGGTCGTGAAGCGGATCGGCATGGTCATAACTACCGGTTGGAGATTACGGTTGCCGGGGAGCCTGACCCGCAGACCGGGATGGTGATCAACCTCGTGGATCTCAAGAACGTGGCTGAGCGCGAAATCATGTCCCGTTTCGACCACAAGGATTTGAATCTCGACACGGACTACTTCGTGTCGATTCCGCCCACTCCCGAGCATTTTGCGAGTCTGATCTTCGACCTGCTGAATGCGGCCTTGCCCGAGGGTTTGCTGGACCGGATCCGACTCCATGTGGCTCATGATTATTTCGTGGATGTGATTGGATCCGGGGCGTGATCTATTCGACTCGTTGCTACCGCTTCTCGGCGGCTCATGTCCTGGCGCATCCGGAATTGGATCAAGCCGAAAACGAAAAGATCTTCGGCAAATGCGCCAATCCGGGCGGTCACGGGCACGACTATGAGGTGGAGGTCTCAGTCGCCGGCCCGCTCGACCCGGAGAGCGGCCAGATCATCCGGCCGGGCTTGCTGGATGAAATCTTCCGAGAGACAGTCGAAGTCCGCTTCGCGCATCGTATGCTGAATGAGGTGGAGCCCTTCGATCGGCTCGTCCCCACCGCTGAAAATATTTCGGAGACCTGTCACGCGCTGCTTGAGTCCGTGATTTCCCGTCGAAGTACGGCTCGCTTGGCCCATGTGCGCGTCATCGAGACGCAGCAGAACTTCGTCGATCAGGGAGAGCTCTGAGGAGCCATTGGATGGCGGAGCCTCCCCATCCGTTGGGACCTGGGTGGGTCCTACCGTGAGTTCCCAGCGCTAGAGGAAGCTCTCGTCGACCCACTCTTCGCTTTGCTGCCAAAGCTGGAGAGCGGCTTCTGGGTCCACCGCGTGGTCCGCGAAGCCCTGGAGTGAGTCATCGCTTTCCTTGGCGGTGGCCACGCCACAGTCCTCGCAATAGAGGCCGCCTCTGCCTTCAAGCTCGGGTGCGGTGGCGGCCCATACGGACGTGGCGGCGCCGGCTTCAACGGATTTGAACGAAAGCTGTCCGGAAGTCGGACCGGAACGATCTACGAGGTCCTCGAAATCCTTCGCCTGCATGTGGCGAGCCAGCTCGGTCATGATCATTCCCGGATGCACTGCGAAAGCGCGAACGTTCTCTTCTGAAAGGCGGCGGTCGAGTTCGACGCTGAAGAGGACATTGGCAGTTTTGGACTGACCGTAAGCGGCCCATTTGTCGTACTCGCGAACTTCAAAGTGGGGGTCGTCGAAGTGCATGGAGTCCAGTCTGTGGCCGGCTGAACTGAGGTTGACGATTCGAGCGGAAGAGCCGGCTCGAAGAGCAGGCAAGAGCCGGCCCGTGAAAAGGAAGTGTCCAATGTGGTTGGTAGCCAGTTGAAGCTCCCAGCCGTTTTCTGTCCGGATGAGAGGGCACGCCATCACGCCGGCGTTGTTGATCAGGAGGTCGAGAGAGTCCCCGGATTCAAGTATCCGGTCCGCGCACTGCCGGATATCATCCAGTGAGGTGAGGTCGAGATGGGCCACTGCGACCCGGGCTCCGGGCTGGGCGGCACGAATGGAGGCTGCGACCCCTTCGGCCTTCTCGACGTCGCGCGCAGCCAGGGTGACTTCCGCCCCCGCACCACAGAGAGCTCGGGCGGTTTCTGCACCCAATCCTCCGGAGGCGCCTGTCACGACGGCCCTCTTTCCGCTCAAGTCGATCCCTTCGATGACTTGAGCGGTGGTGGTCTCGGCGTTGAAGCTGCGATTCATGGAAGGCCCTTGCTCTCTAGCCTCGCCCAGGCGGAATCAGGAGTCTGAAATGACGGCGGCTGCGTCGATCCGGAGTTTTCCGTCTTGCTCCCACTGGCTTCGGCGTTGTTCAACCCATTGTTGGACGGTGCCGTTTCGTTTGGCCGCCAGCATCGAGTCTTCTTGCTCGTCAATGGCGGTTTGCAGCTCCTCTGGAGCCGGAATGACCCGCTCAATCAGCTGGATCAGGACGAGTTGGTTGCCCAGATCATGGACGAGACTGCCATTCGGGTCCTCGAGATCGAGACCGAAAGCCTCCTGGAGCACTTCCGGGGCTGCGCCCAGGCTCGGAATGAAGCCATCGGGCCGTCGGCCAAGCAAGGGCGTCCTCTCCAGCACGAGAGCGCGATTTCGGGCGGCATTCTCAAGGGATTGGCCATTCTCTACATCGGTCCTGAGGGCCGCAGCGAGTTCCTGGGCCCGATCTTCGGCGGTCTGCCGAGTGGCCTGTTCCCGGGCGATTTCCAGGCCGACTTCTTCAAAGGGGCGTGTGCTGGCGGGCCACCGTTCCATGACCTCGACCAGATGGAAACCGAAAGCACTCTGCAGGATGTCTGAGACGGTGCCGGGTTCCAGATTGAATGCAGCGCCATCCACTTCCTTCACGTTATCGCCTCGAGCAAAGATCCCGAGATCTCCGCCTTGGCTTCGAGAGCCGGGGTCTTCGGAGATGTCTTCCGCGACTTCATCGAACGCTTCTCCGGCCATGATTCTTGTTTGGGCGTCTTGGATCTTCGCTCTGGCTGTTTCGACTTCCTCTTCCGTCGCATTCACGTCGACCTGGATCAGGATGTGTCGTGCCTGGGCCCGCTCCGGTTCGCTGTAGCGATCCGCTGTTTCGTCGTAGATGACCTGGATGGAATCCGCGTTCTCAGCGAGATGAAGCTCGACCTGTTCGTCGCTCAGGCTTTCGCCGGCAGGAAGTTCGTCCAGTTTGAGCTGCACGTAGGCGATTCGGATTTGTTCCAGGGCATAGAGTGCGGCGGCTCTGGCTTCAGCCGAACTGATGGTGGCTTGTTCGTAGAGAAGGCTGACCATCTTTTGTCGCAGGATGTCCTGCCGGATGTTGGTCAGGAAGTTCGCTTCGCTTCCGTACTCCCATTTCGCGTAGCTCTTGAACGCTTCCAAGTCGAAACGTCCTGATTCATTTCTGAAAGACGGGCTGTCGAGAACCAAGGCCTGTATTTCTTCATCGCTGACGAGAATGCCCAGGTCGTGGGCTGACTGAGCGAGCACCACCGAGTCAATCAAAGTAGAGAGAGTTTGTGCGTCCAGATACGAGGCGACGGATTTCGCGTCGAAGCTTTCACCGAGTTGCTCGCGTAGGGTTTGTTCCTGGCGTGCGCGTAGACGTTGGAAGTCATTTCGATTCATGCGGAAGTCACCGAGTTCGATGATGGCGCTTCCCGAGGGGGCTCCGGGCTGCATTCCGCCCCCGACCCCCATGAAGAAAACGAAGACCGCCCCGACAAATGTGACGAGGAGTAGAGTGAGCCAGCGTTGGCCTTTTCGGATCGATTCAAGCATGGAGTCATCCTGATCTCTGGGTGTGGGCCCGAGCCCGTTGGCTGCGAGAGTCTATACCCTAGCTGTCGAAGATCGGATCTTATGGCAGGGTTGGGCAACCCGGCAAGCGAAACCCGTAGGCGGTTGCTTTCGCCCCCAGCCAGTGAGGTGACACGGGTCACGCGAAAATTCGAGGCTGCTGCTTGATGCGGATCCAGTCCACTGTTATTTTGTTCCGGCAAGGGAACAGAAAAGAATTTCGAATCCAAGCACTTAGAGCCAATCTACAGAAGCAGAATCAGCCTTTGTCGGAAGTGCAATGTGTAGAGGGTTCCATTTCGAGATCGTCCTGAGGTTTTTTGAAGTGGACGGCCGCCAGGAGGCATACTTTGATTCTTGATAGCGTTCTCGGTTTTTTTTCCAGCGATCTAGCCATCGATCTGGGAACCGCGAATACGCTCGTTTATGTGAAGGGACGCGGGATCGTCGTCTCTGAGCCGAGCGTGGTGGCGGTGTCCAAAGACGGGCGAGGTCCTGATAAAGTTCGCGCTGTAGGCAAGGCCGCCAAGGAGATGTTGGGCAAGACGCCCGGTCACATCGTTGCGATTCGTCCGATGAAGGATGGCGTGATCGCTGACTTCGAGATCACAGAAGCGATGTTGCGTTACTTCATCACCCGCGTGCATGATCGCAAGCGGATGGTCCGACCGCGAATCGTGATCGCTGTGCCGTCGGGGATTACCGAAGTTGAAAAGCGGGCTGTGAAGGAAAGCGCCATGCTCGCGGGTGCGCGTGAGGTGTATCTCATCGAGGAGCCCATGGCCGCGGCGATCGGAGCCGGGCTTCCCGTGACAGAGCCTTCCGGCAACATGATCATCGACATCGGGGGGGGCACCACGGAAGTTGCTGTGATCTCCCTCTCCGGAGTGGTCTACGCCAACTCCACGCGTGTCGGTGGTGACAAAATGGATGAAGCCATCATCAATTACGTGAAGCGGAAATACAACCTCTTGATCGGCGAGCGCACCGCCGAGTTCGTGAAGATCAAGATCGGTACCGCCTACCCGACCCAGTCGCAGACCCACCTTGAGATCAAGGGTCGTGATCTGGTGGCGGGTGTACCCAAGACCCTGGAGATCAAGTCGGAAGAAGTCCGGGAGGCTCTTGCGGAGCCCATCAACGCCGTGGTCGATAGTGTAAAAATGGCGCTTGAGAGAACGCCGCCCGAACTTTCTGCTGACATCGTCGACAAGGGCATTGTCCTGGTGGGCGGTGGGTCGATGCTGAGCAATCTCGATATCCTGCTGCGAGAGACCACGGGCTTGCCGGTCATGCTGGCGGAAGACCCGCTGACGGCGGTTGCGGTGGGAACGGGCCGATGCCTGGATGAGCTTCGCCTCCTGAAGGAAGTGACGATCCGCTCCTAGAAGCCATGTTTCGTTCATTGTGGATGGGGAGCGCTGACGGGGTTCCATGCCCGGATTTCTGAAGAGCTTGAGTGCGCCCATTGCCTTCGGCGGCTTGATCATTCTCGCTGTGGTGTCCATGGTGGCGGACCGCACGGGCCGCTTGGACCCGGACCGCCAGGATCTGCCCTGGTGGCAGGGGGTGCTTCTGGAGATGGCGATTCCGGTGCAGAAAGTGCTGGCGGCGCCTGCGAACGCGGTGCTCCAGAGCTGGAACTCGTATGTCGACCTGGTGGATGTGCGTGCGGAGAACGAGGGCCTGCGGTTGAGGGTGGCAGAACTGGAAGAGGCCAACCTCCAGTTCAGGGAGGCGCTGGTGGCCAGTGGTCACCTTGAACGGATCGCAGCCATGCGAGATGACTTCGAGGTCCCCATGCAGCCGTCTGAGGTCGTGGGTCTGGACGTGAGTCCCTTCTTCCGTTCGGTGCTCGTGGATCGAGGGAGTCGTCATGGGATTCGGCCAGGGAGTCCGGTGATTACGGACGAAGGCGTGGTCGGTGTCGTGACCCGGACATCTCCCCATGCGGCCAAGACCATGCTGGTGCTCGACCGGCAGAGCCGAGTGGATGCGGTGATCCAACGGAATCGAGCACGCGGAATGGTTTCGGGGAATGGCAGCGGAGAGTTGGGGTTTGAGTTTGTTGTGCTCGGGGCTGATGTGCAGATCGGGGATCGGGTGATCACGTCGGGCCTGGGAGGGGTCTATCCAAAGGGCCTGGATCTCGGTCAAGTGACGACGGTCTCGGATCTTTCCGGCAGCCTCGTGCAATCCGCAAGCCTGAAACCGGCCGTGGACTTTGGTCGACTGGAGCAGGTTTTCGTGATGCTGCGAGTCGGGCCGACCATGGAACTTCTCTACGGTGGAGATGGGCCACCGCTTGGTGAGTCAGCAGAATCGGAAGCAGGAGGGGACATTGTGGACACAGCCGGGTCTCCCCCCGCGTCATAGGACGGTAAGGACTTGAGGCTCTTTCTCTCTTTTCTCCTGATCGGTGTTTTGCTGATGATCTCGCAGGGAGCCTTGGCTCGTTGGCTTCCGCCTCCGTTCTGTCCGGACTTCGGGCTGCTGCTTGTCATCTGTCTCGGCCTTCGGTGGCCGACGCTTTCAAGCGGCCTCCTGTTGGTGGGGTTTCTGGGTTTTTCGGCCGACCTGCTTTCCGGATCGCTCATGGGACAGCAGGCTCTTTTGCGGGTTTTTGTTTTTGCCATCGCGTTCATCGCGGGTAGGCAATTCAATATCAGGGAGACCCTGCCTTTGATGGGTTTCGCGGGGAGTGTCAGTTTTCTCTATGGCGTGGCTCTGTATCTGCTTACGCTGTTCTTCATCGGAAGTGCTGCGGGTGAGGGTTCTGGTTGGTTGTTTGATGATTTCTGGCATTCCATGGCGAATGCCATCTTCGCGCCGGTGATTTCCTGGCTCTGTGCCCGGGTCTTCCTCTGGGTCGTGGGAGACGAAGCGAATGAACGTGCGCTTCAGATCCGGGTGGGTGGGGGTGCACTTTGATTCGCGATGACGGCGATGGGGATCGTTTGATCGGGGCCAACGAGGCCCCGACCCAGCTTCGACTGGGTTTGATTGCCCTGCTTATTGCAGGTGTCTTCGCCATTTTCGTACTCCGTCTCTTTCAGCTCCAGATTCTCGAAGGAGCAGATCTGGCGAGTCGCTCGCAACGGAACTCGGTTCGTACCCTTCGACTTGAAGCCCCGCGAGGCGATATCGTGGATCGGGAGGGTCGGGTGATGGCAACGAATCGTCCGGCTTTCCGTTTGAGGGTGATTCCCGACGAAGTCCAGTCCAAGTCGTCGACGTATTCGGTGCTGGGACACCTTTTGAATCGGGACGCAGGGGAGCTGGCCGCTCGAGTCGGTGAACCCCGAGGCAGGAAGCGCTTTCAGCCCGTCGTGCTCGAGGGGGACCTCTCCTACGGACAGCGGGCCAGAGTGGAGACGCATCGGTTCGCCTTGCCGGGTGTCGTGACCGACATGACGCCTCACCGAATCTACTTGGAGTCCGAATATGCAGCGCACGTGCTCGGAAGCATCGGTCAGATTGGCGCAGGGGAGCTGAAGAGCTCCGAATTTGTCGGTTATCGCTCGGGTGAAGTCATCGGGAAAGACGGACTCGAGGCTGCCCTGGAGTCCCACCTTCGAGGGAATCCAGGCGGTCGCAATGTGGTGGTCGACGTAGCGGGCGAAGAAGTCGACATCGTCGACGAAGTGGATCCCGTTCCAGGCGGGCGCCTTGTCCTGACGCTGGATCTCGATCTCCAAAGAGAGGCCGAGCGGGTCTTCCAGTCCGAGGATCCGGAAAAGCCCGACATCATGGGTGCTCTTGTGGCGTTGGACCCTCGCACGGGTGAAGTCCTGGCTCTGGTTTCCCGCCCTTCCTACGACCCGAATGAGTTCGCGGGCGGGATCGACGCGGATGCGTGGTCGGCTCTCGTCAGCGACGAGTTGCGGCCTTTGCGAAATCGAGCCACGGCAGATCAGTATCCGCCCGGTTCGACCTTCAAGCCGATTGTGGCGATTGCGGGTCTCGCAGAGGGGATCCTGGATCCGCATGATACGGTGAATTGTCCTGGACATTACCGACTCGGCAACCGTACATATCGCTGTTGGAAGCATGAGGGTCACGGTGAGGTCGATCTTGAAGCGGCCTTGCGAGGCAGTTGCGATGTGTACTTCTATCAGTTGGGTCTTGAACTTGGCGTGGATAAGATTGCTGAGTATGCAAAACGTCTTTCGCTGGGTGAGTTGACTGGCGTCGAATTGCCTGGAGAGCGGCGAGGGTTGGTTCCGACCCGTAGCTGGAAGGAAAAGGCGCGTGGGGAATCCTGGATCAAGGGTGAGACGGTGTCTACTTCCATTGGTCAGGGATACAACCTGGTGACACCGGTTCAGTTGGCTCAGGCCTACGCGATCATCGCCAACGGAGGAAAGGCATCGGCACCGCACCTCATCAAGCGGCTTGAAACGTGGGATGGCGAAAAGGTGGGTGAGCCGGTCCTGGATGCCGAATGGGATGCAGGGATTGATCCCGCTGTGTTCGAGATCATCCAGGAAGCCCTGGTGTCGGCGGTGGAAGGTCCCGAAGCCACAGGGTCTCTTGCCCAGGTAGAGGGCGTCCGTGTGGCGGGAAAGACCGCCACCAGCCAGGTGGTCGGGCTCGATCTCGTCAAGGGACTCAAGCCTCACGAAATTCCACTTCGCTTTCGTGACCACGCTCTCTTTGCCGCCTATGCGCCGGCGGATGAGCCGGAGATCGTGGTGGTGGCGGTGGCAGAGCATGCTGGCGCCGGGGGAGGCGTTGTGGCCGCTCCCATGGCTCAGAAGGTGCTGGCTCGCTATTTCGAGAAGAAGGCAGCCCTTGCGGACGAGACGGTTTCCGGGCCCGATGGCCCGGGGACGGAAAGCCAGGTGGAGTAGGCATGCTTGAACTCGATCGCCGCTCGATGCAGAATTTTGATTGGATTCTCCTGGGTCTGGTCTTTGTCCTGGTCCTTCTCGGATTGCTGAACCTCACTTCGGCGACAGCCGCGGGCGTGGAAGGGGGTGTTTCGACGACCTTGGAGAGGCAGATCCTGGCCCTTTCCTTGGGAGGGCTTGTCATGATGGTGACGGCTTTTGTCGACTACCGTCATTATGAGCGTTTCGCCTGGGTGATTTTTGGTGCATCGCTCGTTCTTCTTGTGTTGACCCTGGTCGTGGCCGCGGAGACCCGCGGTTCGAGATCGTGGCTTTTCCGGGGATCGTTCCAGCCGTCCGAATTCGCGAAGATCGGGTTGATCATCATGTTGGCCCGTTATTTCCATCGACATCCGCCGAGCACGATTACGCGTTTGCGAGACCTTGTCGTTCCACTTTTGATTGTGGCCCTGCCGGTTTCGCTGATCCTCCTGCAAAGAGACATGGGTGTGGCTCTGCTTATCCTCCTGGTGGGGCTCACCTATCTGCCCTTGATGCATATATCCCTGCGTGCCTGGGGTGGGATGGCGTTTCTGGCCGCGGGTTCTCTTCTGGCCATATGGGAATTCGGCTTGAAGGTCTATCAGAAGCAGCGGATCATGGATTTCCTGGACCCGTCAAGAGACCCTCTGTCCTCGGGTTATCAGGCCATGCAGTCTCGAATTGCGGTGGGGTCGGGTGGGCTGTTGGGTACCGGTTGGCAGGAAGGGACTCAGACCCAATTGCGTTTTCTTCCCACGCAGCACACGGATTTCGTATTCAGCGTCCTGGCTGAAGAGTGGGGTTTCGTGGGCAGTCTTCTTGTTCTCTTCTTCTTCCTGTCCCTCTTTGTGTGGGGATTGTGGATCGCGCGGAGTTCGAAAGACGGTTTCGGTGCCATGCTGGCAGTCGGGACCGTGGGAACGCTTTTCTGGCCAGCGGCAATCAATATTGCCATGGTGCTCGGTCTGGCTCCGGTGATTGGCGTGCCACTTCCGCTCTTTTCGTATGGGGGGTCGGCGATCCTGTCTGCGGCCATTGCCCTGGGCCTTCTCTTCAATGTGTCCATGCGTCGATACGTCTTCTGAAGCCCAGGAGTCCGCAGCATTCCGGATATCGCCGTTTTTCTGGACTCCGGGGATTCGCGGATGTATCATGAAAAACTGCCTATAGGCAACTTCCTCCTCATCCTAATTTCAGGAGTTTCATCATGAGCGCGCCCTGGATTACCTATCGCCCCGAACTCAAAGTACTCGACTGCACGATTCGAGATGGAGGCCTGGTCAACGCTCACGCCTTTGACGACAAGGTCGTGCGGGCTGTTTACGATACCTGTGTCGAAGCGGGAATCGACTACATGGAAATCGGCTACAAGGGTTCCCAGAAGCTTTTTGCCCCCGACCAATTTGGCGATTTCAAGTTCTGTGATGAAGATCATATGCGGCGGATCGTGGGTGAAAACGAAAGTTCCTTGAAGCTGGCGGCCATGGCCGATGCCGAGAAGACCGACTATCACGAGGACATCCTGCCCCGCGACAAGAGTGTGCTTGATCTGATTCGGGTTGCGACCTATGTGCACCAGCTTCCGGTCGCGGTGGACATGATCAAGGATGCAGCCGACAAGGGTTATGAGGTGGCCTGCAACATCATGGCCGTTTCCATCGTGCAGGAATCCGAAATCGATCAGGCATTGGAAGTCCTTGCTGAAACTCCCGCCAGTACCATCGTGGTGGTGGATAGCTTCGGGTCGCTCTACGGCGAGCAGGTGGCTCGGCTCGTGAAGAAATATCTGGCCGCCCTGGAGGGGACGGGAAAAGAAGTGGGGATCCACGCCCACAACAATCAGCAACTCGCATTCGCGAACACCATCGAAGCCATTGTTCAAGGCGCCAATCGCCTTGATGCGACGGTTGCCGGAATGGGTCGTGGCGCGGGAAACTGCCCGATGGAGTTGTTGCTCGGTTTCCTCCGTAATCCGGCCTACCGGGTTCGTCCTGTCCTTCAACTTCTTCAGGACCATTTCGTCGAGTTGCAGGAGAGCCTCAAGTGGGGCGCGTTGGTTCCCTACAACATCACAGGCCAGCTCAATCAGCATCCGAGAACTGCGATTGCCATGGTGGAAGACGGCGAAAGCCACGACTACGTGGAGTTCTACGATAAGATCGTGGCGGATCTCTGATGGGGTGCCGGGCTCCAGGACGGGGATGACTACGCGGTTCGGAGGGGGGGCGACAGACATGAGTGCTGGACCTGGACGCTCACGAGCGGCCCCCCATGGCTCATCCCGGATCGCTGCATTCTTTGACATGGACAAGACCCTGATCGCCGAGAATTCCGGGTCGGTCTACATGAAGCAACGTTTCGAGGATGGCGAGATCGACTCCTGGCAGCTGGCTCGTGCCTTCTGGGACTACTTCCAGTACAAGGTGGGTGTCCTGGACATCTTGTCATGGACCCGCTCCATGGCCCGTGAGTTCGAGGGGCAGGCCGAAGCAGAGCTCGCATCGGCAGGGCGTAGCCTCTTTGAAGAAAAGATCGCCCAGCTGGTTTTTCCGGAAGCTCGAAGTTGCATCCGGGTGCACCGCGAGCGGGGCCACAGGGTCTGCATTGTTTCGGGTTCGACTCGATACATGATCGAACCCCTGGCCAAAGAGCTTGAGGTGGATCACATGGTCTACACGGAGTTGGAGACCCGAGATGGCGTTTTTACCGGGCAGGTGATGGAGCCCATCTGCTTTGAAGAAGGGAAGATCCATCTTCTCCAGGAGTTCATCGAAGAAGAGTCCATCGATCTGGCACGGAGTTGGTTCTACACGGATTCAGTCACAGACCAGCCGCTCCTGGATCTGGTCGGCCACCCCATGGTGGTGAATCCCGACCCACGGCTTTACTTGTTGGCTCGCAAGCGTCGCTGGCCGGTCCGTTTCTTCGATCTCAACCACAGTGGCGAGGGCGTGACGCCCGAGGGACTTGAAGCGGGCGGTCAGTGGTCTGCGCGTCCGTGATCAGCCGGCCTGGAATCAGGCTAGTTTTTCGGCGAGTTCGAGAAAGTTCGCCTTCGGTCGGGCACCGACCATCTGTTCGACGACCTGACCATCTTTGAAGGCCAGTACGGCCGGAATGGATCGGATCCCATAGGCCCCGGCGGTCTGGTGGGAGTCATCGACGTTGACCTTGACGACCTTGATCCGCCCATCGTAATCAGCGGCGAGATCCTTGATGATCGGCGCAATCTGTCGGCACGGTGCGCACCATTCCGCCCAGAAGTCTACGATAACCGGCGTGTCTGAATTGAGGACTTCGGCCTCGAAGCTGCCATCGTTGACGTCAAGAATCTCTGCCATCTTGTCTCTCCTGGATGCATCCGTTGCGGATGATTGTGGGTGATCTCTGGAACGCTTTCCTGAGGCTGTGTAGAGCTGTTTTCGGCTGGACCGAGCTTGAGAGGGCCAAATCATCAAGCCCCGCAGTCGGGCAAGCCAGCATAGCAGGCGAAAACCCGAAATCGATACAGTGGAATGGGTCGGTTCCGCCTCTCGGGCGACTCCCGGTCCGAGCGCGTTATGATTGCACCTCGGGTCACTCTGGGTGGCCGTCGTATTCTCCATTCCGCATTTCTGAGGTTTTTCCGGTGGCTGTACGCAGACGAATTCTGGACCGGACCCGATTGAAGACCCAGTCGGTTCGCCGACGCCGAAGCAAGGTCGCAGTGCGAGACGAGGCTCGCCCGGTGGCTCCGGGCTCTCTGTTCTCGGAGTTCCTGGCGAGCCTGCCTGACGCACTGGGCGCCTCTGATCTGCGGGCCGTGATCGACGCATGGGCGGCCGCGTGGAAAAGGGATCGGACCGTCATCTGGGGCTTTGGCGCCCACTTGATCAAGGTAGGATTGGCTCCTGTGGTGGTGGATCTGATGGAGCGAGGGGCCATCAGTGCACTGATGGCCAATGGCGCGGTCTGTGTCCATGATCTGGAACTCGCCATGGTGGGAAAGACGAGTGAGGATGTCGGTCCCGCTCTCGAGACCGGAGCGTTCGGTATGGCGCGTGAGACCGCCGAGCAACTCAATGAAGCCATCGTCAAGGGCTCCGAGCAGGGTTGGGGGATGGGGGAGGCCGTCGGGCGAGCCATTCTCGAGGGCGATTATCCCCATGGCGATCGTTCCGTTCTGGCGACGGCGGTACGCCTTGGCATTCCGGTGACCATCCATACCGCCATCGGAACGGACATCCACCATATGCACCCCAATGCCGACGGCGCGGCTCTGGGTGCAACGAGCTATCGCGATTTTGAAACCCTGGCCGCTCTTGTCTCGGGTCTTCAGGGGGGTGTGCTCTTCAATGTCGGATCTGCGGTGATCCTGCCCGAGGTCTTTCTCAAGGCGCTGTCGGTGGCGCGCAATCTCGGTCATAAGGTCGATCGGTTTACCACGGTGGATCTTGACTTTGTCCGACAGTACCGACCGCGTGTCAATGTGGTGGAAAGGCCGACTTCGAGTGGAGGCCAGGGCATATCGCTGGTCGGTCATCATGAGATCCTCGTCCCTCTTCTGGCTGCCGGCGTGATCGAAGCCCATTCAGCAAGCCCGAAACGCGGTTCGGTCAAATCCCGACGCAGTCGAAGCGCACCCAAGGGAGCCGGCAAGCGAGCACGCTCCGCGCCGAGCAAAAAAAGATGAGTGGTATCCAGTTGCTCGAGGGCGACATCACGGATCAGGAGGTGGATGCGCTGGTGAACGCGGCCAATACGCATCTGATCCTCGGGTCGGGTGTGGCTGGAGCGATCCTTGAAAAGGGAGGGGCTTCCATCGAGGCTGAGTGCTCCTCTCATGCGGCAATTGGACTGGGAGAGTCTGCGGTCACCGGCGGCGGAGAACTCTCGGTGCGCTTCGTCATCCACGCGGCGGTGATGGAGCCCGGGGGCGTGGCGAATGAAGTCAGCGTCAGGAGCGCGGTTCAGAGCAGTTTGCGGGCGGCGTCCGGCTTGGGTTGCAGGAATGTCGCCCTTCCGGCCTTGGGAACCGGTGTCGGTGGTTTCTCCTTGCAAGAGTGTGCGGAGATCTTGCTCGAGGAAGCACAGGCTCATCTTGAGGGCGAAACTTCCATCGAGGAGGTCCGTGTGGTTCTCCTGGGCGAACCGGCCTTCCGGGTTTTCGAGATGGTCCAGGATTCTGCTCGTGTCATGGCGCAGATGGAACGAATGCGAAGACGCTCTGATTGAGTCTCATGGTGATTTGAGCGGTTCGTCGGCATAGTCAGCCATCGCCTTCTATACTCACACTCTGTCCCTACCATCGAGAGAGGAAAAACATCCCTTGACCTGGTTTCTACAGGCGTCGGCGGCCGTCTACCTTGCCTCCGGCCTGGGCGCATTGTTGGGGCTTCTGCTTCCTTCGGCGCGCTTGTTGCGCGGAGCGACTTCGGGTCTGGCTCTGGGAGCGGTGTTGCAGGGTCTTGTCTTTGCAACATTGCACGAGCGTTCTCCGGTACCCTCTCTCACGGACCTTCCGCAGATCATCGCCTTCATGGTGTGGATCTCTGCGATCGGGCTGGTCGTTCTCAATTTCCGGTTTCGATTGGGCGGGTTGGTGGCGGTCATGGGGCCGGTCGCCTTTCTGGCTGTCTTCGTCTCCGGTTTGAATTGGGGAGGGAACTCGCCCCCGATCTCCGGGGGGTCTCTTCCGCACATCCATATCCTGCTCTCCAGTTCCGGTCTGGGGCTGCTTGGAATCTGTGGCCTTGTCGGCTTCTTCTATCTCCTTGAGCACCGGCGACTGAAAAGGAAAAGGCCGGTTTCCAGGCGGTTTCAATGGCCTTCTTTGGAGGCTCTGGATCAGGTTGGGATTGTCTGCCTGGTGATTGGTTTTACCCTTCTGAGTCTGGGGCTCTTGACCGGGGCGGCCTGGGTTCGTGATTCCCAGGGGCAACTCTGGACAGGGAGTTCTCATGCCATGTGGACCCTGGTGGCATGGCTCATCTATGCGGGCCTTCTCGGGCTTCGCATTCTAGGTCGGCAAGGGGCTCGTCAGGCCGCAGCCACCGCGGTGGGAGGATTCCTCTTTCTCCTGTTCGCTGTGCTGGGTGTGGGGGCCTTCCAATGAGAATCCTCCTGGTTGGCATGAGCCACAAGAGTGCGTCCGTCGAGATTCGCGAAAGATATGCTGTGGATGAGGTCGGCCCCATCCTGGCGAAACTCACGGATCTGGATGAGATCGATGAGGCGGTGGCCATCTCGACATGCAATCGCGTTGAGATCGTCGTGAGCACACGTCAGATGGAGGCCGCACGGCACACCTTGTATCAATGTTTTCATGCCGACCTGGGCGGCGGAGCGTCCCTGCCGGATGGCTCTCATCTTGACGATCATGTCTACGAGTATTTCGACCAGGATGCTGTGACCCATGTCTTCCGGGTTGCTTCTTCCATCGACTCCATGGTTGTCGGTGAGCCCCAGATTCTGGGTCAGATGAAGGATGCCTATCGCGATGCCCGGGAGACCGGCAGTTGCGGGCCTCTCTTGTCCCGTCTCTACCAGCGGGCATTTGCTACGGCGAAGCGTGTGAAGAATGAGACGTTGGTGGCCCGAAGGCCGGTCTCGGTGGCGCGCGTGGCCGTGGAACTGGCCCGCCAGATCTTCGAGGATCTCCAAACAAAGCAGGCCCTCATGATTGGAGCCGGCGAGATGATCGAGGCCTCTCTTTTCGCTTTGAGGAGGCAAGGGCTCGGGGGATGCCGAGTCGCAAATCGGACCCGATCCAATGCCTCCGAATTGGCCGCTCGTTTCGGCGCGGACGCGCATGGCCTTGGCGATCTCGATCAGTTGCTTTCGGACAGCGATATCGTTCTTTCCTGTATTGGTTCAACGGAATTCATTCTCGATGCGGATCGCCTCTCCCAGGCGATGGCCGAGCGTCGTCGCCGTCCGATCTTCCTGATCGATATGGGTGTTCCGCGAAATATCGATCCGGACGTGGATTCATTGGAGAATGTCTACCTCTACGATATCGATGATCTGCAGCAGGTCGCTCAATCCAACGAGGCTGAACGTCAGCGGGAGTCTCAGGACGCCGAGAGGATTGTTCTTGAAGAGCAGGAACGTTTTGTGGGCTGGATGGTGGCTCTGCAATCCGTCCCGACCATTCAACACCTTCGGGCCCGAGCGGAGTCGATTCGGATCTCCGAGTTGGAACGTTCTCTGTCTCGGATGGATCTGGATGAGTCGGAACGAGACCATGTGGACGGTTTGACTCGATCCATTGTCAACAAGCTGCTCCACCCTCCCTTGTCCCGATTGAAGGCGCAGACCGATCGCGAAGAAGGTCTTGCCGTACTGGAAGAGGCCCGGGCTCTTTTTGCCTTGGATGACGAGACTGCACCCGGCTCCGAGGTCGATGAAGTCTACAGGGGAGATGAGTCGGAGAGGGCTTTGAAGGAGACTCTGGCTTCCTTGGATGGGGAAGAGCCCGAGTGAGTGGGATTTTTTCATGAGACCTGTTCGAATAGCGACCCGGGGAAGTGATCTCGCGTTGGTCCAGGCGCGCTACGTGGCCTCGCGGATTCAAAACGAATTGGATCTGGATACGGAACTGGTGGTGATTACCACGACTGGAGATCGGATTCAGGACCGCTCTCTGGCGAAGATTGGTGGCAAGGGTCTCTTCATCAAGGAAATCGAACAATCTCTTCTGGAAGATCGTGCCGATGTGGCTGTTCACAGCGCAAAAGATCTTCCTTCCGAGATTGCGGAAGGCCTTTCCCTGTCGGCTTTTCCCGAGCGAGCGGACCCGCGTGATGCATTGGTAGGAAGAACACAGGCTGAGACCCTCGAGACCCTGACTCCGGGTGCACGCATCGGAACCGGGAGTACGCGAAGGGCCGCCCAGTTGCTGGCTCTTCGGCCGGACCTCGAGATCGTCCCTCTGCGTGGCAATGTGCCGACTCGTCTACGAAAGATCGAGACAGAGGGTCTTGAGGCGGTGGTTCTAGCGTCGGCGGGTCTCGATCGATTGGGGCTTTCTGACGTCATCAGTCAACGTATCGAACCGGAAATCATGCTTCCGGCTGTGTGTCAGGGCCTGTTGGCTTTGCAGACGCGCCAAGGCGAGGCTTTCTCCGAACGCATTTCTGAACTGGATGACGATGAGAACGCAGACCAGGCCGCCGCCGAAAGGGCCTTCCTTCGTCAGTTGGGTGGGGATTGCACGATTCCCCTGGCGGCTCACTGTGAATCGAATGGAGCAGATCGTTTGACGATTCGTGGCTGTCTTGCGAATTCTGATGGGACGACGTTGCTTCATTCAGAGGCGCAAGGGGGGCGTGCCGAAGCAGCCGATCTCGGAAAACGTGTGGCGGACGAGATCCTGGCTTCGGGAGGAAGCGCGTTGCTGCGTGAGTTGAGAGCCGGGGCGGCGGGTGAGGTCCGGTCTTGAGTGGAGTTGCAGGATCGCAGGCAGAGGGTCGACTGATTCTCGTGGGTGCCGGTCCCGGTAACCCCGATCTCCTGACGTTGGGTGGGGCGCGTGCGTTGCAGAACGCAGACGTGGTTCTCTATGACGAATTGACGAGCAGCGAGCTGCTATCGATGGCAAGTGAATCATGCTTATGCGTCAACGTGGGTAAGCGCGGCCACGAAGAACCCAGACTCACACAGGATGAGATCAATGCTCTCGCTATTTCTCATGTCCGTACGGGTCAGACTGTGGTGCGATTGAAGGGCGGCGATCCCTTTGTGTTCGGTCGGGGCGGTGAGGAGGCTTCTGCCTGTGCTGAAGCCGGTGTGGCCTTTGAATTCATACCCGGTGTGAGTTCGGCTCTGGCTGCTCCGGCGTATGCGGGAATCCCCCTTACAGACAGAAGGCACTCCGCTTCTTTTGCTGTGGTGACCGGTCACAAAGACCCGGGTGGAGCCGCTGAAGCGACCCGTTGGCGTGAACTGGCCCGGGCCGTAGACACCCTGGTGATCCTGATGGGAATGCGCAACCTCCCGAGTCTGCTTGAGCAACTCATGGAGGGGGGGAAGAGTGCGGATACGCCGGCTGCGGCTGTCATGAACGGGACCTTGCCTGAGCAGAGGGTCGTGGTGGGTACGGTGTCCAGTCTGGCTGAGGATGTGAAGCGGACCGGGTTGACGGCACCGGCTGCTGTGGTGGTGGGTACGGTTGTAGGTTTGCGACAAGCCCTGGAGTGGTGGGAAGAGAAGCCGCTCTTTGGCCTACGGGTCCTGGTGACGCGAAGCGTGGAGCAGTCGGGAGAGATGGCGGTGGCTCTTCGCTCACTCGGTGCCGTTCCGGTGATTCGTCCCATGATTGAGCTCAAAGCTGCGACCGAGGCTGAGCCCCGTCAGGGAATCAACGATGTTCTCTCGCGGTTGAGTGAATACGATGACGTAGTTTTCTGCAGTACGAATGCGGTTCGCTTCTTCATGGGTGCGGTGAAGGAAGCCAGGCAGGAAGCGGAGTTTCTTGAGGGTCGGGCACGGATCCTGTGTATGGGCCCCAGGACCGCAGAGGCGGCCCGTCGAGCGGGGCTGGCGGTGCACATGAGCGCACGAGCCGGCCTTGGGGACGCGGAGGATCTTCTCGAAGAGATCCTCCGGGCCATGCCTGTTGCGGGTCGGCGCATCCTGATTCCCCAGTCCGATCTGGGGCGTCAGGTCCTGGCGAACGGCCTTGCGTCGGCCGGGGGGCAGGTGGAGGCGCCCGTTTTCTATCACAACAGTCGGCCCCGGGTGGACGGCGAGGCTCTTCGTTCCGATATCCGATCCGGAGAGTTGTCGGCGCTTACTTTTGCCAGCCCGTCGGCGGTGGATCACTTTGTGGCTCTTCTAGATCAGGATACGCATGCGTCGTGCCAGAGATGTATCATTGTTGCCATCGGCCAGACGACGGCGAGAGCACTCAAGGATGCCGGACTTCCGCCCGATATCATTCCTGAGAATCCGAGTGCCACTGGGATGACGAAGGCCTTGGCTCGCCATCGGGAGCAGAGGAGGCACGATGGGATCATGACGGGTCTGGAGGAGGAGAGAAAATGAGTTTTCCGCAGAATCGTCTGAGGCGTCTTCGTGCCAACGAAACATTGCGACGTATGGTCCGGGAAACCCGTCTTTCCCGTGACGATCTCATTCTTCCCCTCTTTGTGGTGGAAGGTCAGGGTATTCGTGAAGAGGTGGTCTCCATGCCTGGGGTTCATCGCTTTTCCGTGGATCAGGTGACCGAGGAAGCCAGACGCGTTGCCGACCTCGGTCTCCCTGGAGTCATCCTCTTCGGGATCCCCGGTGAGAAGGACGCGAGGGGAAGCGGAGCCGATGCCTCCAACGGAGCCGTTCAGAGAGCGGTGGAGGCCATCAAGAAAGCCACTCCTGAATTGTGCGTGATTACGGACGTGTGCCTATGTGAGTACACCGATCACGGACACTGCGGTTTGATCGAGGAAGGAGAGGTAGTCAACGACGCCTCCCTTGAAAGGCTCGCTTTGACCGCGCTTTCCCACGCCCGCGCCGGGGCGGACATGGTGGCACCTTCGGACATGATGGACGGTCGCGTCGCGGCGATCCGGCACGGTCTGGATACCCATGGTTTTGATTCTCTTCCCATCATGTCCTACGCGGCGAAGCATTTCAGCGCCTTCTACGGACCGTTTCGAGATGCCGCGGAGAGTGCTCCTCAGTCCGGAGACCGGAGTAGTTACCAGATGGATCCCGCGAATCGTCGAGAGGCACTTCGTGAAATGCAGGCCGATCTGGAAGAAGGTGCGGACATCCTGATGGTGAAGCCGGCTCTTTCTTGCCTGGATATCCTGTCGGACGCACGCTCGCGCTTCGACGTGCCCCTGGCCGCCTATCAGGTTTCTGGCGAATATTCGATGATTCACGCGGCCGCCCAGAACGGGTGGTTGGATGGAGAGCGAGCCATGTGGGAAGCCCTGCTTGCGATAAAAAGAGCCGGGGCTGACATCATCCTGACCTACGCGGCGGCCGAGATTGCGGCCGCGATCAAGGACTGATGGATTCGTTCATGAAGGGAACCGAGATGGTCACCTACAAGGTTGTTGAACTCACTTCCGTTACGGATGAAGAGATCGAGTCGGCTCTCAACGAGTGGAGCGCACAAGGCTGGTCCTTTGATGCAATCCACTTTGCCATGCGGGAGTCTTCGAAGCGACCCGCCATGGCTTTTGTTTCGTTTACTCGAGAAGCCGAGTAGCGTTGGAGGGGATCAGCCCTCGGACCCGTTCCGTTGGGTCGGGAAAGGGATCGGGTCTGACTTCACCGCCGCGACCTTCAGGTTATCCTCTTGTCCGGCGTGTGTTTGCCTATTGGCGATTTTTTCCGATTCAGGAGCGCAGAGTTCAGTCAGTGTGTCGAGGCTCTTCCTGATCTGGGTCACGAAGACATCCAGATCGGGGATGACATCCGGATTGGCATTGAACCCCCAGCAGACCTTTCCGTCGTAGCTCATCAGCGCAATCCCCACGCCCATCTCTCCGAGCAGGGGAACCTGGGGAAAGACCGAGAGGAGTTTTGCGCCCTGGAGATAGAGGGGGAATTGCGGGCCCGGGACATTGGTCACGATTGAGTTGATGGGACCACTGGTGGCCTGCGAACCCAGCGAGAGCAGGCTTGCCGGTGTCCATTCGGCGACCTTCATGATCATGGATATACCCAGGGCCCGATTGGTTTCTTTCAGGTTTCGCGTCACCGCTCGGAGTTTCTGGAGTTGCTGGATCGGATCCGGTTCCTGAATCGGCAATTCTATGACCCAGGACGAGACGCGATTTCCAAGTTTCCCCTTCTCTTCTTCCTTGCGGACACTAACGGGTGCGGAGACCTTGAAGGAGAGGAGAGAAGGGTCAACGCCTCGAAGCAGCAGGAATTCCCGGATCGCCCCGGTGACCACCGCAAGTACGACATCGTTGACCGAACAATCCAGTCCACGCCGCAGGGCCTTGATGTCATCGAGACTGACTTCAAACCAATCAAATTTACGATGATGACTCGGTGGGCCGTTCATCGGTGTCTCACTGGCAGTCAGGCCCGTACCCAGGGTCTTCCATAGAATGTTGGCTCGAGAGGAAATGTCCGCCAGGAGATCATCGGTTTCATCAGCAAAGGCACGCATGCCGTTGAAAGCTCGGAGGGGCAGGCTGGCTCGTCGCCAGATCTCATCGAGCATGAGATCAGAACGACTGGGCCTGGGCCGGGGTATGTAGGCCGGGGCTTCGGGCAGGGTCCGGTCGGGCGTCATGGTCATCATGTTCTGGATGAGGTCTACGCCGGAACTTCCGTCGATCATGCAATGATGGATCTTGATGATGAGGGCGAATCGGTTGCCTTCAATCCCCTCAATGACCCAGGCCTCCCATAGGGGCCGGCTTCGGTCAAGAGGCTGCGCCATGATCCGAGCCGCCATTCGCTTGAGTTGCTTCTCGCTGCCGGGCTTGGGCAGGGCGGTGTGCCTGACGTGATAGTCGAGCATGAAGTTCTTGTCGTCGACCCAGACGGCATGGTTCTCGATCGGAATGAAATGAAGCTTCTGGCGGTATCGGGGGATCCGATGGAGGTTCCCCTCCACGGCTCTCTTGATACGATCAAAATCGATTCCGCCTTCTTCGTTTGTCAGGGCTTCGGCTTCATAGATCAGTGTCGATGAAATATGCATATGGAGCTTCGGCGTTTCGAAGAGCAGGAATGAATTGTCCTGCGCGGAGAGTCGCTCGTAGTTCGAATTCTTCATGATTCCTCTGGGGGAGACGCAGCCCCGCTTTGCGTCTTGAGGGCGGGGCGTACGGGAATGGGGACCGGTCGGTCGATGGGTTTCTTTTCAGTGGCGGACAGGCGAGGCTTCCGCCCTCGATTCAGCGGTTTTGTTGGTGGTTTGGATGCAAGCAAACCGCTTGGGGGTCGTTCGGTGAAGGAACGTGAAAAGGAGCAGCGGCGGGAGTCCAAGGGTATTCGAGCCCTGAAATTTCCGGGCTGGCCGCGTTCGGGCACTTGGCCGCCTCCGCCACCGCGAGCAGGAATAAAATCGCCACCGTCGGCGCACTTATTCGCGCGCGCATGGCGACTTGCGAGCCCTGATGCCGTAACT
>NZGT01000019.1 GCA_002691025.1 Spirochaeta sp. | reverse complement strand
GGTCACGACAGAAAACGGAATCATGACAGCCACACTGGCTGACGTAGAAAATCGAAATGCCCTGGGCATGGCCCTGCTCACGGGGCTGAGCGACGCCGTCGATACCGCCGAAGCCGACGAGAGTATTCGGGCGCTCGTCATCACCAACGAGGGTTCCACCTTCTGCGCCGGCGCCAATCTGAAGGAACGATCGGGCGTCGCCCAGACCGATGCGACTGCCAAGAACGCCATTGGTTTCGAAGAGATGCTGGAGAAGATCCAGCACGCCTCGATTCCGGTGATCGGGCGGATCGCAGGCCATGTCGTGGGCGGAGGCAACGGTCTGGCGGCCTCTCTCGATATCGCCATTGCCCAGGAAGACGTCAAATTCGGCTTCACGGAAGTCCGCCTCGGCGTGATCCCGGCCATCATTTCAGTGGTCTGCCTGCCGAAGATGAGACGAGGCGAGGCCATGGAAGCCTTCTTGCGCGGAAACCGGTTTCCCGCCTCCAAGGCGGCCGAGTACGGGCTCATCAGTCGAGCCGTCCCGGCTGATCAGCTCGACGACGCCGTAAACGAAGTCCTGGCGGATCTTCGCAAGGGGGGACCCAAGGCCCTGGGCCAGGCCAAACGGCTCGTCTATGACGTACCCGCCATGGAGACCCAGGAAGCCTTCAAATACACGGCACGTTTGTCGGGCCAACTCTTCTCCGGAGAGGAGGCCAAGGAAGGCATGGCGGCGTTCCTGGGCAAGAGAAAAGCCGCCTGGATAGAAGAGGATCAGTAGATCCCTACCCCTTTGGCGGATGCAGCCGGGGGCACACAGACTACACTCTGGATCCCCTGGCCTCGCGCCACTCTTTCCGGGAGGAACGTCATGCGATCAAAACTCGCTGAAGACCTTGGACTGGACATGCCGGTCTTCGCCTTCACGCACTGTCGCGACGTGGCCGCCGCCGTATCCAAGGCCGGCGGCCTCGGTGTATTGGGGGTCGCGGGCCACTCCAAGAAGAATCTCCAGAGCGAGCTTGAATGGATCAAGAACGAAGTCGGTGACAAACCCTTCGGCGTCGATCTCCTTCTCCCCAGCAAATTCGCGGGAAGCGACAAGGGTGGCTTTGACGGCGAGGAAATGGACTCCCGGATTCCCGAAGAACACCGTCTCTTCCTCGACGATCTGCTCAAACAGCATGATGTGCCGCCACTCCCCGAAGACACGAAACTCCAGCCCGAATTCGCCGTGGGGTACGAAAAACAACGCGACATCATCGAAATGGTCTTTGAACACCCGATCAGCCTGATTGCCAGCGCCCTCGGCCCACCGCCCCCCTGGATGATCGAGATGGGCAAAGAGAAGAACGTGAAGGTGGCGGCCCTGGCGGGCACCGTCGAACACGCGCGTCGTCACGTGGAAGCCGGTGTCGACATCGTTGTCGCCCAGGGCTACGAGGCCGGCGGTCACACCGGTCAGGTCTCCACCATGGTTCTCGTCCCGGAAGTCGTGGATGCCGTGGACCCGATCCCGGTCCTCGCCGCCGGCGGAATCGGGAGCGGGCGACAGATCACAGCCTCCCTCGCACTCGGAGCCCAGGGCGTCTGGATGGGTTCGGCCTGGCTGACCACAGAAGAGGCCGAAACCCACCCCGTGGTCAAAGAGAAGTTCCTGGAAGCCTCCTCGAGCGATACGATTCGATGCCGCTCTCTCACGGGCAAGCCCGCAAGACAACTCCGGAGCGCCTGGACCGACGCATGGAACGATCCCTCGAATCCCGAACCACTCCCCATGCCGCTGCAGCCCCGGTTGGTTCGTGAGGCTCGCGCTCGCATCGCCCGAACCTCTCACAAGAGCCCCGGGGCGCGCCAACTCGACAACTACTTCGTGGGTCAGATCGTCGGATCCATGAATCACGTCAAATCGGTTCGGACCCTGATGGAAGAACTGGCCCAGGAATACGTCGACACCATGGCTCGGCTCGATGAACTGGCGGAAGGCTGACCGGCCTTTCGCACGAAAATCAAAACAAGAAGGAATGCCCCATGAAAATTGATGCCTCGATCAACGGAACCCTGGACAGTGTGCCCGCTCGCGCCCGCGAACTTGAACAACAAGGCTACGACGGACTGGTCACGGCGGAATTGAGCAACGACCCCTTCTTCGCCATGCTTCTGGCCGCCGAGCATACGGAACGGATCAAACTGATCACGTCCATCGCCGTGGCCTTCTCGAGGAACCCCATGACGGTGGCCGTGCAGGCCAACGATCTCCAGAGTCTTTCTCGAGGACGCTTCGTCCTGGGCCTTGGCTCGCAGATCAAACCGCACATCGAAAAACGCTTCAGCATGCCGTGGTCGAAGCCCGCCGCCCGGATGCGGGAATTCGTTCTCGCCATGCGAGCCATCTGGGACTGCTGGTACGAGGGCGCACCTCTCGACTTCCGGGGCGAATTCTACTCCCACACGCTGATGACCCCCATGTTCACCCCCACCAACAATGCACACGGCGCTCCGCCCGTGGTGATCGCCGCCGTCGGTCCCAAGATGACGGAAGTCGCCGGTGAGGTGGCCGATGGCATGCTGATCCATGCGTTCACCACCGAGCGCTATTTGCGCGAGGTCACCCACCCCGCGGTTCAGCGCGGTCTGGATGCCAACGGACGATCCCGTGACGACTTCGAATTCTGCTACCCCGCTTTCGTCGTCAGTGGAAAGAATGAACAGCAATGGGAGGAAACGCGAACCGCCGTGACACGGCAGATTGCATTCTATGGATCCACTCCCGCCTATCGCGGCGTTCTGGACATGCACGGCTGGGGAGATCTCCAGACCGAACTGAACATTCTCTCCAAACGGGGGGAATGGGAAGAGATGGGACGCCGGATCGACGACGACATCCTCGGACACTTTGCCGTGGTGGCTGAGCCGCATCAGGTTTCGGCGGCCATCAAGGCCCGTTTCGACGGCCTGATCGACCGGGTCCTGCTGACCTTTCCCTTCGCAAGCCCCGAGGAAACACGAGACTACATGGAGGAACTGAGAGCCTAGACGCGCTCGAAGTGACCCGTAAAACCCCAAATACGATAGAGGAGCGAATGCCATGACCCGCCCCACCCTCCGAACGGAATTCTGCGACCGAGTCGGCATCGAGTACCCGGTCATCCTGGCCGGCATGGGTCCGGTTGCCGGATCCGGCGCCCCGACGGCCTGCGGCGAACTGGCCGCCGCCGTCTCCAATGCGGGTGGACTCGGTGTTCTCGGCGGCGTCGGCTACTCGCCCGATGAATTGCGAGACGAGATCCGCAAGATCCGCTCGCTCACCGACAAGCCCTTCGGCGTGGACCTGCTGCTCTCGGCCAATTTCCTGATTCCGCGGGGAAGCCAGGCGGCCGCCTCCCCGATGCCCTCTTTCACCCTGCCCGAGGAACACGTCGACGCCGTGAAACGAATCGCAGAAGAACTCGGCATCGAACTCAAGAAGGCTCCGCCTCAAGACAACGCCATGGGGGCCTGGGTGGAGGAAGGCAAGAGTTGGGCGGGCTCCCAGATTGAAGTCCTGCTGGAAGAGGAAGTCCCGGTTTTTGCGTCGGGTCTGGGTTCACCCGGGCCCTTTGCCGACGCCCTCAAGGCCAACGGCACCACCGTACTCTCGTTGGTGGGCAATGTCCGAGGCGCTCATCAAGTCGCCGAAGCCGGCGCTGACTTCGTGGTGGCCCAGGGAACCGAAGCCGGAGGACATACGGGCCGGATCGGCACCCTGGCACTGCTTCCCCAGGTCATGCAAGCCGTGCACCCCACCCCGGTCATCGCCGCAGGTGGCATTGCCAACGGGCGCGCACTCGCCGGCGTCCTGGCCGCTGGAGCCGCCGCGGCCTGGTGCGGAACGGCCTTCCTGGTCGCCGACGAAGCCAATCAACCGGATCTGCAAAAGCAACGCATCCTCGATGCCAGTGCCGAAGACACCGTGGTCACGCGACTCTACAGCGGCAAGACCATGCGAAACATCTCGAACCCGATGATCGAAGCCTGGGAACGAGAGGGGATGATGGCCCTTCCCATGGGTGCGCAGGCCGTCCTGATTCGCGATCTGGAGCATTCCGCTCGCGAAGCCGGCCGTCATGAGTTGCTCATGAACGCGGCAGGCCAGACGTCGGGCATGCTCAAGGAGCGTCGACCCGCAGCGCTGATTCTCGAAGAAATGGTGCAAGAAGCCGCCGAGATTCTCGCCACCGAACTTCCCTCCCGTGTCAGCGCCTCCGTCTAGTCCATCATGAAAGCCCACCCATGACCGATCCCGGAACCGTGCTCGACTGGTATGGCTGCGCCACCTTCCGGCTCAAGACAGCGGGCCTATCGATCTTCCTGGATGCCTACATCGACCGGGCCGAAGGCGCCCAGGGCACGGGTCTCCTCGCCGATGATGTTGATGAAGCCGACTGGATCGTCATCGGGCACTCGCATTTCGACCATCTCTACGGGGCGGAACGAATCGCACAGAACACAGGGGCCCGGATCATCGGGAGTTACGAATCCATTCGGGTCATGGAGCAAGCCGGCGTCCCTCTGGACCAGATGATCTGCGTCGCCGGAGGGGAAACCATTGATCTCGGCCAGGGCGTTCGCGTCTCCGTCTACCCGAGTCAACATTCCTGCGTCTGGAGTCATAGCCAGATGGCCAACGCCGGAGAAGTCTGCATCGGAGAACTCGGCTTGACCTGGCAGGAACAGAAAGCCCGCTTCGAGGAACTCGTACAGTATCTGGCCACCGAGATTCCGCCCCCCTCCATCGAGCACCTGGTCACTTCCCAGCAAGGGGATCGCGGCGACGGCGGCGCGCTCCTCTATCTCTTCGACACTCCGGATGGCCGACTCCTCTACCAGGACACCTCCGGGCACTGGTCCGGAATCCTGGACATCCTGGAGCCCGATGTCGCCATCCTGGCTGCAGCGGGTCGCGGCAACATCGACGGCGAACCCATCCAGGGCTCACTCGCTCAATTCGTGGCGCAACAAGCGGATCGACTTCGCCCGAAGAAGCTCGTCCTCTGTCACCACGACGACTGGATGCCCGGCTTCTCCATCGACACCGATACAAATCCCATCCGCGAAGAACTCGCTCGCGTCGTGCCCGGGACGGAACTGGTGGAATTGGGTTATCTCGATGGGACCCGCGTCCTGCCGCTTCCCTGACCGACATCACCCTTATATCCAGGAGATCAAGATGACTCGTTTTTGTGAAGATCGCGTATGCATCATTACGGGAGCCGGCCGGGGTATCGGCCGGGAATACGCACTCATGCTCGCCGAACACGGGGCCCGGGTCATCGTCAACGATCTCGGCGGAGACCGGGACGGCAGCGGAGCGGGCTCGTCTGCCGCCGATGACGTGGTAGCCGAAATCAAGAGCGCAGGCGGCCAGGCCGTCGCCAACTACGCCAACGTCAGTGACTATGCGGCTGCGGGCGAAATGATCCAGCAGGCCATAGACACCTTTGGCCGACTGGATGTCCTGATCAACAATGCGGGGATCCTCCGGGACCGCATGCTGGCCAACATGACGCCCGAAGAATGGGACGCCGTCATCCAGGTCCATCTCCGGGGCACCTACGCACCCTCACAACAAGCCGCCGCCTACTGGCGCGAGCAGTCCAAAGCAGGAACCCCCATCGATGCACGACTCATCAACACCACTTCGGTTTCCGGCATCTATGGGAATCCGGGTCAGACCAATTACGGTGCCGCCAAGGCGGGCATCGCCTCCTTCACCATCATCGCAGCCAGGGAACTGGCGCGATACGGAGTCACAGTCAACGCCATTGCGCCCGGCGCCTTGACCCGGATGACCGAAGATCTGGCCACCGCCGGCCAGGACGCCGCCGCCAGCCACCCTCGCTGGGTCGCCCCCATCACGACGTGGCTGGCCAGCGCAGAATCCCGGGATGTGACGGGGCGCGTCTTCGAGGCTTCGGGCAATGTGCTCGCTGTCGCCGAATCCTGGCATCGAGGCCCCACCGCCCAACCCATCGACGATCCCACCCAGATGGGCCCCGTGGCCCGGGATCTGGTTGAAAGAGCAAGAAAGAATGCCGACATGTCGGGCGCTGATTTCGACTGAATCAGGCACGCCCTTCCCCGGCCCCCGGGTCGGAGCCGGTGACCCCGATTGCAACGCCCGGCCCACTGGGGTAACAATCAAAGCCTGATATTACCGTCCACGGAGGCCCCCACCATGTCGGATGCACTCTTTTCAAGCCCCGAACACGAGATGTTTCGCACCACGGTGCGAGAGTTCGTGGAGAAGGAACTCAGACCGCGCGCACGCGAGTTCGACCAACAAGGCCGTTTCGACAAGACCCTGTACAAGAAGATGGGCGACCTCGGCATGCTGGGCCTTCGCTACGACCCGGCCTGGGGAGGCTCAGGCCTCGACTGGAGTTTCAGCCTGGTCCTCTTCGAAGAACTCTCCCGCTGCGACAACGCAGGCGTCACCATGGGGATCAGTGTCCACACCGATATGGCGACGCCCTCCCTCGCCCACTTCGGAAGCGATGAACTCAAACAACAATTCCTCGCGCCCGCGATTCGCGGTGAAACCGTCTCGGCCATCGCCGTCACCGAACCCGACGCCGGTTCCGATGTCTCCGGCATCAAGACCCGGGCTGTGCGGGACGGCGACGAGTGGGTGATCAACGGCTCGAAGATCTACATCACCAATGCCGCCACCGCGGACTGGCTCTGCCTTCTGGCCGTCACCGACCCGGAAGCCGGCTATAGCGGGTTCAGCCAGATCATCGTGCCCACCGACTCGCCCGGGTTCAGCTACGACCTGCTGGACAAGATCGGAAACGTGGGTTCCGACACAGGACAACTCTATTTCGACAACGTTCGCGTCCCCGTCGCCCACACCATTGGCGAGATCGGTCGCGGCTTCCAGCAGCAGATGATGCAGTTCCAGGACGAAAGACTCGTGGCCTGTGTCTCCAGCATTGGCGCCTCGCTCGATCTCTGGGAGCAGACCCGGAGCTGGGCCGAGCAACGCATCCTCTTCGGAAAGCCCCTGTCCAAGATGCAGGTCAGCCAGTTCAAGTTCGTCGACATGCTGACGCAGATCACGGCGGCTCGTGAACTGGTCTACGCCTGCGTGCGCAAGACGGTCGAAGGCGAAGACGCAACCGAACTCATCAGCATGGCCAAACTCTTCGTCGCTCGCGTCAGCCGCTTCGTGGCCGACGAATGCATCCAGCTCTCCGGAGGCTATGGCTACATGAAGGAGAGTCCGGCGGGACGGGCCTTCGTGGACTCACGCCTTGGCAGTATCGGGGGCGGCTCCGACGAAACCATGATGCACTACCTCGCCAAGCAGCTGGGCTTCTAACCCGAAGAGAAGAATCTCGCGAGCCAGGAGGAAGACGGACATGATGCAGGAAAGTCAGGATCTGATCGATGAAATGGAGGAGTTCCACACCTTCCTTCAAACCCTGGATGAAGAAGACTGGAGCCGGCCCACCCTCTTCATGGACTGGACACCCTGGGACGTGGTCGCCCACCTCCATTTTTTCGACCTCGTCTCCATGGCCTCACTCGAAGGCGAGGAACAGTTTGCCGCGACCCAGAAGGAACTCATCGACTCCATCATGGCCGGCCGCACCAACGCTGAAATCGCGCGAGAGCGCTTCGCCGACCTCAATGCCGCCGACCTGCTGGCCGTGTGGCGACGCGACTGCATCGACATGGCCACGCAGCTTGGTGAGTCAAACCCGAAACGTCGCCTGCCCTGGTTTGGACCCGACATGGGCGTGCGCATGTTCACCACCGCCCGATACATGGAGACCTGGTCCCACAGCCAGGAGGTCTATGACCTCAAGGGCGCCACGCGGACCTACAACGACCGGATCAAGAACGTCGCCGCCATCGGGGTGCGCACCTTTGGCTGGACGTTCATCAATCGGAAGCTGGAAATCCCCGGCGCCCCGCCCTACGTCCGGATCACAGCGCCCTCCGGCGAAATCTGGGAATGGAATGACCCGAGCGAGGACGAATATGTGCGCGGCGAGGCAGCCGAGTTCTGCCACGTGGTCACCCAGGGTCGAAACGTGGCCGATACGGGCCTGGAAGTAAACGGGGCGGTGGCCACACAGTGGATGGACATCGCCCAGTGCTTCGCGGGTGGCCCCGTCGACCCGCCCGCCCCCGGCGTTCGCAAGGGCTGAACCCTTTTTCCCCATTGCAAGGAAGATGATATGGATCTTGAATACGGCCAGGAGTACGAAGCGTTCCGACAGGAGGTCCGCTCTTTTCTCGACAACAACAAGCTCAAGGTCAAAGGGCGGGCTCCATCCGAACTGACGCGCCAGCAATACAACGACTGGCTGGAACTCCAGATCGAGCACGGGTACTGGGCGCGAACGATCCCGAAGCAATACGGTGGATACGGAGCCGAACCCGATCTCATGCACACCGTGATCATGGATGAAGAATTCAATCGCGCAGGCGTCATGCGAGGAAGCCCCTCCCAGGGCCCGTCCATGCTCGTCCCCACCTTGCTTGAGCACGGCACAGAAGAGCAGAAACAACGCTGGATCGGCCCCACCATGCGGGGGGAAGTGCGCTGGTGTCAGGGCTATTCCGAACCGGGCTCAGGCAGCGACCTCGCAAGCCTCCAGACCTCCGCTCGTGAAGATGGCGACGACTTCCTCATCAACGGACAGAAGATCTGGACCAGTACCGCCGATCGATCCGACATGATCTTCGTGCTCGTGCGCACAGAACCCGAGGCACCCAAACATTCGGGCATCAGTTACATCCTTCTCGACATGAAGACCGAGGGCCTTGAGGTTCAGCCCCTTCGAACCATGTCCGGGGACATCGGCGAGAACAGCTTCAATCAGGTCTTCTTCAAGGACGTCCGCGTTCCCCAATCCAGTGTAGTGGGACACCGTGGCGAGGGCTGGAAGATCGCCAACACCACCCTCAAGCACGAGCGCAACTCGCTCAGCTCAAACGCTGAAGGAACCCTCTTCCGCCTGATGCGCCTGATGGAGAAGGAAACCATCAACGGCGTCTCCGCCATGGCCAACCCGGTCTATCGGGATCGGCTCATGAAACTGCAGGCCCGGGTCCTGGCCATGAAGCATCATGCCATGCGACTCCTCACCTGCAGCCTCAAGCAGGAAAACCCCGGCGTCGCCGGCCTCGTCACGAAATTGCAGAATTGCCAACTGGGATTCGACATGGCCAGTCTCGCCATCGACGTCATGGGTGAACTGGGCGCTCTCTACGACCATACGAAGTACGAACGGGACAAGGGATTCTGGCAAGCCCATTCCTTCTTCTCCCTGGGCCTGATCATCGGCGGCGGGACCGCCCAGATCCAGAAGAACATCATCTCGGAGCGAGGCCTCGGCCTTCCCCGTGAGCCCAAGCCGGCCAAGGCCTGAAAGGAGCAACACATGGATTTCGGACTTTCAGAAGATCAGATCATGTTGGATGAAACCCTCCGTTCCTTTCTGGCGGATCAGGTCTCCATTGAACGGATCCGATCGCTCCGCGAAGAAAGCTGCCCCAATCACAGGGACATCTGGAAGGAACTCGCCGAGTTGGGCGCCACCGGCATCCTCGTTCCCGAAGAGCATGGCGGAAGTGAACTCTCCCTTCTCGACGCAGCCGTGGTGGCCTGGACACTGGGACACGCCGTGACCCCCTCGCCTTTTCTCGGCTCTTCCATCCTCGCCACCGTCGCGCTGCGAGACCTTTCCCACAAAGCCATTCCCGGGTGGCTCGGCGGAATCGCCTCGGGTGAGACCGTCTTCGGGGTCGCCGCCACCGAACTCTTCTCCAAACGAGAAGAGGCCGGCATTCGAATCGAGGGGGGCACCCTTCACGGGAAAGCCATGATGGCCCTGGATGCGTGCAACGCCGACTTCATCCTGGTCGGTGTGGACCCCCAAACCCTGGCCGTCGTCAGGCGTGACGCCGACGGAGTCGAAGTCGAGCGACTGCGAACCACGGACGCCACCCGCTGCACTTCCGAGATTATCTTGAAAGACACTGCGCCCGAGGCCGTTTTCGAAAATGTCGGCCCCACGGTCCAGCGAATGCTCGAAGCCGGACGCATCACGCTCGCCGCAGAAACCCTCGGAGCCTGTGAAGCCATGATCGAGCAGGCTGTCGCCTACGCGAAGGAACGAAAACAGTTCAATCGGGTCATCGGATCCTTTCAGGCCGTCAAGCACATGTGTTCCGAAATGATCGCGGATCTTGAGCCGGCTCGATCCCTGCTCTGGTACGCGGCACACAGCTTCAATGCCATTCCGGACGAGACCCCCCTGATGAGCTGTCATGCGCTGGCCCACGCTTCCGAGATCGGGCGCGAAATCGCCAGCGTGGCCACTCAGGTTCACGGAGGCATCGGTTGGACGGACGACCAGAACCTCCATTTCTGGTTCAAGCGGATCGGTGTGGCACGACACCTTCTCGGAGGCCCCGAGTTCCTGCGCGACCGGGCCGCGGAGTTGCAGGGGCTTGCAAAAGCCTCCTGAAGCCGGGGCTTGAAAAAGACGGCTGATGTCGAAAGCCATGACCGAGGGCGTGGTCTACGCTCCCCGCATGGAATACTCATCCAGAGAGCGTATCCGATGCCCCCTCTTCGTCCTGGCCAGCCTGCTCCTGTTCGGATGTGAGGCGTCCACCCCGCCTGCAGATCTCATCCTGCAAGGCGGTCCGGTCTACACCATGGATGCGGCTCGATCGTGGGCTCGTGCCGTCGCAATCCAGGACGGAAAGATCGCCTATGTCGGCTCCGAAGCTGAAGCCGAAAAGTGGACGGGACCGGAAACCCGCGTGATCGACCTCGCTGGAAAAATGGTCCTGCCCTCGTTTCAAGATGCCCACATCCACCCCATCCCCGGCGGCGTACAACGAACCTCGTTCCTGGACCTGATGGAACTCGATACCCGGGAAGCCTATCTCGAAGCCATCGCGACCTATGCAAAGGAAAACCCCGAGAAAGCCTGGATCCAAGGAGGCGGCTGGACCATGGATGTCTTTCCTCAGGGCATCCCGGATGGACGTGACCTCGATGCCATCGTGCCCGACCGGCCCGTCTACTTGACTTCGGCAGAAGGCCACAGCGCATGGGTCAACAGCAAGGCGCTCGAGATCGCCGGCATCGATGCGCAGACACCCGACCCCGTGGACGGCCGGATCGATCGGGACCCGACCACCGGCGAAGCCGTTGGGGCACTCCAGGAAGGCGCCATTGATCTGATCCAGCCCCCGCCTCCCACACCGGAGCAAGCCGAAGCGGGACTGCTCAATGCCATCGGGTACCTGAACAGTCTGGGCATCACGGCCTTCCAGGATGCTCAGGTGCTCGGGCGGAAGGACCTGGAAACGTACCGGACGCTGGATCGCAAAGGCTTGCTCACCGCCCGGGTCGTGGGTGCTCTGTGGTGGGAACGATCCGAAGGAGTCACACAGATCCCGGAGTTGGTCGCCCTACGTCAGGAATTCAGCGAGGGGCGTCTCCACCCCCGCTCGGTGAAGATCATGCAGGATGGCGTCATGGAAAATC
>NZGT01000018.1 GCA_002691025.1 Spirochaeta sp. | reverse complement strand
GTAAGGCACTAGCGAGCAGTATCGGTGATGATGGCTAGCTGCCCCCATACGCCATCGACGCGCACGCATCGATGGAGAAAAAGCGGCCGCCGATGAGCCGGCGACGCGACGCGCACCGCACCAGAAGCATCACAGTCATATCACTTACACAGGCGGAGGACCTCACATGAAGCACTCGGCGATGCGCCCGAGCGGCCCCGTCCTCACTTTCACGAACTGGAGCAGCAGGTTGTTCGCCGGCATTTGCACGCGCTTCTTCGGCTCGAGGCCCGCGTAGGACGCCAGGCGGTTCAAATCATTGACGTCGCGTAGGCCCCACTCCACAGAAGTCGAGCGCAGCTTCTCATCAAACTTTTTGTTCCCTACACCGTCGTCGTCACCGATAAACTCACCAGAGACCTTGAACGGTCCATACACAATGAGCTGGCCGCCCGGCCGTAAGACTTCACCAGCACCTTCAAATAAAGCCTCGGAGCAGGCCCAGGGCGCGACATGCAGCACGTTGCAACAGACCAACAGATCTAAGGACCCGACTGCTTCAAACCAGTTCTCGTCCAGCAAATCCACGGCCACGGAAGGCAGGACGTTCGCGAACGGTGCCAAATGGGCATCTAACGTTTCTAACTCGCTCCCCAATCTCCTACCGATCTTTCCATGCGCCGCCCATTGGTTTTCGACTTCGACCGGTTCTTGTGGAACATATTCGGTCGGGAGCCACTGGATGCCGGGAAAATCGGGAGCGAGCACTTCTAGCAACGCGCCCGTGCCGGCGCCGATCTCGCAGGCGTCTCCTATTAACTCTTCGTTCGGGAGGAGCTTCAAAAGAGCTTTGAGGATGGGAACGCGGTTCCGCAGCGCCGACGCGTGGTGGAGCTGCGGCAGTTCCGTTTGTGGTTTGTCCACTTGTGAGGCTGCCGCGGCTAAAGAGGCGGGGGAGAGGCGCATGGCTGCGCTTGCGCGTCGGCGGGCGTGCTGCGCGTCGCGTCGGCTGGCGTCGGCGGCGCGGCGATTACTGGTGCGCGGCGACTGGCGCGCGGCCACAGGACTGCTCAGAGAAGACGTGCGCAGCGTCTCTACGTGCAACAGCCGTCAGCGGGCCCAAAAAACACGCGAAACTCCGCAGTTGGCCTGGGCGCTTGCTAGCGGCACGACACACTAGACGCCACGCCTGTCGAGGCTGTGATCGGCGCAAACCCTGCTCCTGTGCTGGCGTCGGGGCCATACGGCTGCGCCACGCTTCACCAGCGAACTCACCTTGCAGCAGCGAGTTCTCTTCGCGTCGTAAAAGCACTCATAACCGTGCAGCACTCGGCAGCCCCACAGGATCGGCAGCGGCATGCGTCTCGCATTGCTCCTCGCGGCGGGCCTGCACGCCATCGACGCGCTGTCCACGCAGCGGAGGCCCTACGACACGAAGGTCCGCGTCGCGTCGCAGCGCAGCGCGCCCTTACCTCCCACCGCGCCTCAAAACCCGTCGCTGACGGAGTACATGCGCCTGCCGACGGCGCAGTACGCGCTGTTGGATTTGCCGTATGGCGCCGATTTACGACGAAAAGGTTCAAATGGAGACCAGGAGCTCTTCGAGTTGGTGGTCCCACCGGTCAAGTTCTTCTTCTTAACAGTATCACCACATGTGCAATGCGTCGTCGACGCGAACGACCATAGCGTTGTCGTGCGAGGCACGTCGTGCACGTTGAAGGGTACTGATGCATTGGTACGACGAATTAACGACTGCTTCGACTTTCGGGTCACTGCGGAAATGACGTGGGTCGATGAGGCATCGAGGCGCATCGACTGTTCCGTGGACCTGGCGGTGGACGTGGCGCCGCCGGGGCCCTTCCGGTTGATCCCGCGGCGGAGCCTGGAAGTGACGGGCAATTCGGTTATGAGGGTGGCCACCAATCAGATCATCCGGGGCTTCCTGCAGACGCTGCTGAACGACTACGCCAAGTGGGCGTCGGACGAGAGCTATCGGGAAAGGAGGCGGGTGAACGCCGAGGGCGTGGCCGCGCGGTAGTGGGTAATTATTATTAGTGTTCAACGCACCGGCGAGTCGAAGCTCAGGGACCGCGACGACGGGTCCCGCCGCCCCGCCGGCCGCCCGAGTTCGCGGCCGAGCCCGAGCGCCGACCGCGCGCCCCGCCGGTCGCCGACGCGGCGGTCTCTCCGTAAACGCCTTCTTTCCCTGGACGGCGACCGCCTCATGTCATCCTTGCGGGCCCGACGCGGCGCGTTCGACTTCTCGGCGTGGGACAGGTAGACGCATCTGACGGAATCGGTGGCGACCTGTGTGGGAATCAACCAGTGCGTCGAACGCGCCGTGAAATTTTGATTTATGCACAGGTGGCGACATGAGCGGAGAAGTCGGGCACAAAGTTCTCGTCGCGCAACGCGCCCGCCCCGAGGAGCGTCCAGGGCCCCGCCTCGGCTCTAAAACCATCGACCCCTGCTTTGACCGAGAGCTTTCCCGATAGAACTAACGTCGCGAAGTTCGCGGGGAAGCCTCTTTCATAAACTACATCGGAGGGCTCCGGCGGCCGGCCCGCGTCAAGCTCGTTCTCAGGTGTCCTTCGCTCGTGGTCCACCACACTCGCGCGCCGCACGAGGGCGGCCAAGGCATCCGCAGGTTGCTTCAGACTCTCGCCCAGATGCTGCGCGATGGCTTTGACCTCGGCCTCTGTGAGCGTCGCGTCGACGACGGCGCTGTCCAGCCTTCGAAGCTTTGTGAAATCCTGCGCGCGCGTACGGTGAGTCGGGGCGTCGCGTCGATGGCGTGGGGTCGACGCGAACAAATTCGGGCGCCGGTGCGGACGAATTTGCTCCTTCCATCGACCTTGACGTGATTGTCTACGTCCACATACACGTCCGTCTCGTCGATGATCTCGTCTCCGAGAATTTCTTCTATAATGTCCTCGAGCGTGACCAAGCCCACGATGTATGAGGGAGACGCGTTGTGGAGCGGCGACATGCAGTCGCTCTCGACCATCGACGACTTCCGCGGCTGGCCGAGGACAAGGGCGAGGTGGCCCCTACCCCTTTTGAAGATGCGGAGGACGTCGTCGAGGTTCGCCTCGGCGTCGACGAGCTCAATGGACCTTTCAAACACTCGTAAATACTCCGCGAGCGGCACCTCGTCCTCGGGGTCCACAAAAATCAGGTCCTTAACGAAGAGCAGGCCCACCACATGTTGTCGTTCCCGCGCGTACACCGGAACTCGGGAGAAGCCGTGGTCGAAGATGTCCCGGACCACCGCGAAGGACAGCTTGCAGGACTCCTCGAGCATGTAGGCGTCCTCTAAAGGCGTCATGACCTGTGTGGAAATCAACCGGCATCGCAACGCCAACGACGCGATGGTTCAGCAAACGCGCCGTAAAATCTTGATGTCCACACGGGTCATGACCTCCCGCGCCGTCTTCACCTTCATGTCCATCGCGCCCTGCATGATCGTGCGCTCGTCTTCATTCAAGTCGCCCCGTTCGTGCTGCAGTTTCACATATTGAATCATTTCGGTTTTGGTGTGGATCGTGCCGACACTATCCCCTAACAATTTGTCGAGCACGGTCTTCAGGGGCACGGAGACGGGTGCCAGGACGACCATAATCACGTTCACGATCGGTAGGGCCAGTTCCCCGATCTTCAGCGCATGGCGCGAGCAGATCGCTTGCGGGAGAATTTCGCCGAAAACCACGATAAGAGCCGTGGAAACACAGAACCCTATTAAACCAGAGGTGACACCAGACAGAAAGATCGACAAGAGAGCGTTCACGGCGACATTTCCTAAAAGTAAAGTACAGAGCAACCGGTTCCCGTCCTTGCGGATGCCCATGACCTTCGCCGCGCGCCGCCGCTCCGTCGCCGACCCTCCGCCCTTCACAATCTCTAACTCTGAGAGGTCCAAGCCGAGCAAGCCTAATGTTAATCCACTAAATAGGCCCGACAGCAGCACGAGGATGAGGATGGACACGAAGGTGAGGAGCCCATCAAAGCCCTTCGAGCCCGTGTCGTACTCGACGATGGCCATTTCGGTGGTGGCGGGGCAGCCCGCTGTGACGCTTGATAGCTCTACGAGGCCGACGCGCTGCCCGCGGCGCGGCGGTGGCGTGCCGGTGGGACAAAGTGTGGGCAGCCTCCAATCGATGCGTTGGTCGGAGGGAGCGCCGGGCAGGCTCGGTAACGCTACTCGGCAAGCGCCTCGACGACGCGACGGCGTCGGGGCGCGGGGCGCGCGTGCCGCTTTGCTTTCGCAGAGCGCAAATTGCTTGCTAGTATCTTTATACGCTAGCTGCGCGGCGCCTCCCGCCCTGTGTCTCCCCCCCGCCCTGGGCAGGGGCTCCGCCCACTATTACTTCTGCACCGTAACAATATACGAGAGTCATACAATCAAGGATCTTACACGGGTCATAACAACGGCGCTCTACTTGCTCTTCTTGGCCTTGGCCGGGACCGGCGGGCCCTTGCGCTTCTTCGATGTAGAAGCCTCCTTCGCGGCCCGCTGCGCCTGCTTAAACCGTTCGATGTTGGCCTTGCTCTGCGTCTTGTGCTCCACGATCGGCCGCGGGTACGTCTCGCCCAACTTAATACCGGCCTTCTTCAAATCTGATAAAGGACAGAGCCAGGGCGCGTACTTGTGCTTCGAAGGCAGTTTCGATAACTCGGGCACGAAGCGGTCGACGTACTTGCCCTCCGCATCTCTTACATTGAGCGACGAGCTTCCGACGTTGCTCGGATTGTAGACCCGAAAGAAGGGCGGCGACCACGGCGCCACGCCCGCCAGCCCGAGCCAGTTGAAGTTGTTGATCGCCCAGTCCGCATCGAGTAGATCCCTATCGAAGACGTCTCGGCCCCGCGTCCAGTGCACGTACAAATCACCTCTCGTCAAAAAGCACGACACGGCATGCCTCGCGAGGTGGTGCAACCACCCTTGCTCCCGCAATTGCCGCATGGCCGCATCAATAAGAGGATAGCCCGTTCTACCTTGTTCCCACGCCTGAAAACGCTTCTCTGCATTTTCATCAGTATCCCAATCAATATCTTTACAAACGACCGACGGCTGTTCCGCAAAAGAAGCACCGTGCTTCCTCCCCAACAAGTAGGACATCTCGCGAAAATACAACTGGCCGAGCAACGACGTCGGCGGTTGAGCATGCTGGCCCTTGGCGTACGTCTCCTTGAGCGCTTGGTGGAAGGTCCTTACCGAAACGCAGCCGAAGGCGACGTAGGGGCTTAGTAATGTGGTGGGGGGCTCGCCCTCGAAGGACGCGGAGGTCGTCTTCGGTTTTTCAAAAGCGCGCGCCCACTTGCCACTGTCGCGTGTCATCTGCTCTTGCAAGCGTTCTAAGCCCGTGGATTCGCCTCCCGTAACACCGTAGGCCGCCTTCGTTGTTATTGGTGAGTAGCCCAACGATTGGAGTGAAGGCAGTGGCGGTGTGTCAATGGCGGGTCGAGGAGGCAACGTAGACGGAGCCATTAATGGCTTCGCGGGCGCGCCGAGCTTGCCAGCGAGCGTGACCATGCCCGGCATCTTCGTCGGCGGCGCGCCCTTGGCGAGCGCGGCGCCGGCGTCATATAGTAGATGGGTCGACGGCACGGTGACCGCTTCATCCGGATGTGCTTCGACGACGCGCTTTTCTAACTCTAACTCGCGCGGCTCGGCGATTTCTTCCTCGAAGACGACTTTCGTGACCGTGCCGTCCTTTATCAAATTGGAGATAGTTTCCGACGGGTCACCTACCACAACATGCAACCGCGAGCCGTACTTCGATTGCAGCGTCTCATCGAGGTCCTCGAGGCTCTCCAACAGGAAGCGGCAGCGGTTCGGACCCACAATTTGGGGAGACGCCCAGGCCGGGTCGAGGCAGTACAACGGTAAGACACTTGTGTCGTCGCACGCCGCGGTCAGCGCCGCGTTGTCGTGGACGCGTAGGTTCTTGCGGAACCAGACAGCTGTGCTCATGGCTCTGGCTGATGCTAAGGACGCGAGGAGGTGGCGCAGCGGCGGCGTCGTGATGAGTGTATGCAGCCTGAGGTGGCTGATGCGCTCTCTGTTGAGTGTTGAGTGCGCAGCGTCAGCGGTGTTATCGCTGCAATCGAAGCAATTAGGCGTTAGGCGCTTAACGTCTGAGTATTTCGCGCGCGTGATCCCAACAAATAGGGCTGCGTCGGCGCCGCACAGAGGGCTCAAATAGCACTGTGCTGTTTTGCTTTGGGCTGAGTCGACGCAAAAACGGGTTCTCCGAAACAGCTATCATGGCCGTTTGGACGTGTCCGTAGCCCTCCCCATAAAGCAGGCAGAACTTCGGCGCAGCTGCCCCGGGAGCCCGACGTGCCCGCGGGCCGCGCGGGCGGCAGGACGGCCGAAGCCCCACAGTACGCTGCCGAGGCGACCCATCAAACAAAAACCGCCACTTACTCAGAGCCGATCCCCAGCTTCCGATTGGCAGCATCCATCACCGCCTTCATCCTCATTAAACGCTCCGACTCCTCCGACGGACCAACAGTATTTTCCCAATCCGCTTTCAACAATTCCCCGAACAGCATGTGCTGGACGACCGGCTTCTGGCCGAGTACCTCCTCGTCGAACAACCGCAGCAACCGTCTTGCATTGACGCGCCACGGCTGCATCGTGAGGTTGAACAAGATCGGCGCGGCCACGTCTAGCGGCGTCGTCCCCGTGCTCTCGTTGACGAAGGCCAGGCACTCGTAGAACATGCTTCGCTGGGCCAATGCGGAGGCATTTACGGTTAACAAGCCGGTGTCCTCATCACCAAAACCGTGTTCTTCATCTGACAACTGCGAACAGCCGAAAAGAAACGGTAGCAGCTGGTAGTCATCTAAAGCCCACACTCCTTTGGAGCCCGCCGGCTCCAATCCAAAACACCTTTGTATGATGCGACACGTCCTTATGTATTCCGCGAAACAGCCGCAGACGACGGCACCGCTATCGATAGCGTCGTCATTGATGAGTTGGAGTTTAACGCACCCGAGCAAAAAAACAATAAAGGCGCACTCGTGCCCCGTGCCGTAGTCAATGCGCGTGCGGTCCCCGAAGGACGCAGCGAGTCTTGCCGAAAGCTCCGCGTTGTCGGCACCTAATGAGGAAACTAACCCGGGCGTGCTGGACACGAGCCAGGCGTGCCAGTCGCGGAACATGGGGCTGCCGTAGCGTCGCGCCTCGCCCGGCTTTGGCAGGTACTGGTCGCAGCCCTTCGCTATCTGTCGTAGTGCGTCCATGAGCTTCCTTACTTGCGGCGGGGCCGCGTCGATCGTCAGGTTCGGCTTGTTGACGCATGACGCATTTAAACGTGTCACGAAGGCCACGATCTCCCGCCGCGCGGCCGAGGCCTTCCAGCGCTCGAACGACGCGTCGTCGGAGATCTGGCGCTGGATCACGTCGCCGAAGGCTTCTTCTAATGCGGCCATGGCTTGGCGCGTCGATGGCGTCTCCGCTCAGGCTGCGGAGGCTGGGAGAGGCTGTGAGGCTTTTGGGACTCCCCGGGCGTGCACGACTGCCGAAAATCGGCGCGGCAGTGCGAAGGCTAGTCGTTTGGAGTCAAAGAGTCGTTTCTTGGCGCCCCCGCTTCCTCAAAGCACGCAAGAGGGCGGCCAACACCTAAAACCGAGCTAGCGTTCGTAAAGGCACTAGCGAGCACGCTGTTTTTGCGCATTGGACAAGCTTAGCCCTGCGCTACGCGGCAGACAATTCATTTGAGATCCACATTCGTACCGTCAAGCCCTCGCACCGCCGCCCCTGCAGCGGTTTACGGGGCCAGGAGCCTGCGCAGCCAGATTCGGCCCGTCAGCCTTCGCACGCGCCCACCGCTCACTCATAACGCTCCAAACCGTCGACCGAACGAACCCTGGCGGCCATCCTGCAGCGCGCCTATAGGGCTTGGACGGCGGGCGAGAAGGGCCGCAACACGCTCCTCGAACGCGCCCTCGACGAGCCCATGGCCCTGTTAAGGGTCGCCTCCGACGCCCAGCTCGTCGAGGAAGCCCCGCTCGAAGGGATCGACTGGCTCAAGCTGCCTCCCTTACAAAAGCGCGGTTCGGAAAGACGGACCGAGGCCTTCACCGGGGTCGGCGTGGTCTTGGGGATCATCGGCGCTTGCATTGCGGGCACGCATACGGGTGTTCAGTTGATGGCCTGCGTGCCGGACCACGCGTTCCGGCGGTGGCTGCCTCTACTTGTATATGGCGAAGCTTCCATTGCGATGATTTGTCTGATAGGGTTGATGTTCGACGATGGCGCCGTGATCAAACGCTCCAAACTCACGTGCGCGCCGACACCGCCATCGGTGAAGACGTGGCTGCAGCTCGCGGAGAGTTCTAAAGGCCGAAAGAACATCACCGGAGATGATGGACGAGTGTATTGCGTCCGCTGCCACGTCTGGAGGCCTCGAGACTCGAGGGCCCACCACTGTGCTACTTGTCAAAGGTGCGTCGTGGATTTTGACCACCATTGCGGGGTCTTCGGGCGGTGCATCGCGGGAAGTGGGTTCCGGGGCAATATGAAGTGGTTTGTATCAATAATAGCGATGGGTTATTGTGGAGCGGGCACGGCGACGGCGTCTCTACTGCTCGGCGCTTTGAAGTGCGGGGAACTTTCCGGTTCAGGGTCGTACGGGCAGTTCGGTCTTGTTGCGCTGTTAGCTTATGCGGGTCTGGCGGTGACGGGCTGGTTGGTCATATTGGCCTGCCGGTGCCTGGCGTCGCTCGTGGACTGCGTCGCCGAGAGGAACGAACGGGGGCTCGAGCTCGTGTAATTTTGTGGTATGTGTCTATGCGACTCGTGGGGCCTTCCTGTGGCCGGCGTGCGTACTGCAGCGCCGCGGACTGGACAGTACGCCGTCGATGAGACATATTATCAATTTAGAGCGCCTTGAGTAAAGTCGCGCCGTCACTCACGGTCAGGTCCCCCGGCCCCGCCTCGACGAAGCACGCGCCCACGACGCCGTCCTCCACGACGCAGGCGTAGCGGTTCGACCGGAGCCCCGGCCCGAGCGCGTCCGCCGTGCAGTCGCGCGTTTCACTGACAGCCCGCGTGAAGGTCTCGTCGGCGTCGGCGTAGAAGTTGATGCCAGACGTGCCCATCGCTTTGGCCCAGCCGTGCATGCAGTAGGGGTCGTTTATAGAGATACAAGCTACTTCGTCGACGCCCTTCTGTTGGAATTCATTCACTAATTTCGCGAACGAGGGCACGTGGCCCTTCTCGCACACTCCGGTAAAGGCGCCGGGCAGCGCGAACAGCACCACTTTCCTACCGGCGAAGAGTTGCTGGAGGGACGTGCCGGCGAAGCCTGCGCGGGGCGCCCGTGACGGCGGCGCTCCAGGGTGCTCTCGGCGCGCGCGTCCGGCCGGCGGGACCCCCTGGGCCAAAGAAGCCGCGACGGCGGCGACGGCGCATTGATGGACGCCGCGTCGACACCGTCGGCCTCGGCGGCGTCCCAGGTGCGCGCCGGTTGCAAAGCGCTCGTCGACAGCTGCAGCAAATTTTGACCGGAGGCGATGCCGCGGCGCGGCGCAAGGCTGCTCGCGGGTCGCACGCGTCGGAGTGCAGTGCGGAGCATGGTTCTGCGATGTTTGGGCGACCGGCAGGAGGAGAGCAAGCCGAATTGCGCTGAGCCGATCCCTCCTTGTCACCAATCT
>NZGT01000017.1 GCA_002691025.1 Spirochaeta sp. | reverse complement strand
CAGCATCCGAGCCGCCCGCATTTTCGCAATTTCCATGTAGAAGTTCATTCCGATGGCCCAGAAGAAACTGAGCCGTCCCGCAAAGGCATCCACGTCGAGGCCCTTGGAGAGGGCTGCCCGCACATACTCGACGCCGTCCGCCAGGGTGAACGCGAGTTCCACCACCGTGTTCGCGCCGGCTTCCTGCATGTGATAGCCGCTGATGGAGATCGAGTTGAACTTGGGCATGTTCTGAGCCGTGTGCTCGATGATGTCGGCCACGATGCGCATGCTCGGGTCAGGCGGATAGATGTAGGTGTTACGAACCATGAATTCCTTCAGGATGTCATTCTGGATCGTTCCCGCGAGCTTCTCCTGGGCTACGCCCTGCTCCTCGCCCGCGACAATGAAACAAGCCAGAACCGGAAGAACCGCCCCGTTCATGGTCATCGATACGGTGACATCCTCCAGCGGGATGCCATCAAAGAGAATCTTCATGTCCTCGACCGAGTCGATGGCCACGCCGGCTTTGCCCACATCGCCGGTCACTCTCGGGTGATCCGAGTCGTACCCACGGTGGGTCGCCAGATCGAAGGCCACCGAGAGCCCCTGCTGTCCGGCCGCGAGGTTCGCGCGATAGAAGGCGTTGGATTCCTCGGCGGTGGAGAATCCGGCGTACTGCCGAATGGTCCAGGGGCGATTGGCGTACATGGTGGCCCGCGGACCGCGCAAGAAGGGAGCCTGCCCGGGAAGCGTGTCCAGATGGTCAAGGCCCTCCAGGTCCGCCGCGGTATAGAGCGGCTTGACCGCAATCCCGTCCGGGCTGCGCCAGACGAGATCGTCCAGGTCTGCTCCTCTGAGTTCTCGAGAGGCCAGCTCTTGCCACTTTTCCAGATCCGGGCCGCTGTTGGCCTTGTCCGACATTGGAGTCTCCTTGGTTATCTGTTGCCTTGCTGGTTTTCGCGTTCGGCGGGAGTCTAGCCTCTCCCTGTCAGCGCGGGACCTACATGGAACGCCGGTACCGGCCCCCGACCTGAAAAAGTCCGTCGCTGATCTGGCCAAGGCTGGCCACATTCACCGTCTCCATGAGCTCACGGAAGACATTTCCGCCTTCCAGCGCCACTTTTTGGAGTTTCTCGATGGCTTCGACCCGGTGGGGCTCCCAGCGTAGATGGAAGGCGGCCAGGGATTCCAGACGTTCCTGTTTTTCTTCCTCACTGGATCGCATGAGTTCCCGGGAATCCGAATTCGCCTCCTCGGTCTCGACGCCCTCGAAGGTGTTGACGCCGACGATGGGAAGCTCGCCTGTGTGCTTCAGCGACTCGTAGTGGAGGCTTTCTTCCTGGATCTTGCCTCGTTGGTACAGGGTCTCCATTGCACCCAGGACTCCTCCTCTCTCGGAGAGGCGCTCGAACTCCTGCAAGACGGCCTCCTCAACCCGGTCGGTCATTTCTTCCACGTAGTATGAGCCCTGAAGCGCGTTCTCGTTCGTCATGGTCCCGAGTTCCCGGTTGATGATCAGTTGGATGGCCACGGCTCGCCGCACCGACTCCTCCGTGGGGGTGGTGACGGCTTCGTCGTACGCGTTGGTGTGAAGGCTGTTGCAATTGTCCTGAAGGGCCTTCAGGGCCTGAAGGGTGGTTCGGATATCGTTGAAGGCCATCTCTTGTGCGTGGAGCGACCGGCCCGATGTCTGGATATGGTATTTGAGCTTCTGGCTGCGTTCGGATGCGCCGTAGACCTCGCGCAGCGCGATGGCCCAGATACGCCGCGCGACCCGCCCCACGACATCGTATTCCGCATCCAGGCCATTGCTGAAGAAGAACGAAAAGTTCGGCGCAAAGTCATCGATCGCCATGCCCCGGGAGAGGTAGTACTCACAGAACGTCAGCCCGTTTGCGAGCGTGAAAGCCAGCTGTGTGATCGGGTTCGCCCCCGCCTCGGCCATGTGGTAGCCGGAGATCGAAACGGAGTAGAAGTTTCGCACCCCCTCTTCGATGAACTGCTCCTGGATATCGCCCTGCAGCTTCAGGGCGAAGTCCGTCGAGAAGATGCAGGTGTTCTGGGCCTGATCCTCTTTGAGGATGTCGGCCTGAACGGTTCCGCGCACCCGTTTCATCACATCGCTTCGGATTCGCTCGTAGGTCTCGGGGTCCACCGCTCTTCGTCCCGGGATGCCCAGAAGGCCGAGGCCGAGGCCGTTGTGGGTTTCGGGGAGCGGGCCGGGATAGGACGGCAAAGAGGCACCCCGGGCCGCCCATTCCTGCTCAAAGCGCTCCCGGACGGCCTCCAGCTGGTTTTGCGATTGCAGGTGTCGTTCTACTTGCTGGTCGATGGCCGCATTCAGGAAGAACGCGAGCACCATCGGGGCCGGACCGTTGATGGTGAGGGAGACCGACGTGGTCTCGTCGCAGAGATCAAAGCCCGAATACAAGACCTTGGCATCATCCAGCGTGCAGACGGAGACCCCCGAGTTCCCCACCTTCCCGTAGATATCCGGGCGAGGGTCCGGGTTTCGGCCATACAAGGTGACACTGTCGAATGCGGTGGAGAGTCGCGCGCTGGGCTGGTTGGATGCCAGATAGTGGAAACGCCGGTTGGTTCGTGCCGGTCCACCCTCTCCGGCGAACATGCGTGTGGGATCTTCTCCGGCGCGACGGAATGGAAAGACACCGGCTGTGAACGGGAATTCGCCGGGCAGATTCTCCTGTCGCAGAAAGCGGGCCAGTTCTCCCCAGTCCCTTGTCTGGGGCAAGGCCACCTTGGGAATCGCAGTCCCTGAGAGCGAGGTCGTCTGGTTGACGACATGGATGTCACGACCCCGGACTGAATAGCTTTGCTCTTCCGCGGTGTAGCGAGCCTGCACTTCGGGCCAGTTCTCCAGCGACTCTCTCAGGTCGTTCGGAAGTTCGGCCAGAATCCGCTGGTGGTTTTCGCGCAGCCGTTGGAGTGAGGGATCCGCGGCCTCCGCTTGGTCCCCCGCTTGTTCCAGGGTTTCGAGCGCGATGCCCAGTGCATCGGCGCGGGAAGCTTGTTTCGCCAGGGTCCGGGTCTCGCTCCGGTAGGCGCGGATCTGATCGGCCACTTCCGACAGGTAGCGCTGTCGACCACTCGGCAGCGTCGCCATGGCGTTGAGTGACCGAGACCGAGTCTCGGTCTCGGACTGAAGATCCGCCTCGGCCAGGGGCGGACCGCCCTGCTCCGCCCAGGCGCGCCGCAGGCCCCGATAGAGCGAGTCGGTGCCGGGATCATGCCAGTTTCGGGCCACGGTTCCGAAGACCGGAATTCGTGCGTCTTCTCCGGTCTCAAATGAAGCGTGATTCCTCTGCCACTGCTTCTTGACGTCCCGAAGGGCATCTTGCGCTCCCTGGCGGTCGCACTTGTTGAGTACGATCAGGTCCGCGAGGTCCAGCATATCGATCTTCTCGAGCTGCGAGGGCGCTCCGAACTCCGGCGTCATGACGTAGAGCGAGAGATCCACATTGTCGATGATCTCGGAGTCGCTTTGGCCGATGCCGGCCGTCTCCACCATGACCATGTCGAAGCCCGCCGCCGACAGGACTCCCACCGCATCCAGAAGCGAGTCGGAGACGGCTCGGTGCACCCGCCGAGTCGCCATGGAACGCACGTAGACGCCCGGGCCGTAGACCGCATTCATCCGGATCCGGTCTCCGAGCAGAGCTCCCCCCGAGCGCCTCCGCGTGGGGTCCATCAGCACCAGTCCGATGGTCCGCTCAGGCAGTTCCAGCCGGAAACGGCGCACCAATTCATCCACCACGCTGGATTTGCCCGCGCCCCCGGTTCCAGTGAAGCCCACCACGAGCGGGGACTGTGTGTCATCGGACCTTCGCGCCAGGGTCTCACGAAGTCGTTGCGCGGCCGCCGGGTCCGACTCTCTCCGGTCCTCAAGCCAGCTGATCATCTGGGAGATCTCAAGCGTATTTTCGGGACTGAGGGTGGAAACCGACTTCTGCAGCTCTGCTTCAGCCGGCAGGTGGGTCTCCCGAGCCAGGCTCGCCTGCGCTTCTTCAATGATCAGGCCGATCATGCCTTCCAGGCCCAATTCCCGGCCGTCGTCCGGGCTGAAGATCCGTGCCACCCCGTATTCGTGAAGCGCGTCGATCTCCTCTTGCGTGATCGTTCCTCCGCCCCCTCCAAAAACCCGGACGTGCCCGGCTCCTTGTTCCGCGAGGCGATCGATCAGATAGCGGAAGAACTCCATGTGTCCGCCCTGGTACGAGGACAAGGCCACCGCGTGGGCGCCCTCTCCGATCACGGTTTCGACGATTTCGTCCACGGACCGGTCATGTCCGAGGTGGATGACCTCGGCTCCCTGGGACTGCAGGATGCGGCGCATGATGTTGATCGCGGCATCGTGACCGTCAAAAAGAGAGGCCGCGGTGACCACGCGAACCGGCTCCACGTCCACCGTCTCATCCACTTGGTGCTCTGCACTCATGCTCGGTCCTCTCCTTTATCACGGCCTTCTCCCGTCGCTCCGCGCAGGGAAATATGCTCGCGATAGCTGCCCATGACGGCCCGCAGGCCCTGTAGTTCAGATATCCGGTCGTCCAGTTCATTCAGGTGGGCTTCCAGCAACGAAGCCAGCCGCACCAACATCGCGTGAGTGGAGCCCTCGATGGCGTAGACGGCATTCAATTCCTTGATCTCGCCCAGCGACAGCCCCAATGCCTTGAGCCGCTGGATGAACGCGAGCCGCTCCAGTTCATCTTCGCCATAGACCCGGCGACCCCCGGCCCTTCTGCGAACGCCAGGCAGAAGGCCCAACTCCTCGTAATACCGAAGCGTCCGGGCGGAGAGCCCCGTACGGGACACCACATCCGAGATCGGAACCAGGCCTTCCTCGATGGGCTGCGCGTCTTTGTCTATGCTTTGCCAGTTCACGTTAACTGGTTAGCATTCTCTCCGTGAAAGAGCGAGCCCCGCGGGGCCTCAGTCGTACCCCAGTTCATGGAGTCGGCGCACGCTGTTCATCCACTGGGGATCCTCTTTGACAAAAAGCCGAAGGTCCACGTGGGCCCCGAGAAAACGCTCCAGCGCTTTTCGGGCGCGGATCCCGATCCGCTTCACGCCTTGGCCTCCGCGGCCCACCACGATTCGTTTCTGGGAGTTGCGCTCAACCAGGAGATTGGCCCGGATCTGGATGTGTTCGGGGCGAGACTCGTTGAACTCTATGATCTCCACCGCCATGGAATAGGGGAGTTCTTGCTGGAGACACTCGAATATCGCTTCTCGAATCATTTCGGCGCAAATCCAGCGAGTCGGCCGGTCGGTCAGTTCGTCCAGTGGGTAGAGAGGGGGGGACAGGGGCAAGTACGGAACCAGGGCACTCAGCAGTTCGGGCACGCCCTCCCCTGTCAGGGAGGAAAACCGCAAGGCCACGTTGGCCCCGTCCGCGGGTGCAGTGTCCGCCGGCAGTTTGACCGGATCGGGGAACAAGTCGGCCTTTGAGGCCGCGAGCAGAAAAGGCTTTTTTGCGGCCTGGAGCTGCTCACAGAATTCGCGGTGTAGGGGCTGGAAGCCCCGTGTCGGCTCGAGCAGGATGAGACCCATATCGCAGTCGCGCACCACGCTGTCCACGGTGTCGTTCAGTTTTCGATTCAGCGCGCCTCCGCCATTGGGTCGCCCTGGGGAGTCGAGAAAAAGGAACTGGGCTTCGTCGCGACTGAGAACACCCAGAATTCGGCTTCGTGTGGTTTGCGGCTTGGGGCTGACGATGGCGAGCTTCTCGCCGAGAAGGCGGTTGAGCAGAGTGTATTTTCCGGCGTTGGGCGGTCCGAGCAACGCGACAAAACCCGCCCGGAACGAGTCGTCGACCTCGGGTTCATGGCTGTCTCGGGTCACGGTGATTTCTCTTCACTGGGGCCCGGGCGGTTGGCCAGTGCCATTCGGGCTGCTTCGAATTCGGCGCCGCGCTTCGTGCGGCCCACGCCCTGCCCCAGGATCTGGCCCTCGTGGACCACACTGGCTGTAAAACGCTTCTCGTCCCCTTCTACGCCGGTGTCCCCGGTGAGTTCGTAGCTTGGAAAGGACCCGTGCTCCGCCATCAGACTTTCCTGAAGTCGGGTTTTTGCGTCTCGGTCAGCGGGCGTCCCTTCGGCCTGCCATTGCTCCGCATAGATGGATTCCACAAAAGCCCTGACGGAGGAGAGATTCCCATCGAGGAAGAGCGCTCCCATGACCGCTTCGAACGCGTTCGCCAGGATCGAGTCCTTTTCTCCGCCTCCAGACTGCTCCTCGGTGCGGCCGAGTTCGAGCAAGGGGCCCAGGTGTAGCTCCCGCGCCTGTCGGGCGCAGGCGGGTTTGTCCACCAGGTGGTGCAGGCCGCGTGTGAGTTCCCCCTCCTGCCAATCCGGCTGGGCCCGGAAAAGGGCGTCGCCCACCACCAGGCCAATGACGGCGTCGCCGAGGAACTCAAGCCTTTCGTTGCTCTCCAGACCCGGGTGTTCGTTGGCGTAGGAGGAGTGCCGAAGAGCTGTCTCCAGGAGTTCGGGGTCCGAAAACGTGTGTCCGAGTCGGCCTTCCAATTCAGCAAGGCTCTCGGCTCTCTCGACCGGAATCCCGGCTTCCGAGCTCACGAGGGACCCCGCCCTGAGAGCCAACCGCCCCCGATGACAATCTGACCGCGGGCATCGTCCTCGCTTTCGAGGTCGTAGAAGACCGCGGCTTGGCCGGGGGCTACGGCGCGAACGGGTTCATCAAACTCGACGCGGACCCGGCCACCCTCTTCCGGATTCAGGGTGGCGGGGACGCCTGTGTGCCGGTAGCGAACCTGTACCCGCGCTCGGACGGGTGCCTCCGGTGTCTGGCCAGATATCCAATGAACCTCATCGACCCAAGCCGACATGGCGTCGAGATCCTGTGCATCACCGACGACGATTTGTTGCTGCTCGGCGATGATCTTGAGGACGTAGAGCTTTCGGTCCGAGCTGATTCCGAGTCCGTGTCGTTGGCCGACCGTAAAGCGATGGACCCCACGGTGTTCCCCGAGGACCTGCCCTTTTGTATCGACGAACTGGCCTCGATGGCTTTTGGCTTCGGGGCGGACGCGCTCCACGACACTTGCGTAATCTCCATCGGGGACAAAGCAGATTTCCTGGCTTTCGGGCTTGTGGGCCCCCGCCAGACCCAGGTCCGCGGCTCGTTCCCGGACCTCTTGCTTGGTCAATTCGCCCAGCGGAAACGAAATGCGCGCCAGTTGATCCTGGTCGAGTTGGAAGAGGAAATACGTCTGGTCCTTCTGGAGGTCCCTCGGTCTTCGCAGTTCCTTGGCTCCGGTCTCCGCATTCGTAGTAAGCCGCGCATAGTGTCCCGTGGCGACATGCTCAGCCCCGAAGACCGAGGCTCTCTCCATGAGGTAATCGAACTTGAAGCTTTTGTTGCAGGCCACGCAGGGAATCGGCGTTCGCCCCTCGAGGTAGCTGACGGCAAAATCCTCGATGACTTCCGCCTGGAACCTTTCCGTGTAGTTGGCCACGAAGAACCGGATCCCCAGTTCCTCGGCCACTCGGCGTGCGTCTTCTACGTCATCGAGCGAGCAGCAACGCGACGTGTCTCCGGCGAGATTGAGCGTGACTCCGACTACGTCGTGGCCGGCCTCGGCCAACAGGGCCGCCGCCACGGAGGAGTCGACGCCTCCCGACATGGCCACTACCTGGCGTGTCCCCTTCTCTTCGGTCTTGATCGGCGTGCTCATTGCGTGTGCGCCTTCCGAGATCGCTCTGCGACGTCCGCAATCCGCTCTGCGGCCGTTGTGATGTCCTGAGCCGACAGGTCCTGACCCACAGACAGCCGCAGGCTGCTTCGCGTCTGTTCTGGAGTGAGTCCCATGGCGACGAGGACATGGGAAGGCGAAATCGAGCCCGAGTGACAGGCGGCTCCCATCGAGATGGCGATTCCCTCCAGGTCGAGGGCCTGCACCATGACTTCTCCCGGCGCTCCGGTGATTTCAACATTCAGGGTATTCGGGAGGACATGCT
>NZGT01000016.1 GCA_002691025.1 Spirochaeta sp. | reverse complement strand
CTCGCTGCAACGCTCGGTACATCGATATTTCTCGCTCATTCGGGCGGAATCAGTCATAGTGGTCCTGTAGTGACGAAGAATGTTCAAGGAGGCCCCCGTGGCCCATGTTTCAACGAATCCAGTCGCCCTGGCCACGGGCAATCAGCCGAGTAGAGGTTCTGCGCCGCGGCGCCTGCGAGAGCCGCGATCTGGGTGTCTCGCCCTTCTCTTCTTCGTGTTCGTGAATGCGATGAGTGCCGGAGTGGTGGGGCTCGCTGGAGCCCACGACGACGGCCCCCCCGGCTTCGACTGCAACGACGATGGGCCCTTTGGCTTGCCCGGCGTGTTCGATACACCCGACAACGTGGGGCAATGGAGTTCCGTCTCGACCTGGCCCACAAAGGCCATCCATGTCTCACTTCTGAATACGGGCAAGGTTCTCTATTACGGGTACCCAACAGGACCCCAGGAACTGGGTGACACGATCCACCTATGGGACATTGCGACGGATACCCACACCCCAAAGCCAATGCCCAACTCCGCCATGTTCTGTGCCGGACATACGGGCATGGCCGATGGCCGCGTCATCAACTTTGGCGGGTGGACGGGTGACGATGTGGTCGAAGACAACATGATCTTCGATCCGGCCACCGAGACATGGACCCAGGCGACGTCCATGCACACTCGGCGCTACTACCCCACGGCCACTTCACTCGCGGATGGACGCGTTTTTGCCATGGCCGGTTCGATCACCATCGGTGCCAACAAGATCAATGCCGACATCCCGGAGATCTACGACCCGATTACCGACACCTGGACCTTCCTGCCCCGTGCCGAGACCCAGTACCGCGGCTTCTACCCGATGATGTTCCTCATGCCCGATGGCCGATTGGTTGATACAGGACCCGGCGGTTGGGGCACCAAGGCCTTGGATCTGGACTCTCTCAAGTGGCAGAAGATCGCGAACCCGAACTTCTATGCGGTTCGAGGTGCGGCGGCGATGTATCGACCTGGAAAGATCCTGAAGAGCGGTCATTTGCGTGATGATGGCACCCAAAGCTACTCGGAAACCTTCGACGCGAACCTCGCCAATCCAACATGGCAGGTGACGTCCGCCATGAACCTACCCCGGTCGATGCCCCAAATGCTGGTCCTGCCTGATGGTCAGGTCCTCGTCACGGGCGGTCAGGTCGACGGGACCGGCTCGCCGGAGTGTGCGGTTCATGCTTCCGAAATGTGGAACCCGGATACCGGCCTCTGGACCCTGATGGCCTCGCACGCTCGTCCCCGGATGTATCATGCCACGAGCGTTCTCCTTCCCGACGGCCGGGTACTCGTCGCCAGTGGCGAGAATGCCCATGTGAGCCGGGGCGAACAGAATGCAGAAATCTATTCACCTCCCTACCTTTTCAAGGGACCTCGCCCGTCCATCGCATCCACACCCACGACCATCACATACGGCGAGTCGTTCCACATAGGAACACCCGACGCAGCACAAATCGACTCGATTGCATTCATGCGCCTGGGTTCGTTCACTCACAACTTCGGCCAGAGCCAGCGCTACATCCCCCTCAGTTTCTCACCGGCCACAGGCGGTCTGGAAGCCATTGCCCCAGTGGACGGAAATACTGCTCCTCCGGGCGACTACATGCTCTTCCTGGTGAACACCACCGGTGTGCCTTCGGTGGCAAACTTCATTCGAATTGCACCTGAATGCAGCGACACCCATGACAACGATGGCAGTGGCCAGAGCGACTATCCCGCCGATCCCGGATGTTTGAGCCTCATGGATCCTTCTGAAGGCCCCGATTGCAGTGATGGCATCGACAATGATCGGGATGGATTCCTGGATTACCCGGAAGATCCGGGTTGTTCAGATGCAAACGACAACACCGAGACTTCACCCAGCCTGATCTGCGACGATGGAATCGACAACGACGGGGATGGAGTCAAGGATTATCCGCACGACACGGGATGCGATAGTTCAGCCGACGCCGCCGAAACCAACTCGCTGCTCGTCTGCGACGATGGAATCGACAACGACGGGGACGGCGCCACCGATTACCCCCAAGACGTCGGATGTGATGCCTCGGACGATGCCTTCGAGACCAGCGTGATCCTTCCCTGCGACGATGGAATCGACAACGATGGGGACGGCGCCATCGATTATCCCGCCGATCCGGATTGCCAGGACTCGGAGAGCGACACGGAGGCGAGCGACGAGAATGCCGATTCCGACGAGGACTCCATTCCCAACTCGGTTGACAACTGCCCGGTGCACCCGAATCCCGACCAGGCCGATTTCGACCAGGACTCCCTGGGCGATGCCTGCGACGACGACGATGACAACGACGGTCTCTCCGACGAATGGGAGATCACGATCTATGGCACCGACCCGCTGGACACGGATACCGATGACGACGGGATGCCTGATGGGTCCGAGATTGCCGACGGTACCGATCCGAATGATCCGGAAGATTTCGTTGAACCCCTCAACGCACTCAGCCAAGCAAGCTTGCTCGCCTGGATCACGGCCCTCATGGCCACCGGAGTCTGGGCGCTGCGTTCCAGGGGTCGTCGGTCATAGAACCCGTGCGCCCCTACCCTGCGACGAAGCCTCGCGCCGCACAATCAGAACGGACTGGCAAGATCCGGGTTGGTCAAGAACTCATCGTCGGTCAGTGTCTTTAGAAAGGCGATGATGTCGGACTGCATCGCGGGGTCAATCGGTCCGGCGATCACCCGAGCGCGCAAGGCGGAGTTCAGGTTCTTGCTATCGATGTGAACGCCAGTGCTGTAGAACTCAAGCACCTCTTCGAGTGTATTGAAGCGCCCATCATGCATGTACGGCGCCGTGACTTCGACATTCCTCAGAGTCGGCGTCTTGAAGAGTCCTTCATGAAGGAAAAATGAAGTCGAGTCTCGCAGCCCCGCTTCGGGAATGGCATCGAGCCCGTTGTTCGCAAAGGAGTTGGAGGGGTTGATCATCAGAGCAAAATTCCCGCCATGACAATGAAAGCAATCCCCCGTTTCCGCTACGAAAGCGTCATATCCGCGCTGCTCGGATGGGCTCAGTGATTCTTCCCCGCGTTGCACCCGGTCCCATTTCGAGTTGTAGGATCGGAATGTCCTCTGGAATTGAGCCAGGGCGCGCGTGACGCCCTCAATCGTTACATGCCGGCTACCAAAAGCGGCTTCGAACATGTCCGGATAGGACGAGTGAGACTGCATCTCACGAACAACGGCGTCCCAGCTGCGATCCATCTCAAGCGGATCCTCGACGGGAAAGGTCGATTGGTGTTCAAGGCTACCGGCGTGACCGTCCCAGAAGAGCGCGAACGACTTGGCGGAATAGATCTTGTTGAAGGGCGCTCCGCTCGCCCAACCCAGGTTCGCCAAAGCGGGGGCGTTGAACACACCGGCCTCACCGTTGACTCCCAGACTGAATCGGCGCGGATCAGCAAACGCGAACTCCTGACGATGACAGGTCCCACACGACATGGACCCATCTCGGGACAGGATCGGGTCATAGAAAAGATGGCGACCCAGAGCGATTCCCTCGCGAGTCGTCGGGTTGTCGTCGGGAACCGGCATAAGGGGCCAATTCGCGAGGCCGTAGGGAGCGATATCCAGATCCACCTCCATGGCGATCGGTGACCCCATACTGGCCTCGCTCACATCAATCAGCGCAAAGACGTCCGAGCGATTTTCGTACAAATCCTGCTGGGCCTCGACACTCGACGACGTGGGGGAACCAAGAGTGCAGACATCCGGGGAAATGGGACACTCGCTTTGGTCAGCCCACTCTTGTGCCAGATCGTATACCGGCGCCGACATCCACCGGTTCACGTCAACGCTCGCCTCGATGAACCAGCGGTCTTCTTTGCCCACTCGAAACTCACCGGTATCGAGTTCGATTTCAAACGAGCCGTCAAACTCGACCAAACGGGATGGAGGACAGTCCTGGAGACCGACCCCCTCATCGAGACAACGACGGAGAAACCCGGTGTGCAAAGAGTAGGACTGGAACCCGGGCGCGCTCGCGGCCAGGTCCGTCCAGAACCCTTCCAACCGCATGGCGTAGTAGCCCCCACCGAGCTCGGAGGGCCAACCCATCAAATCGTAGTCGCCTGACAGGAAACCCGCTTCGTTCATTTCAGCCGGAACACCCCAGGTAAAACGAATGGATTCATAGGATCCGGCGGGAACATCGCTGAAGGTATGTGCGATTTCGCCCTGGGTGATCGCGTCGCCATAGATCACGTCTCCAAGAGGGACCGTGATGCCATCGGTTCTGTTGAGGGATATGTCGGTGATGAGATAATCGAAACGGGTGACGCTATAAGAGTTACCCGCCTCATTCACGTAGTCGAGCGATCGGGGCATCAACTCGGCCCCGGCATTGACATGATAAAAAACGAGGGACACGTCTCCAGTTGAAGCCGCCTGGCCCTCCCAGACAGAAAGCAACTCAAAGACATCATCGCGATTCTGGTAGATGAGTTCCTGGGCCTCTCCACCGGGCATCGTAGGGAACGAGAGCAGACAGGGGCCGGGCCTCAGGGGGCATTCTTCCGGGTCACTCCACTCTTTGCCGAAATTGTATTCGGGATCATTCAACCAGCCGTTCAGGTCAATCGCTATCTCAGCGTTCCAGCTCTCACCGGCTTCGATTCGCAAGTCCGGAGCCTGTATCTCCACTTCAAACGAACCGTCGAATGTCACGCGATCCGTGGATTCGCAGTTCGCAAAGTCCACACCCATAGTCAGACAGCGACGAAGGTTTCCGGTATGGACGGCAAACGATGAATCTCCTGCCGAACTGGCGGTCCACTCGCCTTCAAAACGCATGTTGTGATAGCCGCCCCCGAAAATCGGCGGCCAGGCCATCCCATCAAAATCAGCGGGCAGACCGCCGCTGACGTTCTCGCTGGGAGCCACCCCCCACTGAAAAGAAATCGACGTGTAATCTCCAACCGGAACGTCGCTGAATAGATACTCGATTTCCCCTTGTTCGATCGCGTTGCCATAGATCGCATCCGCCAGGACAACACTCTGCCCACTGTCGCCCCGGAGCCGGATCTCGGTAATGAGGTACTCGAATTTCGTGACACTGTAGGCGTTCCCCGCTTCATTCACGTAGCGAAGCTCGGCCGGGCGCAGCCGCTCGCCATCGACCCGGTGGCGGAATCGCATCGAGAGAGTTCCGTACTCCTCGCGCTGACCTTCAACGAGGGACTTGAGCTCAAATACCCCACTTCGACTGTCGTAGATCCTCTGCTGGGGCTCCGACCCCGGCATGGTGGGGAAACCAAGAAGGCAATCCGAAGGGAAAGACGCGGGACACTGGCCCTGATCCGCCCAAGCCCGGCCCAGGTCGTACTCCGGATCATCGAACCATGCGCCTGCGTCGATGGAGATCTCGGCGAACCAATCTTCACCTTTCTCCATATCGAAGCCGGCCGTGGGGAGGTTCACCGTAAACGAGCCCGTGAACTCGACCTTCCTGCTCTCGGGACAGTCCTCAAAGCTCGGACCCATATCCAGGCACCGGCGGAGGTTCCCCGTGTGCACCGCAAAGGAGGCATCTCCCGGTGTGGCGCGACTCCAACTGCCTTCGAAACGCATGTTGTGATACCCGCCTCCCAAAGGCGGCGGCCATGCCATGCCATCGAAAGTGGAGTCCAGATATCCGTCGAGATTCAGTTCGGGTGAAACACCCCACTGAAAACTGATTCCTGTGTACTCACCGCTGGGCACATCGCGAAAGACGTAGTCCAGATCGCCAAGCTCAAACGCGTTTCCGTAGATGGCCTCGGCCAGCAGGTAATCAGTGCCGTCGGCTTTACGCAGTCTCACATCGGTGATCAGATACTCGAAGGTCGTGACACTGTATTCATTGCCGGCCGCATTGCGGTAGATCAGCTGATCGGGCCGAATCGGGGCATCATCCAAGACGTGGCGAAAGGTCACTGTCAGATCGGCGACGGATTCGGCTTCCTCTCCGCTTGAGCTCCTATCGCCCCCACCGGAGCACCCGAGTCCAAGAAGACCCAGGACAGCCAAGACCAGACATAGAAGAATGACTCGTGTATCAGATGTCTGACTATCAACACGGGAAGCCGTCATGGAAAACACCGAAAAAAGCCAAAATCAGCGGAGATCAATCAAAAGCCGACTATGTGCAATTGAGTGAATTGCGGTAGCGAGATCCAATTATACCGATTTGACCAAGGGACTGCAGAACTATCTCCAGTGTCCCCTTCTATGGCCTCTTCTCAAACAGCCCCTGCTTCTTCCCCTGCCCGCCCTCTGGCTCCCCAGGGATCTTTCGCATCCCCACACCACGCCCCCCGGCCCCCGTTTACTCCGACGAGCACCAACCCCCATTAAACCCGCTAGACTTCCGGCTATCAAATCAGAGAATGGAAATTACGGCTGATTGAAATGCATGGTTCGAGGCTCGGAAAAACTCCTTGCTTCGACCCCGAGGCCCCACAGTGGAGTCAAAGGATTACGCTATGCAAGGTTCCCCGATCCTCGCACCGCCCTCTCCAATATGGCGATGCAGCGGAAGGGGAGGAGAAAACGAACAAGTGGCACAAGGTACAGTGAAGTGGTTCAGCGACGAAAAGGGCTATGGATTCATCACCCCCGATGACGGATCGAAAGATCTTTTCATTCATCATTCAAACATTCTCGGCGACGGGTTCAAGTCGCTCAGCGAAGGCCAGACGGTCAGCTACGAGGCAGGCGAAGGCCGCAAGGGCCCGGAAGCTACGAACGTGCAGCCTGCGTAGGCCGCTCGCCGATCCATAGCGAGAGCCAAAATCAAGCGGCGGCCCGCAAGCGGGTCGCCGCTGTCTTTATGTCCAAGGTGCGAAAGCCCGGGCAGGCCCCCTACCCCGGTCCACGAGGAATCACGAGGCTCGCTCCATGGCTGAGAACGACACGAACACAACGGGCTGCACCCTCGCCCTCCTTGTTGAGGAAGTCAGCCAGCGAACGGCGCTTCTCACCGACACCGAACGTCTCGAATTCGTGGGCAGCGAGCTCACGAGCGTGGACCGCGCTCTGTCCCACATTCAAGCCGAAGGTCTGGCTCAAGGCCCCACGTTCTGTGAGTGGGGGAGCGGACTCGGCGGAGTTTGCGGCGTCGCCTCGCTCAACGGCTTTCGCCCACTCGGAATCGAGATCCAGCGAGACTTCGTCGAATCCGCCCGGGCCCTCGCCAAGAAACTGGACCTCTCGATGGAGTTCGCCGAGGGCACATTCCTCCTTCCCGGCGACGAGGATCTCGCCGAGACGATGAATTTCCACATGAAGCTGACCTTTGATCGCGGAGCGTGGGATGCACTCGATCTGGCTCCCGCAGATTGTGACGTGATCTTTGCCTATCCTTGGCCTGGCGAAGAGTCCATCGTGGACGACGCCTTCGCTCGGCACGCATCCCCGGGCGCCCTGCTTTTGACTTTCCACGATTTCGACCGGGTCCTCGTCCAACAAAAGCAGAACGACCCACAGGGGCTGCGAACCCTCGACTGGGTCTAGACTCCAAGCGACCGGCGAGGAAGGACGACTCGCCATGGTTACGCCTGAAAGACCAGGATGTAGAATGGATGTTTGCAATCTATACCCGCCGAATCCATGGAGCGGCGGTGGAGAGGAACCGGAAATTGACTGAGCTCTTCGTTCAGGCTCCGAAAAGATCAGGGTCTTTTTTTCGTTACTCCTGCCGGATCGAATCTGCCCGTGTTGGCTCCAAGGTGCTCTGGTTTGACGTCGCAGAGGAATTCTGCGACTGGGTGACGCCTCGAGCCGACCCGTTCCTGGTCGCCACGCTGTTCCAACTCATGATCGAGGGAGAGCCCGTCCGAGTCAGGGGAGACGTGTCGGCGAGCCTGCTCGAACCCCTTCATGAGTACATGACCCTCTGGAGTTCATGGCGACCCGGAGTTTGCCGACCGATTTCAATATCCGCCGACGAATTACTCGAGGACCATGTGGCAGAGGGGTCCGATAGCCTTCTCCTCTTTTCCGGGGGGATGGATGCCCAGACCACTCTCCAGCGTCATATCCGAGGCGAGGCCGGAAATAGAACCCGGAAGATAGGGGCGTGTCTCTACGCCCGGGGCTTCATGAATGGCCTTGAAGACACCGCTCGATATCGAGCCGCTCTGGAAAACGCGAAGGCCAGCGTGTCCGCTTTCGGTGAGGGCCAGATTCCGCTCATTCCCATCGTTTCAAACTGGCAGGAGTTGCATACGAGAACCATGCCAGACAGTATCGGGACAGGGCTGATTTCCTTCCTGCATCTCTTCAAATCCCGCTTCGGCCGAGGGATGCTCTCGAGCAGCATGTCCACCAAGTGGGATATGAGAGCCTACGGGTCCCACCCCTTCTCAGATCCCCTCCTCGGGCACAGCAGCTTCCAGATCGAGTGTGACGACACCGCATCGACGCGAGTCGACAAAGCCCTGTACCTCTCGGACAAACCCGAAGTCCTGGACCGATTGCTCGTATGCCACGATTTTGACGATGAAGCGAAAAACTGTGGAGCCTGTGAGAAATGCTTCCGCACCGCGATCTGCTTCATCGCCCATGGCCAAGACGTCCCTCGAAGCATTCCCATCGATTGGCGAGCGTGTGAAAAGAAGAAAATCCATTTGAAGACTTTGCGGGATGACCCTGAAGTCTGCCGAGAGGTCTTTCTAAACACCGTTCAACAAAACCTGAAGCACCCGGAATTGGCCAAATTCCGCAGGTGGTACCAGATCTACCTGACAAAGGAAGCGATCAAAGAAACCCTGCTCGTCTGGGGATTGCGCAAAGGGCTTTCCAATGACCCCAGTGCACCCTGGGCCATGTCCGGGACAGATTGAACGCGGATCGTGCGGGGCATCGGTGGTTTTGGGCGGAATTGAGACCCATGTTATGGTTAAGGGGAACTCATCACCCAGGAGGTATTTGTTGTGACTCGAATCTTGATGGCCATCGCCCTCTTCTTCCTCTTCAGTTCGGTATCCGCCGCAGAAGAGGTGACCTACGTCCTCGAGACCCCAGGGGTCGTCTGAGGCGGAACCTCAGCGATGGCCCGTGCGGCCGTCGAAAAAGTTCCCAACGTAGACTCGGTGAAGACGGACATGAACAAGCATACGCTGACGGTTCAGTTCGATGACGAAAAAGCCTCGGTGGACCAAGTCGTTACGGCCCTGGGCAAGGCGGGTTACACCGTGCCGTCCTATCAAAAAAGCGACTGATTGAACCCAGGCGGCAAGAAGCGAGCCGAATTGTCAGGTACTCGTGGCTACGCGGGAGGTGACTTCTGTAGTCGCAGGAGCACTACTGTTCCAAAGGTCATCACCAATAGGCCCAGAGCCACCATGCTCCACTCGGAGAGGGTCGGGACGGCCACTGAAGTCGGCGTGTACGAGTAGGTGTTTTGAACTTGGCCGCCGCTGGCATCATAGGCTTCGGTGATCACGATCGTGTTGGAAGCCACATCGATGATCGCACCCGGTGCGCCGAAGTCCCCCGAATCCCCCGTCGCTGGCCAAGGCGGTATCGTGGGGTCGATCAGTGCGCAGATAAATGAGCCAACCCCACCGCCCAAATCGGTGCAACTCACCGCTCCGGTCGTCGAGGCGCTCGTCAGATCGCCCGCACCCGTGAAAGTACCCGCCTGTCCCCAGTTCGAGATGGTGACGTCAGCATCCGGCGGGTCGCCAGAGCCAAGGACGACATCGATCCGAATCGTAAAGTCAGAGAGCGTCACGTCATACGTGCCGGCCACCTCGTCGATGGTTCCTGATCCCGTAACCGGAAGAGGGGGATCGTATGTAGAAACCGAGGGGAAGGCCCCGCCGGAGTTCGCTGATGAAATCAGCGAGAAACTGACGGTCTCCGGGGCCGCGGAAACGACTCCAGCCCACATCACGGCAAGAGCAGTTATCGAGATTTGCGCAGCCAGTCGCATCATCATTTCTCCTCAGTCATTCTCTGTGCCACCCACTCACGAGGCTCGTCAGGGATTGAACGCCCCTTCATTATACACTGGCTCATGGGCTTCCTGTCAAGCAATCACGCTAGAGCCGTGCCAACCCCTCTAGAGGACCTCTCGTGCTGGACAGCCACTGCACAAAAAGCCGCAGTGCGAGGATGGAGGATGGCCTCCGTCTCATCGGCAGCTCGTTTCAGCTCGCTTTACCTCCATCAAGCAGCTAGGCCCAATGGTGGATTTTCCGCGGGCAGTCACCGGGGCTTCCTATTGAGAGCGGCCCCTGGGTTTTCGAACCCGACGTCAAGACACATTGCTAGAGTAGTGTGATGGATCGAGCCCCTACTCACGTTCGCACGCCCTCGCAGACCGCGCTTCGGTACGCGACGTTCTTGTTCCTCGCCCTGATTCTCCTTCTCGGGATGCATACGGAAGTCCGGTCCCAGACGCCCGAGGGTTCAGCCGTTTCGGCGGAGACTGCCCCTGCCCCCGACTCTTCGAGTGGCGCCAGGAAGCAGGTGATCGGGGTCGCTGATATCGGATCCCGTTCCGAGAAATCCAAGCTCATCTTGCTGAAGGCAACGGCCCTGGTCCGACCGGACGGCACCGTGGCGGAGACCCTTGCGTCGCTCCCGGAACTCCGAGCGGATATCAAGGAGAACCTTCAATACTCCGAAGAGATCCGCTCCGAGAACCCTTCCCTTTCCGCTCTCGACCGGTTGGCCAAGGCGTGGCAGAGCGTCACTGGCAAGGTCATCGAAAACCAACGTCGTCTCGACAACCGCATGAACGAGATCGGGAATGCGATCAGCCAGATCCTCAAGGAAAGGAATATCTGGTCCAATACCCGCATCAAACTCCTCCAGGAGGGTGTCAGCGGCGAAGCCCTCAACCAGATCAGCGAAGTGGATACGATCATCACGGGGGCTCTCGATGAGGCCAATATCCAGCAAGCGGAGATCATCCGCTTGCAGAGCGATGTCGCCAGCCTGGGTCTACTCATCCAGAGTGACCTCGACAAGATCACGGGCAGACGAAATGACCTGGTGGCCCAGGTCTTCAACCCGGACTCGGCTCCGATCTGGACTGCTGTGTTCTGGGAGGGTCTCGCACCGGAAGACCTGCAGGATGCCCTCTCCGCCTATCTTGCCGATGAAGCGGAATCCTGGAGGGCCTTCTTCCAGAGCCATCAAGACCGGGTCATCATCTATGCGATTGTGACCGCGGCCCTGATCCTCGGCGTGATCGCTGTTCGCAGACGAATCGACACCAAAGTCCTCGAGGGCGAAGAATTTTCTGCGGTCCGAGCCATGTTGGTCCGGCCGATTTCCCTGGGTCTTCTGCTCTCATTTTCCGGGGCGCTTTTGATTTTCACCGGTTCGCTCCGCAACCTTGAATACGTTCTGGGCGGAATCACCGTCGTCCCGGCCGTCTTGATCTTGCGGCGGATTCTCGATCCAGCCATCTATCCGATTCTCAGCATGACGGTGGTGATCTACCTGCTGGCCAATCTCCAATCGAGCTTTTCCAGTCTTCCGACCATCGCCCGGCTGATCGCGGTCATCGAGATGGCTTCCCTCATCTTCTTCTGTTGGTTCTGGATGCGCCCGTCGCGCCTGGCCAAGATTCCGCCCGAGGATTTTCGTAACAGGGCCTTCCGGATCGTCGGCTTCGGGTTGAAGGTGATCTTCGCGACCTCGTTGGCCTCCCTGTTGGCCAATGTGGCCGGGTATTCCTTTCTGGCTCAACTCACCAGCACTGCCATCGGGATTTCGATCTATGGTGCGGTGATCCTATACAGCGCAGTCGTGGTTCTCGATGGGTTCGCCGCCTACCTGATGCATGTCCGACCACTCAATCGTGTGCGGATCATTCGCAACAACGCCCCTCTCATACGGCAGCGACTCTATCTGTTTTTCGAGCTCGCAGCGTGGTCGTATTTCCTGAGAGGCATTCTCATGCGCCTTGAAGTCTGGGACGACATCCTCGATTCCTGGAATGCCTTGATGGACACATCACTGCCGCTCCCAGAGATCGAAATCACCCTGGGCAACATCCTGGCCAGTGTCGTCGTTTTTCTGGGTTCAATTCTTCTTTCCCACTTCATCCAGTTCGTGCTCAAGGAAGACATCTATCCTCGAGTCGGCGTGCATCCCGGACGAGCCATATCCATTTCGACCCTGACCCGGTACGCGATGCTGATCATCGGCTTCGTGCTTGCAACCGCGGCACTCGGCTTCGATGCCAACCGCTTTACCTTGTTGGCCGGTGCCTTCGGTGTGGGAATCGGCTTCGGTCTACAGACCATCGTGAACAATTTCATATCAGGGATCATCCTCCTGACAGAGCAACCGGTTCAGGTGGGCGACGCCATTGCGATGGGTGAAATCGTGGGTGAGATCCAGCGAATCGGTATTCGTTCCAGTACCGTGCGCACCTGGCAGGGTGCGGAAGTCATCATCCCAAACGCGGACCTCATTTCCCAGCAGGTGACGAACTGGACCCGCTCCGATCGCCGGCGGCGAGTAGAGATAGACGTGGGTGTCGCCTACGGGACGAATCCGCATCGGGTCCTGGAGATCCTGCTCGGCGTGGTGGGAGAAGTAGAAGGGATCCTCGAAGAGCCCAGCCCCAACATCATTTTCGTCGGCTTCGGAGAAAGCTCACTTGATTTCCAGGTGAGAGCCTGGACGGACGAGTTCGATCAGTTCACCCGTGTGAAGAGCAGCCTGGGGATCTGCATCGTCGACGCCCTGAAAGAGGCCGGAATCGAGATCCCGTTCCCGCAAAGAGATCTGCACCTTCGCAGTTCCGACATCCCCTCCGAGGCCTAGCGGGTCTCGAAGCAGTGGACTCCCGAAGCAAGATCAAAGCAGAGCTGAGTGCGCCCTTCCCCACTGGGCGAAGGCTGACACCCCGAGATGACTCGTCGAGGGTGTGCCCGCCTCATCCTAATTCAGGTTCTTGTCCTTGTAGTACCTGGTCCCCTTGAGGGTCAGCTCCAGAGCCAGGCCGTCTCCGGTCAGTTGATAGACCCAGACACCGGGTTTTACAGACAGGGCCCCCTGCATCGAATTTCCATCACCGTTCATTTTGGCGGCCGCCGTGGCCTGGCCTCCGAACTCCCAGCCCTGATCGATGAACGCCTTGAAGTCGGATTCGTCATCAAAGACCCAGATCACCTGGAACTTCTTGATGCCCAGTCCGATTCCTGCCTGGACCTCCAACATCTTCATATAGGTTTTCTGGCCCGTCTCTTTATTGACAGCCAGTCCCTTGCCTGTGCCCCCGCCTGCGACGAGGATCTTCATTCCAAAATTGGAAAAGACCGCATACCCTTCGCTTTTGCTGATCGCCTTCTTCGCTTTCGGCTGGGCGGCGTAGAGCTTCTCCAGGGTCTGATCGACCATTTTCTGGATCTCGGTGCGCTTTTTGGTCTTTTCCTTCGCACTCATGCCGGCATCCTTCTTGTCACCATCCGCGAGTGCGGGCAGAGCGATCAGGCCCACCGCACACAAAAGAACGAGAAACACTTTTATTCCACTACGACTTCTTGAAGACATACTGTTCGATTCCTTTTTTGGACCTGACGGAGGCAAGGGCTTCGAGGAACCCGCTGCCGGAAAAGGGGTTCGGCGGCAAGCATAGGGCCCTGAGCGACCGAGCCAGTACCCATGCAACACTCATGCAACTGGGCCCGAACCGGTCCCCTGCCCCACCCACCACCTCCCACCTACTCGTAGGTGCAGAGATAGGCGCTATCCACCGCAATCTGCAAATGGAAGACCTGGCCGGCCGCCACCGTGAAGGAATCGCCGGGCTGGAAGTCCTGCCAGGCCTCCTCGCCGGGGAGCTTCACGGTCAGTTGCCCCGAAACTACGGTCATGACTTCCTTCTTGCTGGTGTCGAACTCATAGTTTCCGGGCGCCATGACACCGACGGTGGCAGGCAGAGTGGCTGTCTGAAAGGCGATTGATTTCACCTTCCCATCAAAATATTCGTTCACTTCCAACATGAGAGACTCCTTTTCGTCCAAGAAGGTCTAGCGCAACCGAAGCCTTTTGCGGATCCCAATTGCGACTGGACAAGAGTTCACCGGAAAAGGGTTGTGACAAAACCGGCTCGACCGCTCCAACGCCCCAGGCTCACCTTTGGGGTCTGAAGGGAACGGTCGCAAAGCCCCGCACATGGGCCTGGTAGGTGAGCGTCAGGTCGTCCTCTCTTGGGCTTCTTCCATCACGCCCATACCCGGCTCTTGAGCCGGAACCAGACTTGAATCATCTGTCCCCGACTTCACGAATTCGCTGGGACGACACAATGGTTCACGATCTTCGCATCGAACGTGTTCATGTCGTCATGGGACGTACAGCCGGGCACACGCCCATGGATGAGATCCGCGATGTTGTCCGGCACCCACTCCGTCACAGCGATGGTTCGCTTCATGGGCTTGGGGTTCGAAGTGGCGACGACATGGCCGATGGGATGAAGCGGAAAGTCCGCAAGGTGCGTGAACTCCAGCTCGACCTCGTACTGCCCCCCGTAGTCGATGTGGAGGCGCTCGGGGAGCCCGGACTCTCCGAAGGTCG
>NZGT01000015.1 GCA_002691025.1 Spirochaeta sp. | reverse complement strand
CGCGGTGTCGAAAGGCGGGAAGACGCACCGCGCGCGTTCCCGTCGCGGGACCGCGGCCCTGCAGCGCCAAGGGCCGGAGCGCCGCGGGAGCTGTCGCGTGGGACTCCGTGGTCTGGCGCCGCGGGAGAAGTCCGTGCGCCTGCCGCGTGGAGGAAACTTGCGCTCAGTTTGCCGTGAGTGCCAGACCCATCTTGGCAGGCCGAAATCACGCGACGCAACCAGTTATCTGTCTAAAGGTCGGGTGCTACGCGTTCCCATAACTGGCATCTATCGCTCTGCTTCGTACGACGCCGCCGCGAGCGCCGCACGCTACGCACAGACCAGGTTCGCCTCACTGCTCTCACTGCCAAAGCTGCGCGACGCGACGCCCGCTGAGACCGCTCTACCCTGCAAAACAGCAGCAAGCCACGCCACCGCCAAAGCTGCACAGCTGCGCACAGAGAGGGCACTATGCTCAAGCCCCCCGCCCGCCGCCGCAGTCCGAGTTCAGAACAGTTCAAGCGGGCCACGGAGCACAACCCCATGGTCCAGGCGCCCGCTAGACGTCGCAGCGCCTCCTTCGAGAAGCCGGACTTGCCCCCGCGGACGCCCTCGAAGGCCGAACTCAGAGAACTCGCAGAACGCGACTGGCGCCTCGAAGTGGTGCTCGCGACGTGCGTCGCTTTGGCGTTGGGCCTGGCCATCTTCCGGGACATGTACATCGGTGGCTTACGAAGTTCGAACGGTCGGATTGTCTCCTTCTTGGCGTCGCTCAATGGCTGCGCGGGCTTCCGAAGGCAGAAGAAGGCCGTGCGAGCGCACAAAGCGCGGACGACGGAGAAGTTTCGACGCTTAGAATCATTACATCTGGCCGCTCCGAGTCCCCCTCGCCACAAGGTCCAACTCATGTGCATTGCTTTTAGTAACAAGTTCGCGACGCAATCTATTGGTTCTCTGTTAGTGGGCGCGACGCCCGTGATCCTAAAAGGCTGGCGCCACGTGTCGAGCTGGTTTTTAGCCTTTGCTTTGGTGCAGATCGCGCCGCGCGACGTTGTGTACGACGCTTTGACGAGACATGTTTTTTTAGCGTTCGTCGTGAAGGCCGGTGCTGCACTTTATAAATTACGCAAGTTCAACTTCGTTGTGGGGGCTTGTCCGCACTGCTCGCTGCAGTTTCTGTTGGGCGTGATGCTTGTTACCATAGACGGCAACAACGCGTGTAGTCGGTGCATGACCTGGCTCTGGATGCGCGGCACGGCCAACACGAAGCGGAAACATGTGTTGAGAGGTATTGGAGCCTTCGCGGCGCGGTCGGGGCCCGTGCTGTTGGCGGCGACCTTCATCAGAACAACGCGCAAGTGCAAGGACAAGTACGGCAAGCTGCTGGTGCTCGTCGTGTTCCTCCATCGGAACGGCTGCGCGGGGCTATTGATGCGGACGGCGCGGACGGCGCGAAGAGGTATGGATAGCCCGTCCTACGTCGGCGAGGCGTTTCCCGTGCGGCGGAGCCCGCGGCTGCGCGGGGAGAAGGTGGATTAACTTGTTGTTTTACACTCTCACATCAGTCCTTCGGCAGCAGCTTCTGGAGCGCTCCCAGTAATCGTAATTGAATGGACCCCTTGAAGGGCTGGCACTCCGGGAAGGGCAGGGGATTGCCCGTGCCCCAGAAGTAGCCGAAGGCCCCGCCCAGGCCGCCCGTGTTGCCCGCCGTCCGGTCGATCACCTGTGTGCGTAGAGATTCTCGCGTCGACGACGGCGCGGGTCTCGAGCAGCAGCTCTCCGCCGGCGTCGCGTCGACCGGAACGCCATCGCCGCGACCAGTTTCGACGCCGAGTCACGCGTAGCCGACGGTAAACAGCTCGACCTGGCCGTCTGCGTTGAAAGTCATCGAGAGCGCCTCCGGCGGTAATTCTAACGACTTCCCCGTCGCCGCCGCGCCCATCAACTCCCCGGTATGAGTCGCCTTGGCCCTCGTCTGAAACCACACGCGATTCGGTTCGAAGACGTCGACGCGGAACGCGTGGTAGCGGTTGTTCAAGTTCGGAAAGGCCTTTAACAGATCGAAGGATCTCAACGATGAAAGGAACTCCTGTTTCGTGAAGCCTATTTTTTCGCCCGTCGTCGACGTCGCCCCTCCTACAAAAGGTGCCACGAATCTGAAGTCGTCGGCGTAGATCGAGTCGTCGAAGACCGACGGGTCCTGGAGGTTCTGGTTTTTGATAATTACTTCTTTGGCTTTTGCTATCAAGTCGTCGGGCGGGATCGGGAAGCCGGTCCGGTCGCGGTTCGCTTGTAATGTCGCGGCCTCGTCGACGAAGCCGTAGTCGTCGGTGACCTCGAGCAAGGCGCGCAGTGTTTGCGGTCGTCGCAGCGGCGGCGGCGCGTGCTGGAACGAGCCGGCTAGGGAGAGCAGTGCCGTCAAAACTAGGATCCGCATGGTTATCGCTCTTCAAACTTTTACAGCTGGCTGAATACTTAATCTACGAGTCGGGAAGCCGTTCAAAGGCAGCTGTGCGGCACCGTGCGTGCTGTGCTGGCAGCGCCAATGGCCCGATGTGCTGGAGGCTTGATGGTCGCGGGCCCGTGTGGCGCGCGACGTGTATGTGACAGCTCCGGAGGACTCCCAGGACCGCCGTGCTGCATCTTTTACGGAGCGGTCACCACAAAACCCGGAGACCAAAATCAAAATGAGTGAGATTGTCCCCGGCCGCGGCACGGCCTATACCGGCTGAATATCGACGCGGAGGACGCAGCACTGACCCAGCACTGGGCGCCGTAGCCACAGAACGCGCTGCTGCGAAAGAAACGCGCGACGCGGCGCCTACATCTAGTTTGAATAAGCGCGCGGCAGAGGCACTAAACGCGACCGCCGAGCGCGACGCCGCGGCACACACGCGCAGCGCAGCGCTGTCACCGCAGCGTCACGCCGTCGCCGCGCGCGCGCCGAGACGCCGCGCCGCCGAAACCGCGCGCCGCAGCCGAGACCACACAACGCAACGCCCACCGACGCAGGCCCCAAAGATGGAGCGCGCCCGCCGCACGGGCACGAAGAAACAAAGTAGAGAAGCGGTCCGCGCCGCCCTGAGAGCGGCACGAGAAGGCGGCGCCGCGCGCTCGGACCAGTGGGAGGCCAAGGAAGAAAAGGACGTGTATGAACAAGTAACAGAACAAGAATACGCCGACCTCGTGCGCAAACGCCGGCAGAACGAGGACTTCGTCGTGGATGATGATGGACTTGGGTACTTTGATGATGGCGAGGAGCACTTCGGCGAGGACGAGGCCGAAGGGCTGGAACAGGCCGCCCCCAAGCAGCGCGGCGTCGTCCACGCCCGCTCCAAGGACGCCGTGCGGAAAGCGAGAAAACTGAAGGAAGCGCGCGCCGAAGGCGACGAGCGCCAGACCACAAAAATGACCCAGTTCCTCGGCGGCGACGGCGAGAAGAAGGCTCCGAAGAAGCCTGTGGCTGCGGTGAAGCAGCTTGACGCCTTTGAGAGTTTGATTGACGGCCTCGGGAGCGGCGCGGCGCCGGAAAGGAAGTCCGTGGACCTGGGCGGCGGCCTGGGCTTCGCGAACGAAGCTCCTTCTGGACCGAAAGTAGCTCCTACACCTAGAAGGATGACGTATGATGACGTGAGCCCGATGCCGCTCTGGAGCGCCGGTGTGGATCTGGAGGCGTCGATCGGAGGTGGTGGCGACGACATGGGCATGGGCTTCGGCATGGGCGACGACGAACCGGTCCCGGCGGCGCTGCCTCCCGCGAAGGACGCGCCCATGCCTCTGAAGGCCACGGCCGCTCCCAAAAAGAAGTCTAGGTTCTCCAAGAACGACGTGACCGTCGAGGCGTCGTCCGCCGCGGAACAGGCCATGGCCATGGACGTCGACAAGCCCCAGGTCACCGAAGCGCCGCAGCTCCCGGAGCGCATGGACGTCGACGAGAGCGCCCCGCAAGCGGACCCGAACTACGGCGGCGGGTCCTGCGTCGACAAGATGGAGGAGAGGGAGTGGCTCCGCGATGAAAATGGGAAGCACTGCTGGCTGTATTGGCTCGATTGCGTCGAACAAAGTGGTTCCGTGTATTTGCTCGGAAAAATAAGACTGGAAGGAGAAGAAGATAGATACGCGTCGGCCTGCTGCGTCGTGCGCAATGTGGAGAGATCGTTCTTCATCTTACCTAGAGTCGACCCCGAGACCGGGAGCCGGTACGGGATGAAAGATGTTTGGGAAGAAGCGCGGTCCGAGCTCGTGCGACCTCGGCGTCCTGCGGTGCCTTCCATGTGACTCGTGGCCATGAGACGAGGCCTCTCGTCCAGATTTGAGGCGATTCGGCCACGCAGGTCCCGCGGTGCGTCCCGAAGAGCGAGCCCTTCAAGTGCAAGGGCGTCAAGCGCGGCTACGCGTTCGGGGACGACGACGTGCCCCGCGACAAGGACACGGAGTACCTGAAGGTGAAGTACTCGGCCAAGAATCGGGCTCCGCCGGTGCCGAGTCGGCGTCAAAAGTCAACTTGAACTTGTTGTTGAAGCGTCGATGGCGTCTCACGTCGCTTCGACGCCGTCGACGCGACGCGTTCCTCACAGGTCTCGCTCTGCAAGCGCGGCGGCCGGTGCATCGAGAAGATCCTCGGGGCCGGTTCGACGCCGCTCGAGCAGTTCCTGATCAAGCGCAAGCTCATGGGCCCCTGCTGGGTGCGCATCGACGCGCCCGTCCAACGCGACTCGAAGGTGTCCTGGGGCGTACTTGAAGTTGAAGTGTCCGACGCGAAGAAGATCACGGTAGCGAGGGACTGCCCCTACTCCGCGCCTCCCCTCGTGTGTACGACGCTCAGTGTCAAAACGGCGGTGAACCCCAAGTCGCATCAGCACGAGATCGTCGCGGTGGCTGCCTTGACTCATAGGGGTGTGGCTGTGGACGGCGCGACGCCCGACGGTGGACGGGGAGAAGACGCTCGGCTGTTCCAGCATTCCGTAGAAAAACAAGAAGCTGGCTCGAGGAGGTGGACGTGCGTCGCGGCCCGACCGCTCGGTAGTGAAATTGCCGGCGCGCAGGACGTGCCTCTCGACCCGAAACTACCGAGAGACTTGCACGGCGAGCTGAAGAAGCCGGCGCACGGCTTCTTGGCGGATCGCGGGACGGTCACAGTCGCTCCGAACGAAAGAGCGCTCATCTCGGTGTTGCTCGCTCGGTTGCAGCGGGACGACCCCGACGTGTTGTGCGGCCACAACATCCTCGGGTTTGAATTAGACGTGTTACTAGCGAGAGCTCTAGCTCTCAAAGTGGGAAACGCATGGAGCAAGGTCAGTGACTCAGCGTGGTTTCCTTAAATTTCTCAACTTGAACTTCGCGTCGACGGCGGCGTCGCGGTGCCACGCCACCGTGGCGCCATCAACGCGGTCGCGCGAGCGTCTACACGTCGCGTGAGAGAGCCGCTGCAGTTTCATGACGACTTCGTTCGACGCAGGTCGGCCGCCTCAAGCGGAACAAGCCGCCGCACCGCTGGAAGGCCGCTTCTGGGAGAGACACGTTCCACGCGTCGGCCACTTCTGGTAGACTGATCTGCGACACTTATTTAGCGGCGAGGGAGCATTTGCGAGGCGCGACAACGTATGCGTTAGCTGCATTGGCTCAAACTCAATTAGGTGTTCGCGGGAGACGATCCTTAGAACCGAGAGAGGTCGCGCAACTCCTCGGTTCTGGATCGCAGAACGTCTGCGGGTTATTACGACATGCGGCGGAAGATTGTAGATTAGTCGAACGATTGGCATTGCGATTGCAGGTGTTACCTCTGTCCAAACAGCTCACGGCCATCTCCGGCAACCTCCTCGCCCACACGCTGAAGGGGAAAAGGGCGGAAAGGATCGAGTACCTTTTGCTCCACGAGTTTCATAGGATGAAGTACCTCGCGCCGGAGAAGCAGCGCTACGACGCGGATGATGATGATGATGTGCCTTTCAGCGTCCTTGACTCGTCTCCATCGCACGATGCCGGGGGTGGTTTCTCTTTTGATTTCGAGCCATTTCGGACCGCGTCGGTGCGTGTCAGACAGACCGCGGGCGCGGCGATGGCGTGAGGTCGCTCGCATCGCCGCGGCGGCGTCGACGGGACTTCTCGTCATCGTGACGCCGTCGACGCGGCCGCCAGAGAGCCATGGTATCAACGCAGGTCGACCATAATAAAAAGAAGCGCAAGAAGGCGGACCCCCACAAGCGCCAGAAGGCCGCCTACTCCGGCGGTTTGGTGCTGGAGCCGAAGAAGGGCTTCTACGACTCGCACGTTTTACTACTTGACTTCGCGTCACTTTATCCGTCGATCTCGGCGTCCTGTGACTTTCTGGCGGCCTCACGCCATCGACGCGCGTCGTCTCCATCAGACGAGGTCGTGGATGGTCGCTTTTTCGATTTTGAGCCGTTTCGGACCACATCGGGAGACCGCGATGCTCCGCGCAGGTCCATTATCCAGGAGTATGATTTATGCTTCACGACGGTGGACTGGGCGCCCGTCGCGAAGCGCATGGAAGCGCGGGCGAACGGCGAGTCCGACGCGAAGAAGGCGCGGACGGACGGCGAGGCCGACGAGGTCGTCGAGGAGGCGGTCCGTTTCCGAGTAGAAAACTGAACTTCAACGTGACGTGGTCGCCGCGACGGCGTCCCACGCGTGTCGCTCGACGCAGGCCGAGGAGCTGCCGCCCCTGCCGGACCGCGGCGACGGCGCGAAGGGCGTCTTACCTCGCGTTTTGAAGAACATCATCTCGAAAAGACGCGAGGTCAAGGGCCTCCTCAAGAAGGAGAAGAACGTGAAGAAGCGCGAGACGTACGAGATCCGCCAGATGGCCCTCAAATTAACAGCAAATTCGATGTACGGCTGTCTAGGATTTTCTCATTCGAGATTCTACGCGAAACCGCTCGCGGCGTTAGTGACCTCACTAGGCCGAGACACGCTGCAAGCTACTGCTGACGTGGCCGAGAAGGAGTTAGGTCTCGAGGTCATTTACGGAGATACCGATAGTATCATGATCAACACGAGAACTGATGATCTGAGTGTCGTAAAAGATCTGGGATTGAAAGTCAAAAAGGCCGTCAACAAACGGTATAGATTACTGGAGTTAGAACTCGACGGCATCTTCAAGACGATGCGCCGAGTCAGCGTTGAAGTTGACCTTGAACTTTTTGTGAGAGCGGCGACGGCGTCCCACGCCGCCGCGACGCCGTCGACGTGATCATACGAGCGTCCACGCGTCTCGTTCCCGCACAGGCTCCTCCTGAAGAAGAAGAAGTACGCCGCGCTGGTGGTCAACGAGGACCCGAGGACCGGGGCTGTTTCTCTACACAAAGAGACGAAGGGTCTGGACATGGTCCGAAGGGACTGGTGCCCGCTGTCGAAGAGAACCGGTGCTCGCGTGTTAGATTTTCTGTTGAGTGGTGATCAGGCCGACGTCGTCGTGGCGAACGTCCACAAGGTGCTCGAAGACGTCGGGAAAGAAGCGAGAGAAGGTAGAGTTACGGTAGCGGACTACGTGGTTACAAGAGGCCTCAACAAGCCGGTCGAGAAGTACCCCGACAGCAAGGCGCAACCGCACTTACGCGTCGCCAAGGCCATGCTCAAGGAGGGCCGGGCCGTGAACGTGGGGGACCACATCCCCTACGTCATCTGTCTGGACGAGCACGGGCATAGCTCGAACAAAGGAGTCGCGGAACGGACCGTGCATCCTGATCATGTCGATACTGATACCACCGCTGTCGATAAGCATGCGCAGAAGGAGGGCGCCCCCGCCGTCGTCACGCCCGGCGGGCCTCCCCAAAAGCCGAGAGTCGACGTCGAGTGGTACCTCGCGCAACAAATTTTACCCCCTATTGCTCGTTTATGTGAACCGATCGCTGGTATGTCCAAGGCCTCCATCGCCGACCGATTAGGCTTAGATGCGAGGAAGTTCGAGCAGCACATGGCGCGCTCCCAGCAAGCTTTAGCTGAAGCCGAGGGCCGCACGGCGGCCTTCGTTCCGATGGCTGTTCAGAGCGACGAGCAGCGCTTCGGGGACTGTGCGCCTGTCTTAGTGGAGTGTGTGTCCTGTGGCGTGACGAAGCCCTTGACGCTCTGGCCGAAAAGAGCGGAGGACTGTGCTGATGACGCTCCACCAACTCTGAAGTGTCCCTCGTGCCAAGCGAGACTACTAGGACACAAGTCCGCGGCGTCGTGCTTCTCGCGGTTGTCGGTCGCGTTGCAGCTCGCGACGCGCGGCGCCTTGAAGCGCTACTACGAGGGTTGGATGGTCTGCGACGACGGCGCTTGCGGGGCTCGCACGCGGCAGTTATCTGGGGCCGGACCGAGATGCTTGCGTCGCGGGTGTCGTGGAAGGATGGTCGCGGAGGAGTCGGAGAAGCGCATCTACACGCAGCTCTGCTACCAGAAGGCTCTGT
>NZGT01000014.1 GCA_002691025.1 Spirochaeta sp. | reverse complement strand
GGCCTTGAAGGTCAGCCGCCGCCGTGTCTTCGTCCCTCTGTTACTGGGGGCTCTGGCCGCAATTCTGGTCGGGCACCGAGGAGCAATTTGAGACCGAGCATGTCGCCGGTGAGTCTCCGCCGCAGATGCCCGCATTGGACAACACTGCACTTTGGCATCCGTACAGCTGGCCGTATGCCGTGCAGGCTTGTGCATCCGCAGACGGACCGTCCGGCGCGTCGTTAAAGCAGACACTGCATTGCTCGCTGTATGCGCCGCCACTGCCGCCGCTACCGCCGTTGTCGTCGTCTGAGCAGCCTGTGAATGTGAAGAGACTCATGGAGAAAATCAGGATGGTGAGTGCGAGATATTTCATATCTAACCTCCGGTGGATGATGAAAGGTTTCTTTTCGGATAAAATCGTAGCCGTCGAGATTTATTCCGAAAGGTTTGGGGCGTTTTTCAGTGTTAAATCGATTTGATAGGTGTTTTGAGGAGTCCTTTCGGTGTCTTTCCGGTCGCTAAAGTTTTCAGGGTCTCTTCGATACACTGCTCACGAGACCCGGGGGAGTGACTGCCCGCCAGGGTCGGTTGAGTAGAGGGCGATGTTCTGAGTGAAGAATCCTGGGACTGGCCGGATCCGTTCTGGATTCGGACAGAAGTGAAAGAGGGCGACCTGGATCGATTGGACCACGTCAACAATGCGGTCTATCTGGCCTGGTGTGAAGAAGTCGCCTGGCATCACGCCGAGGCCGTGGGCGCCGGATGGGAGGTCTGGGAGGAACTCGACCGGGGCATGGCGGTGCAGACGGTTCGGCTCGAGTATCAGGTGGCCGCGTACCTGGGCGATGAACTTCTCCTGGGCAATTGGATCGCCCGGAACGACGGCCGGCTTCGGGCCACACGTCGGTTTCAGATCGTTCGGCCCAGCGACCAGCGAACCCTGCTGCGGGGCGAGGTCGACTACGTGTGCATCGAGCTCAGCACCGGTCGCCCGAGGCGATTCCCTCCCGCCTTCAAGGAGGCCTACTCGGTGCTCCCTCAGGTCCAAGCCGTGCTCGATGAAGAGGCTACGACGCCGGTGGATTGAGTGTGAAGGAATTTCAGGACCCGGGCCTATGACCCCAGCGGTCTCGGATGAACCTGAGAAAATTGCGACCGTTCGCGAGCCAGGCGTCCGTATTCCTGCCTTTCGCCCTAGAGATTGGAGCTGGCATCCGGTCCGAGAACTTCAAAGGACTGCCAGAGCGGAATTGACCAACAGCTCGCTGCGCCCGGGGGCGGGCCGAAGGGCCCGAGTGAATCGATCGCGCGTTCGAGCTTGGCTCCGACGGGTTTTCCTTCGGAGCGACCGACAGACCGTTTCCGGATCCCCCCCTCTTCGTTGAGCCAGAAGGTCAACTGAACCCGCCCCGATCCGGGCTCGCTCAGCATCTCGTCCGTATGCAAAGTCTTCAGAATCGACTTGTAGATGCCATTCTCATATCGGTCCCGCTCTTCACTTGCGCAGAATGCTGTTTCATCGACTTCAAATTCGAACGTATAGGCCTTGCCACTGAAGCATTGAAAACCCATGGAGGACTTCGTGTCAAAAGGAGTCCAGGCTCGGATCGCCTCAATGGTCATGTCGCCAAATACATCCGACGAGGAGCGCTTGATCTTTATATCCTTGGCCTGACCATTCTTCTCGAAAGTCACCGAGACCTGGGCGGTGCCTACAGAAGGTTCTTTCGCCAACGCCACGAACGGCAGGTAGGTCTTCAAGTGCAACTCGCTTGCGAAAGCGGAGTAGAGGAGAGGCGTGCACTGTTCCGTCAGCTCTTTCATCAGCTCGACGGATTTAGGTCCATATGTCGGGCCTGCATGCCCAGAACCTGCGATGGATCGAGCGAGCGAGAGCGCCTGCAAGGCATTGCCTGCTCGGCGGTGAGCGACGGCCAGGTGGTATTTGATTTCCAGATTCGATGGAAGGAGAGATGCCGCCTCCTGGAGCATCTCCACCGCCTTCTCAGGCCGGTTTCCGTAATCCGAAAAAGTCTGTCCGTACAGTGCATAGACCTCGGGCCTGGTGTCGTCGAGCTTCCATGCCCGAACGAAATAGTACTGGGCCTTCTTGACCCACTTCTCTCTTTCCTCCGGGCTGGCTTCGTTGGACTTGGCTCGGTCGAGACAGAAGCGAGCCATATCGATCACCACGTTCGGGTCTGTCGGCGCGACGGTGAGTGCCTTTTTCAGTAGCGGCAGTGCTTCACGGAACCTGCCTTGGCGAGAGAGTGAGACTCCCCCGGCGGCCAATGCGGAGGCGGAGTCAGGGGCGTTTGCCAGAGCGTATTCAATGTAGGGTTCCTCCAGGCCATCGTTCCCTAACGCCATCATCGTGCGAGCAAGGGACACTGCGATTACAGCTTTGTCTACCTTCTCTATTTTAATATCGATATTTGAGTCAAGGCTGTCGAGGGGAATCGAATACGCTCCCAGTTTACGGGAGCTGATATATGTCCTGAGAGTCTTTCGAAGCGAGTCGGTTTCGAGGCCGAAGGCTTCTTCGAAGGCAGCTGTATCCGACATTCCTGCCTTCAGATGACTCAGGTACTCTTCCTTCTCAGCTTTGAGGTCCTTGCCCGAGCGTCCGAGGTGTAGGTAGTGGACCAGCAGCCACGACTGGGCATATAGCATCGACGTGTCTGGGCCGTTGAGCTGAGCGGCTTCGGACCGATCGATCAACTTCCTGAAAGGGACCCACTGGCCGCGCTCAATGGAATTGATCCGCATGGCAGGGACGTCGCCGTAGGAGATGCGGTCGCCCGAGACTCTGGAGCTGGCCATGAATTCGGCGAAGCCCTCGCTATACCAGACCGGGAGATGTCCTTGCCTGGCTCGGCTTGCCAGAAAGTGCACGTATTCATGTTGGATTACGTGTTGATTGTGTTTTGATCCGCCCGCTGTGAGAATGAGGTTGCTTCGGAGACCAGGCACGAAGAGTCCTACGATATCTCGGTTGTCGATTCCCAGCTTGCGGAGATTGGATCGGCTCTTCAAGAGGAAGATGCGGTTTGGAATTGAAGAGGCATCGGAATCAGCGGTAGTGAATCTGAAGACGAGTTGTCGAAACAGTTCAAGCTCCCGAACAAGTTCAATTGTTTTGGCTTCGCTGAGCATGCTCATTGTCGAGAAGTTCGGGCTCTCCACTTCGATCCAGTCGTACTTCAGGAGTGAAGGCAGCCCTCCTGCTGCCGCCAATGAAGGGCCGATCAGCCATAGCGCGAGTACTGTCAGAGCGAGTACTCCGTGCACGATTCCCACTCCTTGAATGGAGTTCCTCTCCACACACAATTGGAACTCGTCCGGGTTTTGAAAGCTGTGATGGCTTCTCTTGGTCATGGGTTGCCACTTCGGCAGAGGGATGGTCTGTTTCACTTTACGAATATATACAGGAATATTCCCATATCGGACAAAGATATAAGTGTCCGCTTGTGTCCGGTAGGGTCACTGACTTCAGAATCGAGGGAAAGGGTGTTCTCTTGATAAGCCATCGCGAATTCCGACAGACTTATGCAATCCTTGTGATATCAAGAATGGATAACGTTTGATCTTGAATATCGCAGGGTTCATACTAAGCGTGTCGTTCGGCTCCATTTTCTGCCTCGTCGCTGTTGAGGCCTCGAGTGTTTCGAGTCTCGAATCGATTTGAGAAAGGATGGAAATGCATTGCAGGCCGTTTCGGGAATCCGTGGTGGGTTTGGTGCTCTTCGGGGCAATCCTTGGAGTCGTGTTCAGCGGAGCCCTGGCTTCTGCCGGCGAGCCCACGCCCGACGCGGTGCTGGCCGAACTTCCATTTGAGCGTCCGGAAGAAAGTCATCGCGTCTATGTGAATCTTGCACCGGAAGGCCAGCGCCCTTTCATGATGCTTCTGGATACGGGTGCGTCCGGCAGCGTGATTACGCCTGCACTGGCGCGTTCCATGGGAGTCAGCATCCGGAGGCACAAGAGTTCGCCCTATCGCAAAAAGACCCGACTGGGCCGGGATCTGCAATTCCATATCGACGATGCGCACTCTGATACAGGGTCTCGCACAGGTTGGGAATACGGACTGCTGGGCGGCGACTTCATGGACGACTATGTGGTGGAACTCGATTTTGCGCAGCGAAGGGTGCGCTTTCTCGACCCCGGCCAATATGAGGTGCCCAAAGCGACCACGGAGTCGGGTGAGTCCATTGTGCCCTTCAAGAGGTCGGGGACGCGCATTCTTGTCCCTGTTCAGATCGAGGGCGAGACGCTCTGGGTCCTCTTTGATACGGGTGCCCCGGGCAGCCTGCTTCTCTCCGGTAAGGCCCTCAGTAAAATCGGTCTGGATGGCGTTCCGCTGCAAGACGCGGGGAGTGTGGGGACCGCCTCCGGTGAAATGGAGGTCAAGTGGTATCGCGCCCAGAGTCTGCGTCTTGGCGGCTTTGAAATCGGCCCGCGCGACATCCTGGTGGCTCCAAAAGGTTTCTACAATCTCGCTGGGACCAATGATTCGGTTCTGGGCTTTGAGGCCATGGAACCCTTCCTCGTACGCATCGACTACAAGCGCAGGCGCATCCTGCTCAAGCAGGATCCCGACTACCTTTACCCTGCTCGCGGCGCTTTTGAGTAGCGTATTTCGCTTTCGGAATACCGTAGACGTGACTGCTACTGGATCCGGGCTCATGCCCGAGTGGCCTCGTTCGAGCCTCAGGCCAACGCTTCCGCCATTTTTCGGTCTACCGGACTCTTTTCCCGGCTACTGCAAGAGCTTCGCCTTCTGTTGATCGAACTCTTTATATTCTTTCTCATTGTCGAACTTCTCCGGCTAGCCGGATTTCTTTTTTGCGAAGTTCTCGATGAATTCAGGAGCGAGCGGGGCTCCGCTGATGAGCGCGAAGTTGGTATGAAGCAGGTGATGAAGCGCAAAGGCCTGCTGATTGGTTGCATTGCGTCCGGCATTGTCCTGGGCCGCATTGACCGCCATCTTGGTCAGCTTGAGACTGAAGAGTCGTTTTTCGGCAATTTTGGCTGCCATGTTCAGCGTGAAGTCTTCCAGTTCATCGCGAGGAACCACGTGATTGACGGCTCCGAGTCGATGCGCATCCTCGGCCGATACGAAATCCGAGGTGAAGAGCATCTCCTTCGCTTTTCGCACGCCCAGTTCGTAGGGGTGATTGAAGAATTCCGCACCGCAGATTCCCATGGCCACCGTATTGTCCTGGAAAGTGGTGTCCTCTGAAGCGATGACGATATCAAAGGGCCAGACCAGCATGAGTCCGCCCGCAATCACTTTGCCGTGGACGGCCACCATCGTGGGCTTGGGAATATTGCGCCAGCGTTCACAGAATCCGTAGTAGATTTCCTGCTCCCGGCCGAACATGGGTTCGATGCCTTCGCCGTCGAGTCCGCCGAAACTGGTGACCGACTTATGCTCCTTGAGGGATCCGATGGGATCCGCCTCTGCGAGGTCGTGCCCCGCGGAGAAGTGGGGTCCGTTGGCCGAGACCACGATGACCTTGATCTGGTCATCGTTCGCCGCGATGTCCATGGCATCATTGATCTCATAGAGCATGTTCGCATCCTGTGCGTTTCGGGCTTCGGGCCGGTTCAGGATGATTCGGGCAATTCCGTTTGGCTGGGTAGAGAAGATGATCTGCTTGAAGTCGGGCATGATGATCCTTCGCTCTGGCTTGGGTTGATGGATTGCGGACCGGAGTTTCAGTTACGCATTTTACACCTTGAGACAGAGTCGGTACAGGGACCAGAGAGGAGGCCCGGTTTCGTATTGCGGGGTCCGGTTCTACCAGAGGTATCGAGGCCGCCGTCGAAAAGGAACCATGACCTCTACGTGCATCTACTTCTCTTGGGTAGATGACGGAGGCATGATAATCCGGAAGCCTCGGGATCATTGTAAGCTGGGCTTGCCGAAGCGTTCTCAGGCGATCTTGCGGAAGCGCTCGGCTTTGCGGTTCTCCATCCAGATAGCCACGCTACGCCAGGTGCCGAGTGCGAGAATGCCACCGGCTGTAAAAACTTCGGCGCCAAACAGCAGGCCGCCTTCGGTCGCATGTACCCAGGCCTGAATACCGAGATAGATCGCAAGGGTCAGATTGCCCACGAGCAGAGCCGGGCCCTTTCGGAAAAAGGCGAGCGTGGCCAACATGGCTCCAAGAACCACCAAGGCCGCGAAATGCTCAACAGATGTAAGCACGTGCAAGCTTCCTGCAGACTGCTCGTGGCCTGTGTGCCCCAGGGCCAGAGATGACATGGACAGCAGTCCGATCAGGGTGAGGACGGAAAGTTTCGTGACTTGTACTTTCATGGTTGATTCCTTTTTTGGATTCATGCGGCGCAACCCCTGAAGGGCTCCCGGCAGGATGAGTATGGATTGATGTAGAGAGCGTCTAGTGAGTTGTCGGCGAAAGTCCATGGATCCGGCATGTCCGGACTCGAAACGAAAAAGCGACCGAGAGGGATTCCTTGGCGCGCAGCCGCTCCCTCCCAGCGATGGGTCACGCACGATTGCGGCGAGCTTCGATGAAGCTCCTGATGAAGACTGCCAGCGCCAGCGCCGAAGAGGCCATCATGATGATCACGCGAAGGGTCGCACCCGTATCGCCGCGACTGAGGGTGCCTCGAAGAGGCATGATCAGAGCCAGCAGGACCACCAGGGTCAAGGTCACAGCCACGTGGGAAATGATCTTGTTTTCCGCTTTGATGCCTCCATTGCAGGCCAGGAGTGCGACCCCGAAAACAGCGGGGATGAAGGCCGTGGCGGATGGAGAGTCGGACGCAAAGTAGCCCCAACTTGAAAAGAGGACGAGAACGATTCCATTGATCATATTGGCTGTATTCGGCTTCATTGGATCCCCCAGTGGTTTTTGCTGAATCGATTGAACCACAAGGCAACGTCAAAATCGAGATCCGACTCCTGCATTCCAGTGGATGACTTGATCTTGTGTGTAGCGTCGTCCGGTGAATGGCTTTCCCGTGGCTTCCAAAATCGCTATTTGTTGCAGACCAACAATGCTCCCGGAAAGGATGCAGCAATGACGAAGACACGAACCGAATCCGACACAATGGGCGAAGTGCAGGTCCCCGACGACAAGTATTGGGGGGCGCAGACCCAGCGTAGTTTCCAGAACTTCAAGATTGGCGGGCAGCGCATGCCCGATGAGATTGTGCACGCTTTCGCCGTATTGAAGAAGGCGGCGGCGCTCACGAATGCAGATCTGACCGATTTCCCCCAGGAGAAGGCCGATGCCATTGCGTCCGCCTGCGACGAGGTCCTGGCTGGCAAGTTGAATGATCACTTCCCTCTGGTGGTGTGGCAGACCGGATCGGGAACGCAGTCGAATATGAACATGAACGAAGTCGTTGCGAATCGCGCGACCGAGATCATGGGAGGTGATTTTCGCAAGGATAAGATCATCAAGGCGAATGACGACGTGAACAAGAGTCAGAGTTCGAATGATACTTTCCCGACGGCCATGCACATTGCTTCCTATGGGAAGATCGTGGAAGAGACTCTTCCGAAGATCCAGGCCCTGAGAGATGTTCTTCATGAGCGGTCGGTGAAGTTTTCGAGTGTCATCAAGTCCGGGCGTACCCATTTGATGGACGCGACGCCGCTGACCCTGGGGCAGGAGTTCAGCGGATACGTGACCCAACTGGATCGCGGCATGTCGGCCATCAAGGACTCTCTGGAAAGGTTGCGTGAACTCGCGCTGGGTGGCACCGCGGTGGGCACCGGTCTCAATACACCGCCTGGCTATTCGGTCGCTGTGGCGGAACAGATTGCTTCCTTGACGGGGCATCCCTTCGTGACGGCGGAGAACAAGTTCGAGTCGCTGAGTGCGCACGACGCCATGGTGGAGATATCCGGAAGTCTCAAGCGAGTGGCCGTCAGCCTGTTTCATATCGCCAACAATATACGGATGCTGGCGAGTGGGCCGAGAACGAGCATCGGTGAGATCAGCCTGCCGGCCAATGAGCCCGGTAGCTCGATCATGCCGGGTAAGGTCAATCCGACCCAATGTGAAGCGCTCACCATGGCCTGCGCTCAAGTCATTGGTAATGACACCGCGGTGGCCTTTTCGGGAACACAGGGTCAGTTCCAGCTGAATGTCTTCAAGCCGGTCATGGCCTTCAACGTACTGATGAGTGCTCAGTTGATCGGCGACGCCTGTGAGAGTTTCAATGAGCATTGTGCTGTCGGTATCGAAGCCAATGAGGCGCGGGCCGCGGAACTGGTGGCCAAGAGTCTCATGCTGGTCACCGCCTTGAATACGAAAATCGGATACTACAAGGCGGCTGAAATCGCACAGAAGGCCCATGCCGAGGGGAAGACCCTCAAAGAGACGACTCTGGAACTGGGCTACCTGACGGAAGCGGAATTCGACGAGACCGTCGTGCCTGCCAAGATGGTGGGTGACACGAGCCTCTGAAGGTTGGAGCCGGGCTCGCCGCGATCGTGACTCCGAAAGAAATCGACCGAAGCCAGGCTTCCTGAAGCCTCGCTTCGGTCGTTTCTGTCTCCGTGTCGTGGGCGATCTTGACGGCTTCATCTTCCGTCTCGTAGGGGGTCATCGTCAGGACGGCCTGAAGGTCTCCTGTGGAATATCAGGTCCACGAAAAGCGGTGTCGAGACGAAGGTCCCGACACCCGGTTCATCTCCATCGGCGTGGTCCGGTGTGGTCTAGAGCCAGGGGGCGAGGGCTGGCGGGGGAGGGGTATTCGCCTGGCCGATTTGCGCCTCGAGGTAGCCATGGATGAAGAAAGGACCCGCGTCACGAAGCGGACTGAACCCCAACGCGAAGAAGGGAGCGCCGACGAACAAGAACTGAAGGCCCACCAGACCGACGGCCACGTGTTGCCGTAGAGGCGTTTTGAGAATCCGATTCAATCCGTAGGCCTGGAGAAGAATCAAGGAGAGTGCGGTGATGGAAAAGAGATCCCAGTCATAGGGTCCCCAGAAGGGGCGCAGCGCGAAGGAATACAGGACGAGAGGAAGACACAGCGCGGCCAGGAAGAGGAAGGTCCGATCCCTGACAAGCTCTCTTCCCTGGGTCGCCATGAGGACCCCGAGAACTGGAATGGCAGAGGGGCAGAGCAGAAAAGCTGCGTTCCCCAGATACTTGAACTGGGCCCACGAACCGAGCACCACATCGGTCCCGATGCTGGGTGCTTCCCCCCGGCCTCGAACCCACCATCGCGTCGCCGTTTCGGTCTCGTTGCCGCCGAGTATTTCTATGACTCGGTTCCAGGTGGCCTCGATGGTCATTTCATTCCCCAAGAACATGAGTCCCAGGTAGAAGACAATCGAAGGTCCCGCTGCGACCATCGCCCCTCGAGCGAGAAGTCCGAACCAATGGCTCCAGGGAAGGTCTTTTTGCGCCAACCTCGGAAGGAAGAACAGGCTCACCGCCAAGCCCACGGCGGCCGCGTGAAGCCACACCGTGATACCGGCTACCAGACATGTCAGATACCAACCCCGCTCCTCTTTCAAGTAGCGCAAAGCCAACCAGCAGTATGACGCCATTCCAGCGAGCAGCAGCGGGTAGGCCTCCACCCGACCCGCAAACACGCGGATCAGGCCTGAAGAAAGAACCAGTCCAGCGGCGAGACCAAAGGGCCGGATCGGCCCGAGCATTCCTCTTCGGGCGAGGCTCACAAGCAACCCGACCGTAAGCCCGCCGGCCGCGCAACTGATCAGGCGGACAAGCAGGAAATCACTCTGGCCCAGGGCATTCGTGAATCCGTTCAAGCCGAAGATGATCCAGGTCGTTCCCACATCAGGAAAGATGAACTGATAGCCGGAAAGAATGGCACCCCCAAACACCTTGGCGTCTGGAGACAACCCACCGTCCCTGAATATCCACAGGATGACGGAGACGATGATTCCAGAGACCGGAGCCAGGATCTCTTTCTGGTCCAAAGGGTTTTGAATGCGACTCCACGAGTGGATCAGGAACTGCCGAATGGAAGAGCTTGTCATCAACCACGCCAGTGCGATGGCAAGCAGGCCCGGAGCCAGGGGTTGATAGGCCCACAAATTGACAGCCCAGGCATGACGGAAAAAAGGAATCCAACCGAGTTGAAGGGCAGCAAGGAAGAATCCACTCCCCAGAATCAGGAAATTGAGCCAGCGCGTGGTGGGCGGCGATAGACCTCGGATCTCTTCGTTCCTCATGTCCTGGCCTTCATGACGGCGGAGGTGGAGGGGAGCCTCATTGGCTGGTTTCGGACAGCATGAGCCCGCTTGCCCCCCATGGCCCTGTTTTTAGCACTTTTCTACTCCAGAGGGCTTGCCAGGCAGGGGTCTGCATAGAATGATGAAGTCACAATGCTGGGGACGCTTCGCTTTACACTGGCCTGGATCGTGGCCGCCGGCCATCTTGAGCGGACCATATGGAACGGCACCTATGCCGTCTTCTCGTTCTACATCATCAGCGGCTATCTGATGTGCCTTGTGATGAACCAGCGCTATGGATTTACGAGGAAGGGGCTTCGCTTCTATCTCGCCAATCGGTTCTTGCGCATCTATCCACCGTATTGGTTTGCCTGTCTGGCCAGTGTCGGGGTGCTGGCGCTGCTCGATGCCGATGCGGTACGAGCCTCGGATCCTGCATGGACATGGCCGAGCTCAGCGTGGGGCTGGATCTCCAATCTTTCGTTTGTCGGGCTGATCCCTCTTGAAGTCAACCCGCTGGTCCCTCCGGCCTGGACACTGCGGGTTGAAATCTTCTACTACATCGCCATCGCGCTGGTGCTGGGGCGGGGACGCCGCATGGCCCTGGCCTGGTTCGGTGTAGGCGTGGCTTATCACGTGATTGTCTATTTCTATGTGGTGGATGACAACCCCTTGATTCCCTGGGCGGCGCGTTACTTCACCATCGGGGCCGCTTCGCTTCCGTTCAGTCTCGGAGCCCTCGTCTATCATTACAGGGATTCCATCGTGGCCCTTATCCGTCGCCCGATTCCGGTAGGAGCCGTGGTGTTCACATTGTGGGTGGCCAACTACCTCTATGTGGCCCAGACCGAATCCGGCTTCCTGAAGTTGGGCTTCTATCTCAATTGTGCGATCTCGGCCGTTCTCCTGGCCGTGCTGATTTCGCTTCCCCAGATGCCAAGCCGGTTCCGCCGGATGGATTCGTGGCTCGGCGACCTCTCGTACCCGATCTACTTGATGCACATGCAGGTGGGGGCCGTGACGGCGGCCTTGCTGGGCCTGGCGAACTGGGTCCCATACCTCTTCGTTGCGTCCGCGCCTCTACTCATGTTGATCTCATGGGGAATGACGGTTGGTATCGACCGTCCCATCGAAACACTGCGAGATCGGGTCAAACGGTCATTGGAGGGAGGTCGGTCCCCGCGCGCCGGTTAGCTCTCGGTGTGGGGTTTGATCACATCCTCGCCAAAGGCGGCGAGGCGATCCAGCCCGTCCGGACCCGCAAAGAAGAAGGCCGGCACCATGACCCGGTCCACGCCGAGTTTGGCGAACTCTTCCACGCCGGCTTTGGGGTCGGCGATCTGGTGGGCAAAGATCGAGTGGATCGCGATGGAGTCCGGGTCGCGGTCTTGGGCTTCTGCGGCGACTCGCATCTCCTGGATCAATCGGGCCAGCACTTCAGAGTCCGTGCTTCCCGGGAAATAGCCGTCGGCCATTCGGGCGGCTCGGCGGATCGCTGCCGGGGTATCGCCCCCCACCAGGATCGGAATGGAACCGTGAACCGGGCGCGGGCTGCACGTGGCGGGGTCGAAGTCGACGAATTCGCCATGATATTC
>NZGT01000013.1 GCA_002691025.1 Spirochaeta sp. | reverse complement strand
TGGACGACGCCGCCCGCCGTTGGGGGGTAGCTGGAGTTGTACGGCGACGGAGCGACGGTCGTCGGGACTGGCGGGCCCGGTGCAGGGATCGAGGTCCGCGCCTCTCTCGACGACCGCGCGTCAACCAGGCATCGCGGTCCCGCCATTTTATTCCGCTACACACCGGCGTCGGTCGAGCCCGGGGCGACGACTACCATACTTGTCCCGCCGGGCACGCGGGGAGGCGACGTGATTCATGCGCGAGTGGACGGCCGCGAGATCAAAGTGACAGTCCCGTCGCCCCCTCCGATGAAGCTTGATGTGGCGGTGCCGCCTCCGTCGGCGCCGCAAGTCGGCGCATCGTACCAGCCGCTACAGGCGCCATACGTGCCGAAAGCACCGTACCATCAGCAGGCACCGCCTCCCGCAATGGCCACGGAGTTGAAAGCGTCTGAGGCCGTTCCCGTCGGCCCGCCGTCGGCGCGCAATCAACGCCCGCGACACCGCGTCGACGACGTCAACGATCTCGAAGCGCCCGGGCGGCCGCCCACCCCTCCGTGGCGGGCACGAGCGCCGGCGCGGAACATGTCGGTCGCGGGTGTGAGCGGTATAAATTAGGTATTTTTATCCCGAGACGCATCCATTTTCGAGTGCGGCGGAGCTAGATAAAAGACACTAGCAACCAAGCCATCAAGCCCTTGTCGCCCTGATTACGCTGCATACGTGCTCGGAGCACTGTACTGTCGCATATTCGCAGCCACCATACCACCAGCTAGCGGCAAGCGATCAATTTCAGCGCGCCTGTCCCTGTACGGCTATCTCAGTTTTGCTCTGCAGACTGCCTGAGAGCTCATCTCTGAAGGCGTCGCACCGGGACGCGCACGAGCCCTCCGAAAGAGAACAGACCAGCAAGAACAGATGCAAGACGCGAACCGCGCCGCCGCCGCCGTGCCAAGCCCGCGCGACGCGGCCCTACCACTGCGATTGGCCGTCGTCCTGCTCATCGCCTGCACGCAAGTCGGCGCGACGCAATTAACGAGTCGAGTACAGCGCGGCCTGACGGCGCCGTTCGCCATCACGTGGGCCCACGCATGCTTGCAAGTTCTCTGCTATCCCGCGGGGAGCATACGGCGGACGGCGACGACGGACGCACTCAACAGAAGCGACCTCGCGATCTTTCCGTTGCTGTTTCTCGGTGCGAATTATGCCTATGTTCGCGCGCTCGCTCTCGCGTCGCCGGCTATCGTGCAGTGCGTCTTCGGAGCGGCGCCTGCGGTCGTCTGCGTGCTGTCGAGGCTGTGGTTGAGAGAACCGTTCACGCGACGACGAGGCCTCGCCGTCGGCGCCGCGCTATGTGGCGTCGCGCTCGTCGCGGCTCCTTCTGGCTCGGGCAGCCATCATCTGACGATCGGTGTCGTCGTCGCGCTCTGCGCGGTGCTGTGCGCCGCCACGTACAAAGTGCGGTGGAAAAGTCGTTTCCTCGCACCGTCCCCGGACTTTGTGCTGCGGGCCGTAGCGTTCGTCGGCGGCGCCGTCGCCATCTGCAGCCTGCCTATTGCGGCAGCTCTTGCCGCCACCGGTGCTGAGACACCTCCGGGGCGGTGGACAGCCCACGACCTCGTCATCGTCCTCGGCGGCGGCATCATCGACGTCTTGTACAACTGCTCCATCGCGCTCGGACTGTCGGTTGCGTCGCCCGTATTTGTCGCGACGGGAACGATATTGGCAATACCGGGTAACGCCGTCGTCGACGCGATCCTGGACCGCGAGCGGCTCGGCCCGCTTCAGCTGATCGGAGCGCCCTTTGTCGTCGTCGCATTTGCAGCGCTGGCGTCCGAGCGGCCAGCCTTGGCGACGCCAGCCGAAGAAACCGACGTCGCAAACCCGCTCGTCGACGACGACGAGGGGTCCGAAACTGTTGTGTAATCCATCTGTACAGTACAACATGATTATGACATGCGCCGCCGCTCGAGAAACTCGCGCGCCGCGCGGGGCAGCGCGTCGTCCGCGAGCTCGGCCTCGAGGTCGACCGCGCTCCACGCGTCCGCGAAGCGCCGCGACAGGAACGACGCGCCCGAGTCGGGCAACGCGCGCGCGTCGAGGCCCACGTCTGGGATGCGTATCGCGGCGGCGTGTAGGTAGAGCCTATCTGCCTTTCCGCCGCCGTAGAGGCCGTCGCCCAGGAGCGGCGCGCCGATGCTCTTCGTCGCGACGCGGATCTGGTGCGTCTTCCCTGTAATAGGCCGCGCCACTATGAGTCGGGCGGCCGGATCTCCCCCCTCGCTGGGCCCCAGGCCGATCGACCGCGAGAGACACGTGCAGGCTGGGTTCGCGCTGTCTCGCGTCAGCCGCCACTGGCTTCGCCGCGAGCGGACCATATCTCCCACAATGACTCCTTTCTTCTTCGACGGCCTCGATGCCGTGAGGCCTACGTAGACCTTGGCCACGCGTTTCGCCGCGAACGCGTCGCCGATGGCCGCGGCGGCCCGCCGGCCCTTGGCGAGGACGAGGCAGCCGGACGTACCATCATCCAATCGGTGTGCCAGCTTCAGATCATCCGCGCTGTCCACGAGCTCGAGGATGCCAGGTTGGTCGTCGCGCCGATGACAGGGCACGCCGGCCGGCTTGTGGACGACGAGGTAGTCAGGACCCTCGGCGACGATGGGGATCGCCGGGCGTAACGCATGGGCTCCGCAGGCGAGCAGCGTCAGAAGCGTCCACGCGCCGCCGCCGCATCGCCGTCCTACTCCCGGAGCAAAGAGCAGCACTGCCGGCTGCAGCAGCTTGCCCATCGATTACCTGGCACAGCGGTCACCGATCGCCGCAGAAAAACCTCTGCAGGTTCAGCAGCAGCATACGATGGATCGACGATCGTGCTCACTGTACCACATCCATCAATGCGCTCAAGCAGCGGTGCCAAAGGAACTGCGGCTGCAGCTTGCTAGTGTCTTACGACCGCTAGCTGCAGACTTACAAAAATTGTGTTTGCGAGCCATTGCGCGACGAGGTGCGCGCGAGAGACGACGTTGCATTGCCAGGGACGGCGGCGACAACGGGCGTCGAGTGCACGACGCCGGGGCTTGCATTGGTCAGGAGGTTTCACCTTAAATAATTGCGTGTCGCTCATCGAGACGCGGGACGTGCTGCTGAAAAAAGCGGCGCACGACGCGCGGTGCGCCCGTCGAGGCCCCGGCGCGCAGCCTCGGGTCGCAGACGAGTCGATAGGGGGGTTGTTCTCGCGGCTGCGAGGCGCTTAACACTAACTCTTATGGTACTCTTCGCACCAGTCACAAAAAGGCGGCGCCCCGGGCACGTCGTGGCACGCGCACGAGCAGCCCCCATCGTACTTCGAGGACCCGACCCAGCACGCGTCGTCGTTCAAGTCGACGGCTTTGCCGCCGCCGCCGTCGGCATCCGCGTCGGCGACGCGCAGCGCGTGTGCGTCAGTGCAAAACGCGCCGGCCTCGCACGCGTCGAGGAAGGGCGCCGCGTCGACGATAACAACCCCTAGCTTCGCTGCCTTGCGCACGCGCTGCGTCCTGCGTTCGACGGCGCCGGCGCTCGCCAGAAGTACATTAACGTTGCGGTGCACGGTAGCGCTGTAGGTGCCACCGAGCGCTTCGGCGCGCGACCGCACGCTCGCGAATGAGCCTGGCGTCGTCGCGCCCGCGGCAGCGGAACCGCCGGCACCAGCACCCGACGCCGAGCCGCCGGCGCCCGCAGCAGAGGAGGCCGTTGCGTCGTCGCGGGCCGCGTCTACGCTAATGCTGAACGTACCGATTGAGTCCTTCGTTTCTTTGCGACGGCGTCGCCGGCGTTTCTTGGGTCTCGGTTGCTCCATCCCTCACAGCACTTATGAGCAGAGAGCGAGGGCAAGCCGAACGGATGGGTTGAGTGCTAGCGCGCAGCGTAAATTGGCATTCAACCGCAAACAGTGATTCGATTGCGCCCGCACGTCTCGTGCAGCGCTGCTTGCAGGCCTTGCTGCTGCTGCTACTTGCCTGCTAGTGTCTTGCAACGCTAGCTCGTGCATTTTTTAATTATAGAGTGAGTTTACATGGTATCAGGCCGTCTTTGGCGATTCTCGAGACGGCTTCGTCGCCGCCGCGGCAATCGTCGCGGCCGCCGGCGCGGTCTACTACGTGCTGCCCGACCTATTCTCTCACTTGCCTCCGCTTCTTAGCCAAAATGATCAATACTTGGTATTGGTCGATCCAAGTGTCGATCCGGACGGTGCCTAACCTAGCCTAGCACCGTAACTAACAGATATAGCTCTACAGAAGTGTAAAAGTTACCTCTCCCGGAACTCAAAAGCAACAAGCCGCCGGCACCACGTCGCCGCCGCGCGCGCCATGGCCCGGCGCAGGCGCGCGTCCGAGAGCCCCGGCGCGTTCGCCCTCAATGTGACGTACTCGAACTCCACCGCGTAGGACAACGCGACGCCCGCCTCGCACGGCATCAGACGCCAGCACGCGGGCAGGACCTCGGCGTCCGCCGTTCCCGCGGCCGTGTGCCGGACGGACCGCGTCGCGAGTGCGTAGCCCTCTCCGTCTTTCCGCCACGCCCGGAGCAGCGTCAGCCGCGCCACCGACGCCGGCAGCGAGCACCTACACAGACACCTTAGGAATCGCGCCGCGGCGGGCGCCTTGGAGTCGTGTCGGACTATATCCCACTCGTCTCCACTTTCCACTTGCTCGACGCCCACACACAAGTGGTCCCACGCCGGCCGTTCGTCCTTAACCACTCGAAACGCGGCGTCGACCGACGCTCCTGGTAGGATACAGTCCGTCTTGAGGACGAACGAGTCGCGGCCCCATGCATTTCCGGAAGCCCACACGACATCATCGGCACAATGCTCCCACCGGAGCTCGTCCGTGAGGAACAGTCTCAATGAAGACTCCAATGTGAGCGCCGGCGCCTCCTTGACCAGCGACGCGTGCCAGTCTAGGGCTCCGCCCTTGCACGTGAGTAGGCGCCTCCGGGCCACGAACATGCGCCTCCTCACAAGAGCGTCCGCGGGCGCCGTCACGCCGGGGAAGCGCTGGTTCTCATCAAAAAAGCCGAACGAGAAGTAGCCGACGTTGATCAGTTGTTCGGTTCCCGTGGCGATGTCCCGTTTGACCACCCTAACTTTAATTTCGCCACCATCGTCGAACGAGGCCGCCGCGCGCGCTCTGAACACGAGGTGGTCGCTCACATTCGATCCAGTATTGAATGAGACACCATCCACACCTTGTGTCCGTACCGCGTCGACGGCGCAGCCGCAGTGTCTTGCACAGCACGTGCGCGCCGCCTTGTGCATCCAGGCCATCACGACGCCCCCAAACGTGTGGCCCATGTGGTTCTGGTGCCTCGGGAGGACGACTTCGATGGTCTCGAAGGTAAAGGTCTCGTTGGATGGCGTCGGCGGCGGCGCTTGAAGTTTAAGCAAGGCTCGTCTTCTCTTCGCGGTCGCCCGGGCCCACCTAGTCCGTTCACTTACGTCATCATCTAACGGCGGACAGAACCTTTTCTCGCCATCCGGACCTCTCGTAGTAACGTACGTGAACGCCGCGTCGCAGACGTGGCGCCGTACCTGACCCTTCTCGGCCGAGACTCGGACGGAAACATCGATCGACGTCCGGCCCACGAGCACGGGCTCCGCAGTGAGTGTGAGGAGCTCGCCGACCCTAGGTGAGTGCTCCACCACCACGTCGCCCATCGCCACGGTCACGCAGTTGACTTTGGTGTGGCGTTCCGCCGCCGCGCAGGTCGCGATGTCCATTCTTTGTAGTAGCAAACCAACATCGTGCACGGACGACACCTGCTCGACCATGCGCACGCAAGAAGTGCTGAGGGGCATCGTGCTGCTGTCGCGGCGGGTGAGCTCCATGGTATGGTGCTTTTGATCGATGGCGTCTCTAGTGTGCCGCGTCGATGGCGTCTCAGGGGAGCGCTGCCCCACTCGGCTGGACCGGTTACCGATGGTTCTTGGGGTCCGAGGGCTGCCCTGTCGCGTCGATCGGCGCTGCCGTGTGCTGCCGCTAGCTCTCCGGCAGCGTCGAGGGCAACACTGGTGTGGAGGATCCAGGAGCCGGAGATTGTCTAGGGATGCCTAGTGTCTTACAGGTCGCTAGCGCGCGCGGTTCCTGATGGTGTTGATGGGGTTTGCCGAGGCGGTTTGCTTAAAAGGAAGTATGCTTTATGAAAGACGCGGCACGCGCCCGCCGCCGATAAATGCGACGCGCGGTGTCGCGTGCCGCCCACTAGTCCTGGCACCGTAACAGTACGCAGCAGCAGACGCCATCGACGCGACAGATAAGAACTTCGCTCTTAACCCTGCCTAGAGCTGCGACGCGTCGACCTGGACCTCGTTCTGGAGGAGCTGGTCGAGCGTCGACCGCCTCCTGATCGAGACGAAGCCGCCCTTGCTCGTCTTGAGGACCTCGGGCGCCGTCGGGAACGAGTTGTAGCCCGCCGTCGACATGGCGCTGCAGTAGGCTCCTACGGACTCGACGACCAACAGATCACCTCGCTCACAAGTCTTGAGCAGTCGGGGGGCCAGCGTTTCCGGCTCGTCCGGCGCCGGCGTCAGCAGGTCGCCGCTCTCGCAGCAGTGGCCCACGACGACGTACTCATGTGTGTTTTCATCGCTATCCTTGGATGAATCGGACGGCACGACCACGAGCGGGTGCTGCGAACCATAGAGAGAAGGTCGCAGGACGTCGGTCATCCCTGCATCCAACTTCAGGAAATCATTCCCTTTGTCCTTGCCGGACGTGCAGGCGACGTCCTGGACTTTCGTCACTAGAGCACCAGCATTGGCCACTAAATACGTGCCGGGCTCGACTTCTAACTTGAGCTCAACACCAGTCCTCTCCTTATAGTCCCTAAAATTGTCCGTCACCGGCTTGCCCACTTCTTGCAGATTCGTACTGGATTCGTAGGCCATCCTACCCACTTTATAGCCGCCTCCTAGGTTCAAAGTCTTGACCGAGTCACCGAGCCGCTCACAGAGATCCAACGACATCGACGACACGCGCTTCCAGACCTCCGCGTCGCTCCCGGAACCGATGTGCGTGTGCACTCTCACGACTTCCAAGTTGTGTTTTTTCGCGAGTGCTACTACTTGATCGAACTGCTCGTGCCAAATGCCGAACGACGACGAGGGGCCGCCGACGTTCGTCTTGGCGGTTCCGCCACTTCCTAGGCCCGGGTTGAACCGCACGCCGACCTTCGCGCCCGGTAGCGCGGAACCGATCGTATCGAGTTGCGAGAGAGAACAGCAGTTGATTTCGAGAGAATGCTCCTTCATGAGCGTGATGGCGTCGTCGTCCAACTGCTGCGTGCTCAGCGAACACTTCGAGGCCGGAACACCAGCTCTCATGGCTCTTCTAACCTCGTGCGTCGACGACGCGTCGAAATTTAAACCCATGGACTCAAACAACTTCAGCACGGCGCCGTTCGGGCAGGCCTTCATGGCGTAGCGCACCGTGAGGCCGTAGGCGTTGGGAAAGGCCAGAGCTTCTTCCGCTCTTGCTTTGAGCGTGGCCGCGTCATACACATAGGTCGGCGTCCCAAAGTCCTGGGCGACGGTCCTCGCTTCTTCGTTGTTCAGGAATCGCATCTTTTCCAATGCCGGCGCTGCGCCTTTGCCGCGCTTCAGGACGTTGGGGAGCTGGAGCGCGTGGGCTGCGGTGGCGAGGAGGTAGAGCTTCATGGTGCTGTGCGTCGGCTGCTGCTGTGTGTCTCAGGCAGAGCAGGTGTCGCAGCGACGCGTATACCGCTGACTAGCAGCAGCTGGGCGTTAGTGTTGTGGTGACAAAAGTGCCAGCTTCGCGGATTTGCCTGTCCTAGTGTGTCGACGACGCTAGCCCTGGACGTTTCGCATTGTTCCGTCGGGATTCGCCGAGGCGGTTCTGCTTAGAAGCAGGTGCGCTGTTATTAAAAACGTGGCACGCGCCCGCCGCCGGCAAATCGGCGACGCGCGGTGTCTCCCGCGCAGGGGCGCCGCCCACTAGTCCTAGCACTGTAACAAAGAGATGACTAGCACGAAACCTTAGGAACAACTACTTGTCGAAGAAGTCCGGGATCTGCTCCGCACCACCTGAACCGAACAGCCAGTCCAGCAACGGCGCCACGAGGAACGTGAACAACGCGTAGTTGAACGCGACAAACGCCACCGTGAACAGCAGCGTCGCCCCGCCCGCAAATAAATCAACGTACCGCGCGACCTTGACGATGAACGCGTCCCTTAATTTGGCAGGGTCCACCTCATCTTTCGGAACGAGATCAAATTCCCGCAGTTTGTCCAAAACGACGTCCCGCGCTTCGG
>NZGT01000012.1 GCA_002691025.1 Spirochaeta sp. | reverse complement strand
CCTTTTTTTCGACCCAGACGTCGCAGTGCACCCGGGTAGAGCCGGCTTCTTCGGTTTCTTCCCTGACCTTCGCGTGTGTATGGACGTGTTCGTCGACCCAGAGCACGTTGGTGAGTTTGAGTGACATCCGTCCGCCCTGGACCCAGCCTGATTCGAACGCCTCGTGCATGACCTGGGAGACGAAGCAGGTGGACATCATGCCCTGGACGACAATCTTCGGGAACCCGAGTTTTCGAGCTTGCTCGTCATCGGTGTGGTAGTTCGCTTCGGGACCGGAGAACATCCAACAGCGTCGCTGATCGACGGTCTTCTCAAAAGAGACCAGGTCGTCCCCGGTGGCGGTGGGGAAGGGCGGACGTTCCTTCTTTTCTCGGGCCGTGCTTTCGTCCACGACAAATGACTCTTCCTGGTCTTTCTCCGCCCGGTCTTTTGGAGGGAGGAAGGACTGATGGGTTCGACCCCGGACCAGGAGTCGGCCGTCGGCTTCGTCGAAGAGGTCGGTCTCGTTGAGGACGTAGTTTCGGCCGCGCTTGTCATAGCGGTCGATGATGGTGGACACCGAGCGGACGCGCCCTTTCGCGGGAATCGGGGAGAAGAGTTCCCAGTCCTGTTGGCCGTGCAGATTGCCGAAAAGGTTCTGGAGATACCATTCGCCGACGAATTCGTAGCATTCCGAGTGATGCAGGAGGGGCGGGGCGTAATGGGCGTAGGCGGGGTGGTGGTCGTCCAGGGCATCGCAGTAGAAGGCGATGACTTCCGGCGTGATCTCGTATTGGTTGCTGCCGCAGAATCGTCCTACGTAGGCCGGTTCGCCGTTCAGATTGTTCATACTGAGTCTTCCTCCGTGATGGGCCTCTGGATGCGATAGCGCGCCCTGGATGAAAACGCCAAAGGGCCGTTTGGGAGTGGGAAGTCCCCGGTTGCCAGCTGGGCGCGGCCATGCTCTCATCCGCGGCGAGTTTGGTTTCAATCCAGGCTCTTTTCAAGAAAGCGAGAGGGACGTTGGGCGAGAAAACCGGTGAGACCGAACAAAGAGAGGCCCTGGAGGCCGTGAGTGGAGCAACCCGTGTGCTGGCAGAACGCATCCGGACGGGGTCGGCCCCGGTGGAGACCTTGAAGGAGGCGCAAGACATCATCGAACGGGCATCGGCCCTGTTGAAGCCGCATGTCCAGCCCGGACCCTATGCCCAGGCCGTCTATACGCCGGGGGTGGGCCAGACGGGGCTGGGCGTAGACCCGATGGAATTCTTTCCTTTCAGTCCCCTGATCGGAAGGTCCAATCCCATCGCCCCGCCGGTGGAGTTCTGGGTGGAGGACGGCGTCGTGCACGGTCGGGTCACCTTCGGAGCGGTCTACTGCGGTGCGCCGGATCTGGTTCACGGTGGCGTCGTGGCTTCGGTGATGGATGAACTCCTGGGCGTCACCAATGTGGTGAACGGCCGGGGTGCGATGACCGGCACGCTGACGATCCGTTACCTGAAGCCCACCCCGATTTTCAAGGAGATCCGGATGGAGGGGTACAGCAAGAAACAAGACGGTCGGAAGATCTACGCGGAGGGGCGCTTCTTCCTGGAGGACGAACTCCTGGTCGAGGCGCATGGAACCTTCATCGCCATGCGAAGTGCGGGACCCGACGAAGGCTGACTCACGGGTCGAAAATATCGGGTCATGTTCTCGAGGAAGTGGGGTCCGGGTCGCTTTGCAGGAGGGGAAGGACTTCACCCGCGAGCAGTTCCAGGCTGGGCCAGGCCAACTCGGGAGGAACCCCTCCGCAAAGAGGATGCGTGACCCATACGCCCGCGGACCGGATGTGCTCGATGGCCTGCTCTGGCGTGAGGATCCGGTAGATGCCGTTGGCTTCACGGAGTTCGTCCACATTGTTGGCCCATTGTCCGACACGCCGCGCATGTTTCTCACCCATCCACCGTCCATACGCCTGCGCGTCGTGAAGCAGGTAAGGCCCGATCTCGGCCCACGCCCGGTCCGGGTCGTGGCTGACAAAGCCCGCCGTGATCGTTCCGGGGCTGGGGTTGACGAAGAGGCCAGGCGGCTGGCCTGCTTCCTGGCAGGCGGCGAGATAGATCTCTTCCAGGCCGTCCTGGAGTCCCTGAGCGATCATGCCCAGCCCGAGTCTTCCTGCGCGCCGAGCGACGCGGGGGCTACGGCCACCCATGAAAAGGGTGGGGCCACCGGCCGTGAGAGGTCGGGGTGTGACCTGCGCTGAGCGCCCTTCGAATTCGAAAGGTTCTCCGCTCCACGCCTGGTGGAGGACCTCGATGCAGTTCTCGATGCGTTGGCCTCGGGTCTTGAAATCACGGCCGTATTGGTCGAACTCCGGCTCAAGGTAGCCGACAGCCAGCACGTAGGAGACTCGACCCTGGCTGGTGATATCGAGAACGGCCATTTGTTCCGCCATGTCGATGGGATCGTGCAGAGGCAGGATCAGCGCAGCCACCTGGATCGGGGTGCTGCGTGTCCGTCCGGCCATGGCAGCCGCCAGGATCAACGGAGAGGGGAGGTAGCCGTCGGGTGAGCCGTGATGCTCCGAGACCACCAACTGGATGCATCCCTTTCCTTCACCCCACTCAGCCATCTCGAGTGCGGTTTGGTATTGGGCCTGGATGGTGGCCGGGTCCTGATCGGGACAACGCATGTCGAAACGCATCAGGAACATGGCGGATTCCTTCTAACGGGATTCGGGTGAAGGTCTTCTGGATGAAGGCAGGAGCGTAGGCGAAATCCGTTCTTCTGCACGAGTCCTGCAGGTCCTGCCGGTGAGCTGCTTTGATTTTGATCCGTGGGGCCCTGCCAGAGCCTGTGCGAGGAAGTCTGGAGTTGAGCGCCTGGATCGCGGCTTGACCGTTTCCATGGATTCATGATATGACGATGGAATCAGTCGCGTGTGTCACGGGAATTGAGCCGGTGTCGCGCGTGCCGCTTTATGCAGGAGGTTTGTTGAGTGCGGAATAGAATCGTTGTACAAAATCGAATTCGATCCCGGTCGGGTCTTTTTTCAGTTGGGGCCGCTCTGATGCTTGGGGGTGTCCTGGGCTTTTCGGGCTTGGCCGGGGCTACCGAGCCGGCTTCGGTTGAGGTCAAGGCCGGGGAAAGCGAGCCCTGTCCGTATCTGACGGAAGCCCGCTATCCCTTCCTGGAATGCAAGAAAGACGCGTGGGGGAATGTCGTCTTCGACGCTCCCGTGCAGGAGATCACCGGGCTTCGCATGCCAAAGATGGATGCGTTCGTCGACGGGGCCGGGTACTGGGGTTCCTGAATAAATCCCTCTGCCCTGGCCGCTGAATCATTTCTCCAGGAGAAATGGGAGGGCTCGCTCAGGCTTGTTGAGGTCGCTCAGGGCTCCTTTCGAAAGCGCGATTCGGGGCTACCTTCCGTGTCCGCACATTCGGGGGAGGGCCTGCATTCGGTCAGGTCGCTCGTTTCCGAGTGATTGCGAGTGGAAGAGAGCGGACGATGGAATTCGGTTTGAGCGAAGAGCAGGATCTCCTTCAGGAGACCGTGCGTCAGTTTGTCAGTGAGCAGTGTCCCCCGACGCAGTTGCACGCAATTTTCGATGCGGGAGAGGGTCACGCCCCGGCTCTGTGGCAAGGCGTGGCCGAGCTGGGTCTCTGTGGCTTGATGTTGCCCGAAGAGTACGGGGGCGCGGACCTTGAGGTGCTCGACCTGGCTCTCGTTTGTGAGGAATTGGCATATGGAGGATTGCCTGGCCCTTTCATGATGCACAGCCTTGCTGCACATGCGATTGCGAGAGCGGGGGATTCTGATCAGCGAGGGCGACATCTTCCCGCGTTGGCCGACGGCTCAGCCATCGCCACGCTGGCTCTGGCCGAAGGGGAAGGAGCCTGGCGCCCGGAGTTCTGGTCGACTCGCTCTGAAGGTGGGGTTCTCCACGGGACCAAGCGGTTCGTTCCGCATGCGGATTTGTCGGATTGGATCGTGGTGGGACTTTCAGACGGTCGGTTGGCCCTGGTCGAAAAGGGTGCGGCGGGACTGACCGTGGTGCCAGAAGAGGGGATTGATCGGACGCGTCCCATTGGCCGGCTTGAGTTCGAAGGTACGCCGTGCGAAGTCCTCGAAGGGGACGGGGCGGTTCTCGAGCGGATTGGCGATGTGGGTTTGACGCTTCTGGCAGCGGACGCTTTCGGCTCCGCCAGTCGTTTGATCGACCTGGCCGTGGAGTATACGAAGACGCGAGAGCAGTTTGGTCGCAAGGTGGCTGAGTTCCAGGCGGTCAAGCATCAGTTGGCACGTCTGGCCCTTGAGATCGAGCCCACCCGGGCTCTTTTCTGGTATGCCGCTCATGCGGTGGATCATCGCCCGGACGAGGGGCCCCGTTCGGCGGCGCTGGCCAAATCGCATATTTCGGATCGGGCCATCCAGGCCGGACGTGAGGTCGTGGAATTGCATGGCGGCATCGGGTTTACCTGGGAATGTGACGTCCACCTGTGGCTGAAACGAATCATGTTCGACCGGGCTTTTCTGGGAACGCCGGAAAGCCTGCGTGAGCGATGTGCCGAATTGGAAGGTTGGTGAGTCAAGATGGATCTTGAATACAGCGAAGAACATCGAGCCTACCGTGAAGCGGTCCTGGAGTTTCTCAAGGGCTGGCCGCTGCAAGGCGAGGAAGCCAATCTTCCCGAGGCCGAGCGAGAGGCCCTTTTTCGACAACGGGGCATCGATGCCGGCTATGTCTACCGGAATGTCCCCAAGAAATATGGTGGAGCAGGGGAACCCGCTGACCCTCTTCGGGACGCTATCGTGCGCGAGGAATTCTTTCGCGTGGGCGCGCCCTGGGATCTTCTCAATCAGGGGGCGGGGATGCTCGTGCCGACACTGCTTGAGTTCGGAACCGAGGAGCAGAAGCGTCGCTTCATCCCCAAGGCACTCACCGGTGCGGAACGATGGTGTCAGGGCTACAGCGAGCCCGGATCCGGAAGCGATCTAGCCTCACTCCAGTGTCGAGCGGAATTGGATGGGGATGAATTCGTCATCAACGGACAGAAGATCTGGACGAGCAACGCGAATGAGGCGCACTGGATGTTTGGTCTGTTCCGCACGGAACCCCAGGCTCGAAAGCACGCTGGCATAAGCTACCTCCTCGTGGACATGTCCACGCCCGGGGTCGAGGTGCGTCCGCTTCGCGAGATGACCGGTGGGAGTGAGTTCAACGAGGTCTTCTTCAACGACGCCCGTGTACCCGTGACGAATCGGGTGGGGGAGGCCGGAGGGGGCTGGGCGGTCTCTCGGGCCACGCTGATCCACGAGAGGAATCTGATCGGCAACCCCAACATGATGCGCGATTGCTTCGAGGACCTGCTGACGTTGGCTCGCAAGACCCAGCGTGGCGGTAGGCCCGCCATTGAGGATCCCCATATCCGCCAGAGGCTGATTGAGATCGAGGGGTATGTCCGTACGGTGGAGACATCGAACATGCTGCAGTTCTCGGCCACCGTTCGGGGGGATGCCCTGAAGGCCATGCGGCCGATGATGATGAACAAGCTCTATTCCACGGACACCATGCAGAGAATCCAGCGCTGTGCCTATGACCTTCTGGATGGTGAGGGAATGCTGGCTCCCTCGGCGGAGGACATCACCGGCTGGGGCCGGAATACTTCTTCCACCGGTTGGGTTGAGGCGTACCTGTTTTCACTGGGCCCCGCGATTGCGGGGGGCGCGAGCAATATCCAGCTCAATATCATTGGCGAACGCGGTTACGGTCTGCCGCGTGACGCGAGGCCGCCGGAGAAGACCTAGGTCTGCGTGCGGGGGCGCGTCTACTCGCCGAAGCGCACGGAGTCGAAGTAGGCGTTGACTTCTTCCGGTGGAAAAGAAGCGTCGACTTCTGCATAGAAGATGTAGAGCCGCTTGTCGTCGATCAGCATTCTCGAGACGCCGCTGAGCGAGGGTTTTTCCTTGGTCGCGGCAATCGTGTAGGAGACTTCCTTGGCTTCTCTTCCGCCGAGCTTTGTCTTGCGAGAGTCGGTCTCTTTGGCGTTGGCATCTTCCACGAAACCTTCGGCCGTGGTCTCGATGACCTTCTCTCGCGAGCGGAAGGCGAAGGTCAGTCGGGGCAGGTCCGTGATGCTGAGGCCGAAGGTATTCACGGGTTGCTCGACCTTGTAGACTGTACTTTCGACCGTTCCGATGGGAAGCCAGCGTGAACGCGTCGTTTTCTTCGGAGTCCCCGGGAGCTTCACGCTGAAGGACTTCTCCTCGGGCGTGAATTCCTGCCACTGAACCACGGCAGAGGGGTTCGCGAAGGCGAAGGTCGGAATCCAAAGCACGGCGATGAGGCTCAGGATCAGTCGGGAGTGAACGGCCAGTTTTTCTTCTCGTATGGTTCGTCTCCCTGTGATTCAGGAAGGGGGGCGAAGATAGCGGTTGGTCTCGCGGGAGGGGCTTGGCGGGCTCTTTTTCTGGCGGTTCCGGTGCCCGGAGTCCTACCTTTTTCCCTAGGGGGCACTCTGCGGTGAAGTGTGGAGGTGATGCGCAAAAAATGTCACCCCTGTGAAAAAGAGTTCGCCACGAGATTCCTTTTGCGGCCACTTACTCTCAGAAGCGCAGTACCACGCGCTTTCTGGGAAGGGGCATGGCGTGAGGAGATCTCGCAATGCCCGAAATTCAGTCCGTGGCCAGGGGGTGTGCCGCGAACCGAGACGTCACTCGTTCGTGGACTTCGATCCCGAGCGGTGGGCGACGTGATGTTGTTCCGCAGGTTCAAGAGTCGAGGCGTCCGCAAGAAGGGGTGCTGAGCCCTGTTGCGCCCGCTTCATCCGGGGCGGATGAGTGCCTCAGTGATGCTGCTCTGGTGAAGGGCATCCTGGCGGCCGATGATCTGTGCTTCAACGTGCTCTACGAGCGCTACTTCAACCGGGTGTATGCGTACAGCTATCGACGGCTTCGCAATCATTGCGATGCGGAAGAGGTCACCCAGGAAACCTTTGTGACGGTCTTCCGGTCGATCGCGAACTTTCGTGGCCAATCGACCCTGCTTTCCTGGATATTCGGGGTCGCTCGCAATCTGTCGAACAACTCCCTGCGCCGCTTTCAGGGCCAGCGAGAAAAGTTCGAGAGTGTGTCGCTGGACCATTACGCACCCAATGAGTCGATTGGGAATGCGTCGCCGGATGATGAATTGAACATGCGTCGTTATATCGATGCAATCCGGAATGAGATGGAGGAGTTGCCCAGTTGGCAGAGGCGGGTTTTCGAAATGAGACATCTCGAGAACATGTCTATTTCCGAGATTTCGGCACAGACGCAGCGTTCAAGCGACGCGGTTCGATCCAGTCTCTATCGGATGAAGCGCATGATCTTCGATGCGATGGGTTCAGGCGCGGAGGCCACGTTGCGATGAGTTCGTCGGTCCGGAATGTAAAGAAGAAGATTTCGCTCAAGCGATCCCAAGTCGGTCAAGAGAGCAGCCGGAGTAGAATGATGATGACCGAAGAGGGTGCGGACGAAATCCTCGGACAAGAACTCAGCGCGGCCGATATTGAAGAGTTTCGGGAGTTCATGGCTTCGGGTGAGGATACTCCCGAGGCAGACCCCCTCTTCAAGGAGCGACTGCGCCGTGACCTGTGGTGGAGCATGATTTCAAGGTCGGCTCAAAAAGGCGATGTTCCTGAGTCTTGAAGTGTTCAGCCCGTTTCTCCGGCGATTGATTCAAGGCGCTAGTGTTCGGGGTCATGGACTCAATTCGCTTGCTTCTTCGTGGATGCGTGATCTTGGCCGCTTTCGGTTTGTTCGGCTGCGGAGATCCTGTCGCACCTGATTTTTCCGGCCCTGTCTCCGAGTGGAGGGAGTTCGGGGGAGACAAGGGCGGACTCAAATACTCCCCCCTGACCCAGATCACGCCTGAGAACGTGTCTGCTCTTGAAAAAGTCTGGGAATACCGGCATGGCGATGTGTCGGACGGCATGTCCGGCATCACCAAGACGTCTTTTGTTGCGACGCCGATCGTGGCGGACGGTCTGATCTATCTCTGTACGGGATTGGCTCGTGTGATTGCTCTGGATGCCGAGACCGGGGTCGAGCGCTGGAGCTTTGATCCGGAGCTTCGCGGTCAGCGTAGTGAAGGTCCGTACCCACTCACGTGCCGAGGCGTAACCTATTGGGCGGGGCACGGAGCGGAACCGGACGCCATGTGCGCTCGGCGTGTTTTTACCGGGACGCGGGATTCAGAACTCATCGCACTGGATGCCAGGACCGGCGAACCCTGCTCGGATTTCGGTGAGGACGGGCGGGTCGACCTCAGGCAGGGAATCGAAGAGGCCCCCGATTGGGAGTACTACCCGACTTCTCCACCTCTGGTGATCGGAGATGTCCTGGTGCTCGGTGCGCTTGTGGCCGACCAACTCCGCGTGGATGCGCCCAGTGGTGTGGTGCGGGCTTTCGATCTCGAATCGGGAGAGTTGCGTTGGGCGTGGGATCCTTCTCCTCCGGAGTGGGGAACGAGAGGTGAACGCGGCCTGATCCCTTCGGAAGAATCCTATTATGCGGGCACGCCCAACGTCTGGGCACCTATTTCAGGCGATGAGGAAAGAGGTCTGGTCTTCGTGCCGACGGGGAATCCGTCTCCTGACAGTTACGCTGCCATGCGCAATGGGGCGGACTTCTACGGTTCGTCCACTGTGGCTCTGGATGCGAGTACGGGCGCGGTACGTTGGCACTATCAGTTCGTGCATCACGATGTGTGGGACTACGATACTCCGGCCCAACCGACCCTTTTCCAGCACCCTGACGTGGGTGGGGGTCAGCCGGCACTGGTCCAGGCAACGAAGATGGGCCATCTCTTCCTGCTTGATCGGAATACGGGCAAGCCACTCTATCCCGTGGAGGAGCGTCCGGTGCCGCAGGCGGGTGCGGTTCCGGAAGAGAGTCTGTCTCCAACTCAGCCTTTCCCCACCCACCCGGCGCCGATTCATCCGCCTACGCTCACGCCGGACGATGCTTGGGGGTTTACCCATTTCGACAAGGCGTACTGTCGTGGGCTGATCGAGCAATTCCGGTCGGACGGGATCTTTACTCCGCCCTCGCTTGAAGGCTCGATCCAGTATCCCGGATCGGCGGGGGGCGCGAATTGGGGCGGGGTGTCGGTGGATCCCGAGAGAGCCATCCTGGTCGTGGGTCAGAGCTTCCTGCCCATGTCGCAGCGACTGGTGCCCCGGGCCGAGTTTGAAGAAATGGATCCCGCAGCGGTGGTTTATCCCGAGGAGTTGTATCCCCTCAAAGGCACTCCCTATGGACTGGAACGGCAGGCGCTTTTGTCGAATTTCGGCGCGCCTTGCGTCAAGCCTCCGTGGGGAAGCCTGACGGCGGTGGATCTGGTCTCCGGGAATGTGTTGTGGAGTGTGCCTCTGGGCACGACGAGGGATATGGCTCCTTTTCCACTCTGGTTTGACCTGGGGACGCCTCTTGCGGGAGGGTCGATGGTGACCGCCACCGGTCTGGTCTTCATCGGAGCAACCACGGATAAATACGTGCGCGCTCTGTCTATCGAGGACGGGCGTGAACTCTGGCGCGAGCGGGTGCCCTTTACCGCAAACTCGACCCCCGTCACCTACCGACTCGAGGAAGACGGTCGGCAATTCCTGCTGGTGGTTGCGGGGGGGCACGGTTGGAGTGAGTCGGGGGATGCGGTGATCGCCTACGCGTTGCCAGAGGCGGATCGCTGAAGTCTGCGTTCGGCCCGTTTTGATCCTGTGTGCTTTTCTTCTTACTGAAGAGAAGGCGTGGCAGGAGACGGGTCGGTCTGCGGGAGAAGACGGGGCCGTTTCGATGAGGCGGCGACAGCGAAGGTGACGGTGGCCGCAATCGGGATCCACCATGGCCAGGCAATCCAACTTTCGCCCGAGATCACCGGATGCAGGAAGAGGAGCAGTCCCAGAAGCGTGCCGATTGCGAGCGCGATGCACACGCTTGTCTGGCTGCCCCGGGTTTTCGAGAGGAAGGCCAGGCCGAAGACTCCGAGCAGCGCGCCGTAGACGATGGACATGGCCGACAGGGCGAACTCCACCAGGTTCGGTGCATTGGAGTTTGCGCCTTCGGTCAGCATGGCGTGGTAGGCCGACATGGCAAGAGCCGCTGTGATGAGTCCCGCGGCGACAACGGTGGAGGTCAGGCGCATCCGTTTGAGCTCCGCTGCATCGGAGAGGGCTGCGGGTCGGATATCATGACACCAGGAGGTGGCCATGGCACAGATGGCCGAATCCAGGCTCGACATGGCGGCTGCAAAGAGCCCAGCGAAAACGAGTCCGCGGAGCCCGGCCGGGAGTTCGTGGAGCGCGTAGAGCGGGAAGATCCTGGCCTCATCAGAGATGTCGTATCCGGGCGGCGACTGATAGAAGTACGCGAGTCCGGTTCCAATGGCGAGAAAGAGCAGGGTCAAAGGAAAATTCAGCAGTGCGGAGCCGAGGAGTGCTTGCGAACCGCCTTTTGCGTTGCGTGTGGTCAGGAGTCGCTGAACCATGTCGTGATCCGTGGCATGACTGGCCAGGGTCAGGAAGAAGGCGCCCATCAGGGCTGTCCCCAGGACGCGACCGTCGCTCAGGGAGAGCAGGGGATCAAGGAGCAGGATCCGGGTTCTTCCCCCGCCTTCGGCCCAATCCCAGAGCCCGGAAAATCCGCCGGGCGCCGCGGCCACGAGCGTGGCCAGCACAGCGAGGGCCGCGAATAGGAGGAGTCCCGCTTGGAGGGTGTCGGTCCACACCACCGCCTTGATTCCACCGGTGAGCGTATACAGGGCGGCAATGGTGCCGCAGCCGAGTATGGCCAGAGCCAGCGGAATGTCACTGACTGCCGCGAGTGCCAATGAGGCGATGAAGAGTCGCGCGCCGGAGGCAAGCAGGCGCCCCAGCAAGAAGCACAGGGCGGCTGCTTTTTGCGGAGACGAGCCGAAACGGTCAGCCAGGAATCCGTATACGGTCACCACCCCCGTGCGGTAGTAGAGTGGAATGATCTGCCAGGCAAGCAGGAGTTTTCCAAGCAGGCTTCCCAAGGCCAGTTGAAGGTAGGACCAATCGCCCGTGTAGGCGGCGTGGGGAACTCCGATGAAGGTGGCTGCGGAAAGCTCCGTGGCGCTCATCGAAAGCAACACGGCCCAAGTGGGCAGGGTGCGACCTCCGAGGGCGAAGTCTTGCGTGCGACTGGGGCGGCGAGCAAAGTGAATGCCCATCCAGATGAGCGTCACGGCATAGAGGCCCATGACCCCGAGATCGAGGCTTTTCATGACTTCCTGCGCTTGGCGTTGACTCTCATGGAGGCATGTCCTGTGGGTCCCGAATGCTTATAGACTACGGAATATTACTCCTTTCGGGGATGCCTCGAGGCTCTGAGCCCTTCGCCCGTAGGGAGGTCGGCGCATATGGGCATGGCGCTTGGCAAGGGGCGAGGTTCGGTCCACACTGTCCCTGATTTCCGTGTTATTGCAGGACGGCCAGGAATCCCGGGGCCCATGTCTGCGTGGCCGGCCAAAGGGAGGTTGATCGCATGACCGATATTTCAAAAGTGGGTGATGTCGCGTTCTTCGGTCGGGGAGATGAGGGCTACTTCGAAGAGGAGTCGAAACCCCAAGTTCGCGGTTTCGATGCCCGTTTGCTGCAAGAACCGATTTCCGTGGTGTCCACCCGTGCGCCACTCCTCTTCTCGGAGGATGCGTCCACCAGTGCGGCCATGAAAGCCATGCAGTCGGAACACAGTGGAGTCGTCCTGATTACGCGCGACGGAAGTGCTCAGTCGCCTTTGGTGGGCATCTTCACAGAGCGGGACATCCTGCTTCGTGTGATCAACCGCGGCCGCAACCCAGCCGAAACCCCGCTTTCCGAGATCATGAGCGATCGGCTAGAAGTTCTTCAATCGGATGCGCGATTGGCCTGGGTCCTGAACATGATGTCGGTGGGAGGCTTTCGTCATGTGCCCATCGTGAGCAGCCGGGGGTATCCCGTTGGCGTCGTCTCCGTGCGGGATATCGTCGAATTCCTGGTCTCCTCTTTTCCCAAGGAGATCCTCAACCTGCCACCCGACTTCGGTATTCGACGGTCTTTGCCCCGGGAAGGGGCCTGATCCCGAGAGGGAGACCGCTTCAGGTGGTTTCGATGCCTCGGGTCATCAGGATCTTTCCGGATCGGACGACCTCGGCGACTTCGTACTGGTCCATGAGTGCCTGCATGGCGTCGAGTTTCTCGCTGCTTCCATAGACGCGGAGCATCACGCTATTGGCCCCGTAGTCCACCACTTTGCTTCCGAAGTGCTCCGCGATCTGGAGTATGCCAGGGCGGTCGCTGTCCTCGCAGCGCACCTTGATCAGGGCGATTTCTGTTTCGTATGCGGCGTCCATCGTATGGTCTATGGCATGCACCACGTCGACGAGCTTGGCCAGTTGTTTGATCATCTGCTCCAGGATGGAGGGGTCGCCCGAGCAGGTCATCGTCATTCGTGAAAAACCGCTCTTGGCCGCCGGGCTCACCACGAGACTTTCGATGTTGTAGCCCCGGCGAGAGAAGACCAACGCGACCCTGACCAGTACACCCGGTTCGTCGCGTACGAAGAGCGAGATGGTATGACTGCCTGTCGAAGGTTCGGTCACAGGGCTGGCTTGACTGCTCATGTTTGAGGTCCTTTTCTTCGAGGCGCCGTTCTCAAGTGCTGCCCACGGGCTTTTCGAGTTTTTCTTTCGGCTTTTCAGTGATCATCGATGAGATGGGCGAGCCAGAAGGAATCATCGGGTAGACGTTGTCCTCCTTGACGACCTCGGCCACAACGACGCACGGTCCGTCGTTGTACGCGATGGCCTTTTCGAGGATCCGGTCGGTGTCCGCGGCCCGTCGAATACGGAGGCCGAGGATCCCGTACGCCTCTGCCAGTTTGACGAAGTCCGGGTTGCCCTCGAGATCCACACCGGAGAGCCGGTTGTCGAAGAACAGTTCTTGCCACTGTCGGACCATGCCCAGGTAGTTGTTGTTGATGATGAGGCACTTGACCGGCAGTTTGTGGACCGCGGCCGTGGCCAGTTCGGCTTGGGTCATCTGGAAGCCGCCGTCGCCCACAACGGCCCATACGCTTTCCCCTTTTCGAGCGAAGGCGGCACCGATGCGCCCGGTGCCAGCGCACTCTCGGCGCGCGTCGAGGGGT
>NZGT01000011.1 GCA_002691025.1 Spirochaeta sp. | reverse complement strand
TTTTTGTGTCGTGTCCAGGGCCGGTTTCAGGGCCCCGGCGCCGAGTCAGTGCAAGCGACTGCGCCGCCTGAGGGCGACGCCCGCAAGGCCGAGACCGAGCAGCAAAGCCGTCGAGGGTTCGGGAACAGGCTCGGTGAAGAACTTCTGACTGAGCTTCCACTCGGCGGGCGGAATCACACCGCTGCCAATGGATTCGGAGATCTGGAGCTTGTTTGCGGCGGAGATGGCAGTCCAATCGGAGTCATAGCGGCCGGTGCAAGGAGCGCTGCAGCCGGGCACGGTCCCATTCTGAATGGCCACATCGAGTTCGGCCAGCAAAGCGCCCGAGATGTTCTCGACCCACATGTCCGCTGTGGCGTCCATATCGGCTTCTTCCAGCCGGGTCATGCTGAGGGTGAGTCCGTTGATGTTGAGTCCGGCTGCCGCCTCGACTTGATATGAAAACCCGATCTCGCTGGGGTCCGTGGGTCCGTAGTCGGGGGAGAAGACCCAGAATCCGAAGCGGTTCGGAATGACTTCGTAGAGTTCGAGAAAACTCTGGTCGATGCCCGTGGTGTCGAGCGTGAACTCGCTGAAGGTCACCGTCTGGTTGAGTGAGGAAAAGCTGGTTTGGTCGTCGATCAACTCAGCGAGCGTGTAGGCGTTGGCCGTACCGGCCCCGGTCAGCAGCAGGGTGACCAGAAGCCATGCCATGAGGGTCCGGCGAGTGCTGGGGCTCTGGCTCCGGGTTTCGCGGCCTTGCGGTCCGGCCTGCAACCCAGACCCGCTGGGTTCAGCGGGGCCGGACTCAGCCAGTGTGTGATGGAGGACTGAATCTCTTGAAATTGAACGCATATATTCCCATCCCATTCGCGCCTTTTTCCGGGTCGGTCGAGCAGCCTTGGCGCCTGCGCGCAGCCAGCGTTCGGGGGTCAACCGAGCCAGGAATTCGGCTTTCAGGAATGAGTGGTGGGATTTGGTCTTTTGTGGCAAATAAATTGGAGAAACAATTCCCTTGGGAATGCGGACTGGATCTAACCGCTGGTTGCCCATCCACTGCGCATGAATGAGCGCTTCTGAGCCCCGTCTCACGAGCTTCGCGCTCTGTGGGCCGAGGCCTGAGGGGGCACTCCGTTCCCCTCAGGTGGTCAGGGGGCTATGCTGAATCTCTCGATCGGGGGCCTGATTTCGGCGCCGGATCGTTTCTTTTGTCCAAGACCGAAAAGTGCTCGAGAGGGGAATGAAGACATGCCGGGTAGGGGACGTCTGCGCCACACCCAACGAGGTGGAGCGAGAACCTGGATTCTGCTTGGCGTGTTGTCCGTGTGGGGGCTCGGCTTGTTCGGGTGCGCGTATGGTGGGTACGTGCCGCCGCCTCCGCCGCTCAAACCCCTGGCTGAAAGCGAGATGGACATCCGCTATCTGCCCATGGGGAAACTGCGAACGGCCAAGCTGGAGTGCGCCCGAGGCATCTGCCGGGTTCGGTATCGCATCGTGGCTCCTTCGAGTGGAGAGATGACCGTCACGGTCAAGCGCGCGGCCAGCGAGGCGCCGCTTCCGGGGCGAATCGCTCGGGTGGTGCTGGAGGGCGTGGGGGAGCAGACACTGGCCATCCAGTACGCCGACAACCGGACGCCGCCTTTCGTGGTCAGTAGTCGTGTTCAGCCGGGTGTCCACTATGTGCTGATCCAGAGCCTGAATGGGGGAGTTGATTTCAAGGTCCAGGCCACATTCTCGGCTTCAGCCCAGGCCGTGGTGGAGGCGGGGACCTTTGCGGCTCAACCGACCGCCCAGGCTCAGCGAGCGCGACTCGCGGCCGCCCAGGCTCAGGATGCCGCCGTCGTGTCTCAACCCAATGGCAATGATGCGGCTGCGGCCGGTGAGTTGGGAACCGCCTCCGGGTATCGACCCCATGACGACCATCCGGGGAACACTTCAGACGGAGCCGACTTCGGCTACGACCCTTCTCGTGATCTTTCCGAGATGAAGAGCTACGCGTTCGCCCAGGATCCGGCCAAGATGTTGAAGGGGAAGCCGGGTTCGGTCAAGACCAATGTCTTCGTGCTTCGGCAGGTCCAGCGTGAAGTGACCTATGCCTTGACCGAAAAAGGGCTTGAGTCTCTTCCTGGGAAAGAAGCCGATTTCCTGATCGTCATCGATCTGGGTCAGAAGACCACCGCGTGGTACAGCGCGAGTCCGATGGTCCTTCCGTTCACCTACAACGACTACTTTTCGCAATGGCAGCAGATGGACTCGGTTTCGGTGCCTCCCCGCGGTTACATGGAGGGAACCCTGGGAATCAGTTTCGTGGACCGGAAGACAGGGGCCTTGCTTTGGCACGGGTATACGACCCAGGGCATTCCCATCGCGCAGGAAACGGATGCCGAGCTCAAGAAGGCGGTGCGCAAGGTGTTGGCTCAGTACTAGGCCGCGCCTGTGGGTTCGAGCTGCGGTCTTGCGCCGGGATCGGTTGGGCGCAGCTCCTTCGCTCAATCATCGAGGATGGAAAGTTCGACCCTGCGATTCGCGGAACGGCCGGCTTGCGTGTCGTTGGGGGCGATGGGTCGGTTGGCTCCAAAGCTGCGCACGGTCAGGCGCTCTGGATTGATCCCCTGGGCCACGATGTAGTCGCGAACCGACTCGGCTCTCCTTTGGGCCAGTGTCAGATTGTAGGCCGCTTGGCCGGTGTCGTCGGTATGCCCATCGAGTCGGATGAGGAGCGTGGGGTTGGCCCGGAGAATCAGGATGGCTCGGTCGAGCGAGCCCCTCTGGTCTGGGCGGATCTGGGCGCGATTGTTGGCGAATACGGTATCGACAATGACCCAGCAGCCTCGCGCGTCCACATCGGCGCCGCGGGGGGTCTTGGGACAGCGGTCAAAACGATCGTCTACCCCGTCTTCGTCGAGATCGATGATACGACGGGCCTTGGGTGGCGCAGGCGGGGGCTTGGGGCCATTGAAGATGGATTGCTGGAATGCGTAGAGTGCGTTGGCATTCTCCAGTGTGTCCAATTCATGATAGTTGCCGCAGGGAGTCAGGGACGAGAGCGTTCGAAGCAATTCGGGTCCACGTGGGTCATCTCCCAGTCGAATGGTGTCGATGCACAGGTCCGGTCCCGTGACGTCGACGAGCGTACGCGCCGCGGCCAGGGTTTCGTCGGGGCCGATATAGCGGCCATAGCGTGTGGGGACTCCATCCGAGAAGATGACGAAGCGAGTGACCCGACTTTCCGGAGGCGCGTTCTGGGCATACTCAAGAAGGATGCCGGCCAGGGGGGTCTCCCGACCTGTCCACTTGAAGGAGCGCACTCGTCGGGCCAGGTCGAACCGATCGAACGCCTTGAGAGGTCGTTGCTCGGCTTCGCGGCCTCCCAGGACCCGGAAGGCTACTTGGTAGGTGCCGGGTGGCATTCCCGCCACAAAGGACTGCAAGAAGGCTCTTTGTCTGGGAAAGACTTCGTTACGGTCCATGGAGCCCGAAGCATCGGCGATGATGATGACATCCTGCGCCACGACCTGATCACCGGGCTGAGGTCTCGCCAGACGGGGTTGAAAGGCGTCCAGCGTGGGCGTTTGCGCACACGATGTCAGGTTGGACGCCAGTGCGACGGCCGTCAGGAAGATCAGCTTGATGGGAAGAGGGAAGGGCGGCCGGTGTGTGTATCGTTTATGCACCCCGGTACTCTAGCGATCCCGAACGATCTGTGGCGAGCTTCAAACTCCAGTCTGGCCGGGGCAATCAGGACAACTGGGCTAGACTCCGCGGGGTTGGGATCGGGGTGAAGGCCGGGGGGGGCGCTCATCCAACGTGGTTTCGTTCAAGGAGTATTGCAGGGTGAGTGACAAGGGAAGGCCAGTCTTCGGCCTGTGTCGATTCCAGTCAGGACGCTGGCGTGTGGGAGCGATGGGGTTCGTGCTTTTGTTTCTCGGGGTCGTGGAATCTGGCTGTGCGGTTCGTGAGCAGGTTCGACGGGTCTGCATCGGCGTGGAAGCCAGTGAGAATCTCAATTTCTACGGTGGAAAAGCGAATTCGCTGACTCTTCTCATCTACCCCCTTGCGGATGACTCGGGGTTCTTGAATGCGCCCGTGTCCGAATTGTTTTCGGGCCACAGGCCATCGGGTGTCCTGGAACCGCCTGTCCCGATCACGGTGGAACCGGCCGAAAAGATGGACTGGGAGCAGGTCTTCCCCGCGGCTACTCGCGCGGTGGGTATCCTGGCCGACTACGACCGTGAGCCCGGAGTCGAGGGGCAGGAGTCTGGGCTCTCGGAGCGCAGGGTGGTGGTGCCGGCTCGATGCGGATTCATGAAGCCTCGGTTGAAGCTCCTGGAACGTCGAATTGGCGACAGCTGAGAGGGCTTTCAGGGGGGGCGCCGGGCGGCCTCCAACGGGTGGTTTGCATCCATCGCTTTCGTAGATCCTTGGGTGCTGTACGCTGCAGGTCATGAAGAAAATCATGGGCGTCAAACGATCGGCCGGACTTCAAAGACGGGGACTGGGCCTCAGTGTGCTGGGGCTCCTCGTGCTTGGCTTTCTTTCGACCCAGTGCATGGCGGACTCGGCCCAAACCCAGAGTCCACCGGCGGTGATCCGGGCCAGCGGCGCCGGTCAGGTGGTGGCGGAAGCCGATCGCGTGCAGATTGATCTGGCTGTGGTGAGCCAGGCGCCCGAGGCCGGGCCGGCTGTGGCGGAGAATGCCAAGAAGAGTCAGAGCGTGGAGTCGGCCCTACGCAAAGCGCTGGGGGCTTCCGCTTTGATCGAGAGCAGTGGCTACTCGCTCGCCCCCAACTACACCTATGTTCAGGGTGCAGGGCAGAAGCTCGATGGCTATGTGGTTCGCAATCGATTGAGGATTTCACTGAATGATGTGCACGCGGCGGGTCGGATCATTGATCGTGCCAGTGAGAGCGGAGCCAGTGAGGTCGGTCAAGTGCAGTTCGTTTTGAGCGATGAATCCGCCTATCGGAAACAGGCTCTGGAGCAGGCCGTCCAGAGTGCAAAGGAACGAGCCAACATCATGGCGAGCGCGCTTGGGTTGCGTGTGGTTCGTGTGATTTCCGTTTACGAAGGGCAAGCTCCGATGGAGCCGATGAGGCAACGCTCAGAACTCTTCAAGGCGGCTGGAGCTGCGGGGTCGCCCCCCACCTCCATCTTGCCGGGCGGAGTCGAGATTCGTGCTTCGGCGACAGTGGAGGTGGAGGTCGCGCCGTGAGTTCCCGTTCCCAACATTCGACCGCCGGCCTTCCGCCGGTTCTGCCTCCGGCCTCGGAGTGTGCAGAGTGGCGTGCTTTGTCGGCGCATCGGGACCGAATGGAGCAACGACATCTGCGCGAGCTCTTTGACGCGGATTCGGGCCGAGCCGAACGCTTCTCATTGGAGCACGGGGACTGGTTTCTCGACTATTCGAAGAACCGGATCGATGGCGAAACCCTTACGCTCTTGCTTGATCTCGCCCACGCAAGACAGCTTCCGCAGCGCATGGAGGCTCTCTTCGGTGGAGAGAGGATCAATCGTTCTGAACGGAGAGCGGTTTCTCACATGGCTTTGAGATCCACACCGGATCGCCCCTTTTCCATCGATGGCGAGGACGTTTCGGCGGATGTAGAGAGCGTTTTGTCCCGGATGTCGGATTTCGCCCGCCGGGTGCGGTCGGGCGACTGGAAGGGATCCACCGGGAAGCGGATCCGTCACGTCGTCAATATCGGCATTGGCGGATCCGACCTCGGACCGCGTATGGCTGCGAAGGCCCTCGCCCCCTATGCCGATGCGGGTCTGGACGTGCGCTTCGTCGCCAATGTCGATGGGGCGGATCTGATGGGGGCCCTTCGTGATCTGGCTCCGGAGGAGACCCTGTTCATTGTGTGCTCCAAGACCTTCACAACCCAGGAGACCATGGCGAACGCCATGTCGGCGCGTGCCTGGCTTGTGGAAGGACTCCAGGACGAGAGTGCGGTCAGTCACCACTTCGTCGCCGTATCGACCCAGCTTGAAAAGGCGGCGTCTTTTGGCATTCCCAGCGCCCAGGTCTTCGGCTTCTGGGATTGGGTGGGTGGGCGTTATTCGCTCACTTCAGCGGTGGGTCTTTCGCTGATGCTTTGGGTGGGCGAGGACTCGTTTCGTGAGATGCTCTCTGGTTTTCATTCCATGGATGAGCATTTCCGCACGGCCCCGCTGGCTGAAAACATGCCGGTGTTGCTGGGCCTCCTGGGAGTCTGGTATTCATCCTTTTTCGGATGTGGCTCTCATTGCATCGTTCCCTATTCAGAGGATCTGGCGCAATTCCCCGCCTATCTCCAACAGTTGGATATGGAGAGCAACGGCAAGCGTGTCGATGACGCAGGTCGCGAGGTGGATTATCCGACGGGGCCTGTGGTGTTCGGTCAAACCGGAACCAACGGCCAGCACGCGTTCTTTCAACTGCTGCATCAGGGAACGCAGTGGGTCCCCTGTGACTTCATCGGTTTTTCGCAAAGCCATGACCCGCTGGGGTCGCATCACGACATTCTCATGGCCCATTTCATGGCGCAGACCCGCGCTCTTGCTTTCGGCCGCTCCGCGGAAGAGCTGGAGGCGCAGGGTGTGGACTCGCGGCTTGTTCCCCATCGCACCTTTCCGGGAAATCGGCCTAGCAATACCCTGCTGGCTCCGCGGCTGACGCCCTCCGCGTTGGGACAGTTGATCGCCCTCTATGAACACAGGGTCTTTGTGGAGGGGGCGATCTGGGGAATCAACTCGTTCGATCAGTGGGGCGTTGAGCTGGGCAAGTCCCTGGCCGAATCGATCCTCCCGGACCTGGATGGCCTTCTCGACCCGGGATCAGGCCACGACGGGTCCACGGATCAATTGATCCAGCGATATCGAGGCCAACGGCGAAGTCTTCCTCCCGAAGAAGAGTGACGTTCACCGCGTGAGCCGTGCGAGGCCGGATCCGCTCGACCCGGGGCCGCCGTCTATCGCTTGCCGACTTCCACCCACGGGCGTTCGGTGGCCCCCACGTAGACCTGCCGGGGTCGGCCGATCTTGAAGTCCGGATCGCTGTGGAGTTCCATCCACTGGGCGATCCATCCCGGAAGACGACCAATCGCAAAGAGGGCGGTGAACATGTTCGAGGGCGTCCCGATGGCGTTGTAGATCACGCCGGAATAGAAATCGACATTCGGATAGAGGCTGCGCTCGATGAAGTAGTCGTCGCTGAGGGCGATCTCCTCGAGTTCAACCGCGATTTCAAGCAGTCGACTGTGGACACCGAGTCGATTCAAGACGTCAAAGCAGGCCTTCTTGATGATCCGAGCCCGGGGATCGAAGTTCTTGTAGACCCGGTGGCCGAAGCCCATCAACCGTGAGGTGTCGTCTTTGCTCTTGGCTCTCTCGACAAAGTCGCGACCCGTCATGCCCTCGTCGCGGATTTCCGCGAGCATTTCGATGACTGCCTGATTGGCGCCCCCATGAAGCGGACCCCAGAGTGCATTGATGGAAGCTGAAATGGTTCCAAAGAGATTGACCATGGAGGAACCGACCAATCGAGCGGTAGACGTCGAGCAGTTCTGCTCATGATCGGCATGGAGGACGAAGAGCAGATCGAGGGCATTCCGAACCGTTTCATCCAGTTCGTATTCTTCACACGGGTTCCCGAACATCATGCGCAGGAAATTGCCCACGTAGTCCAGATTGTTGTTCGGATACATGAAGGGCTGACCCACCGAGTGCTTGAACGCATACGCGGCCAGGGTAGGCAGTTTGGCGATGAGTCGGTGAACAGAGACCTCTACTTCGCGCTCGTCCCGGGGGTCAAGTGAGTCAGGGTAGAAGGTGGCGAGGGCTCCGACTGTGGCCGAGCACACCGCCATGGGGTGTGCATCCTTGGGTAGGGAGCCGAAGAGCTTTCGGAAGTCCTCGTGCAGCATGGTGTGCCGGTTGATGGAGTTGGTGAAATACTCGAGCTGACCTGCGTCGGGAAGTTCCCCGTACATCAGGAGGTAGGAGACTTCGAGGAAGTTGGAGTTCTCGGCCAGGTCCTCGATGGGGATCCCTCGGTAGCGGAGAATGCCCTTTTCGCCGTCGATGAAGGTGATGCCGCTCTTGCAGGAGCCGGTATTCGCGTATCCGGGGTCCAGAGTGATGAACCCGGTTTCACTTCGGAGTTGGCTGACGTCGATGGCGCGTTCACCTTCGCTGCCGACGATGATCGGGCATTCGATGTTCTTGTCTCCGAGTCGGATTTCTGCGGTATCACTCATGGCTCGTCCCTCCGTGTTTCGCTGTTTCACTTCTGTGCTTCTGCACTTCGATGGCTGTCACCGCCCCCCACGGACGCTGTGCCTGGCTTGCGGTTCCCGGGCGATGACGCTCAGGATTCGCTTTGACGCCGCAGCTCTCATCGCTCGGACGGAGCTACCTGGTGGGACTTGGATCATGTGTCCCAAAACGGAAATCAAGCCTAGCGAATAAGCTTCGCTCTGAACAGACCTTGAGAGGGGCTCTGCATGGCTGAGGGGACGCTCAGAGAGTTTGAGGTCTACCTGCAGGGGTGGCCCCTGAGCATTCTTTCATCCTTCCTTTGGGGCATGTTGAAGTTCGATGACGACGACGGCTCTTCGCCCCTCTCGGAATTGACGGATGATTTGGCCCCCGGTTGATTCCTGCAGGTGTGGAATGGCGTGCAGGGGAGCGATGAGGGTTCGACCCCCGTTCTGATAGAAGGCGGCAAGATCGGCTTCGGTTTCGACGGCGCCGACCCTGCGACCGGAGTAGTACTCGATGGCGCCGGTGATGGAAGGGCGTCGATAGACCCCGAGCGGGGAAGAGTCGGGGCGGGACTCGGCGACGAACTCCGCGACCGGTCGATAGGATTTCTCCTCATCGATGGAAGGGAACAGGGAAAAGAGCATCAAGCATTCAAGCACGATGGGAGCCAACAGGAGTACGCCGATCTGGCTCGCAGTATGGGGACGGAAGCTGTGCCACCAGAGCAGACTCAAGGCGCTCAAGAAGGACACGGCCGCGGTTCCGAGCAGGAACCCGTCGGGGAGGGCAACCTCTTGAAAGGGGATGGTTTCGGGGAGGCCGTTTGACGCGATCCCGAGTGCGGCCGCGCCCAGTAGGGCGAAGAACACGGTGGCTCCAAGGCTCAGCCACGAAGCCAGCCTCGGCCTGCTCAGTTGGGTAGCCAGCCAACCTCCGGCGATCAGCGCCAGGGCGGGGAAGGTGGGCAGCATGTAGAGGCCTCTTTTCTCGGCGGAGATCGAGAAGAAGGTCAGGGTCGTGAGCAACCAGATCAGGAGAAAGGATCTCGTCTCATTCCCAGGGCCGCGCGGGCTCTCGGTGGATCGCGTCCAGAACATGGAGGCGATGGCCCCGAGGACCACGGGGGTCCAGGGCATGAAGTCCAACGGGAGCTGATACAGGAAATAGTAGAGGGGGCGGGGGTGGTGAACACCCGAGAAGAAGCGGGTCCAGAGATTCCGGGTGGCGGCTTCTTCGATGTAGCCCGACGGCGCCAGGAGGGCACTGGCAGAAAACCAGATCAGGATGGGTGCGATGGCAAGAACCGGACCCCACCAGGGAAAGAAGCGTCGTAGGTCGGAAGCCCTTCGCTCCCACAGGAGGAAGATCACGATCACCGCATAGGGGAGGGCGGCCACCGGGCCTTTGGTCAGAAGCCCGAGTGCCACTGCACCGTGAAGAGCGAGGAGGAGGAGTCGAGTCGCCCTGGGCGATCGGTCTTTGTCCTGATCCAGGGACCAGAATGCAAAAAGGGCGACGAGTTCGCAGAGCGTGAGAACCAGATCCAACTGGGCGCGTCGGGCTTGATGGGTGAAACGGAAGACGCCCAGCAGGACCATGGACGCCAGAAAGCCTGCCCTCGGGTTTTGATACAAGCGGCGTCCGAAGAGAGCGACGAGACCGATGACGGCGATTGCGCTGAGAGCCGACGGCAGACGCGCTGGCCAGTGGCCGACGTGCCCAAAAGGAGCGCCGATGGCGGCGGCCATCCAGTAGTAGAGAGGTGGTTTCTGGGTGTAGGGTTCGCCGTTCAAGTGCAGGAGGACCAGGCCCTCGGTCCCGTTCTCGAAACTCCGCATTTCTTCGGCGACTTGCGCGTACCGCGGCTCATCGGGGGTCCAGAGGTCGAGTTGGCCCAGTCCAGCCAGGAAGAGTCCGGCTGCGATGAGGATGGGCAGGCCGGCGCCACTCCAGAACCCGACTGAGCAGAGTGCGAAGGCCCTGGTTCGGCGGTGTCTATCCACCGCTCACTTTGACCCGAAACCCTCGTCCTTCCAGCGCGCTCACAAGAGTCTCTCGTTGGTCCCCCTGG
>NZGT01000010.1 GCA_002691025.1 Spirochaeta sp. | reverse complement strand
TTGCTGCTGGAGAGGTGGCTGAGTGGTTGAAAGCGGCTCCCTGCTAAGGAGTTACAGGAGGCAACTTCTGTCGAGGGTTCGAATCCCTCCCTCTCCGTTCCAGAACTGATTCAGGACTTCCAAAGAAGTCCCAAACCGGTTCAGAACTAAGACCAGCACTGGAAAGGTTGTTTCCGGTGGGTTCTCATTGTGCCAAGCAGTGCCAGACCTGCTTTGGGGGAATTTTTGGGGGAAGCAAGAGACCCTTAAATCGTCAAATCGCTCTCGCACCCTTGGATTTGCTGATTTCTTTTGGGGGAATTTCTGGTCTATCCAAAAACCTCTGATTTAACGCCTCGTCGCTCTTCTGACGCGTAGCAGCGCAGAGTCGTAGACGCTCCAGGAGCACCTGCAGACAACGCTTATCACCAAAACCTCCGCAGAATCGCCTCAAGCGGATCTCCAGACCCAATTCCACCCCCCCTCCACTGCGACCTGTTCGACTTCTCTGAGGCGCTTCTAGGCAGGCATCGCCGCCCGATGACGGCAGACATCGGCGTAAATGCTGCCTTTGCCCCAAACCACTCGGCAGTAGTCCCTCACGCCGCTTCCACTAGGTCCTCGCCCAAGGTCTCTGCCTGAAGAAGCACCGTCTCGACTGCCGATGCTTCCTGATCAGGCGGATATTTGTATCGCTTAAGCAGCGTCTTGATCTTGAGGCGGAGTTTCGCCCTGACGTTCTCCTTGAACTGCCAGTCGATGGTGGCGTCACGCCTGAGCATCTCCGCCAGTTCCCTTGCCATGGTCGCCAGCACGTCCTCCTTCATCAGTTCCTGTGCTGAAGGTCTTCCAGGAGACCACGGCGCGCCCTGCCACTTTCAAGACAGCAACCTGGGCATCGGTTGTCTGGCAGGAGGTTGAACAGCGGGCGGAACCAACCCTTCGGGCGGTAACTCTTGCGGCAACGCTCGTTCCAGGAACCATGGCAACCGAACACTGTTTCTGGAACACTCAGATCCCAGTGGATTTGGTTTTGGGCGGTGCTCTGGTTTCCGTTCAGTTTTTGGAACGGGATTGCGTTGGGAAAAGATCCCTTCTGGACATTTTTAAGGAGCACTTACAATGCATTCGCTGGATCCGCTTCTTACTGGAGCAAGTTATTTGACTTAAGGAACTTTGAAAATTCTGGATACAGGAGCAAGGTGCCTTCCTTCCTTAGGTGATTACCATCCATAAAAAGAAGCGTTCGCCCTGAGAAGTTTCTACATCTGCCGTCGCTTCCGCAGAAAGAATTTCTTGGATCAAAAACAAATAAATTATTTACGACAGAAGATAATTGCTTGATTCCAGATACAATGTGGGACCAGTTTCCATAGATATCTTCAACATTCTTTTCGACCAAGCATTCCTTCGCTACAAATGGTCTAAATGGCTGATCGACGCATACTGATAATCCAGGAAACTCCGGGAAGTGAGGCGTTGGGATTGCGACTATTACATTTACGCCTCTTTTCTGCGCGTCGCTTGCAAGGTCACCCAATTTTTTCAACCAAAGCGAAAAAGCATCCATTGCATTAATTCTTCTCTCTTGAGTTAGGATATATGAGAATTCGTTAAATTCTCCATTATCCCCTTCGAAATATCTTGGCAGGTTCAGCGAAATCACAATCGCGTCACCATTGCTTAGGGATGGCGCAATTTGCTGGTAAGCAAGATTCATATTCTCCCGTTCCTTTTTATATTTACTGGGTGGCACTCCTTTTCGGTTTAGATCAATTGTTGGGAACGGTTGGAATGCATCACCTCCAGATTGATACGAGATAAATCCCACACCCTCGCTTTCGGTTAGCAGTTTTGCCAATGGAAGAAAGTGTCTAGTGTGACTATCTCCAATCCAGAAAAATATCTTCTTGGTGTCCCCTCGGGCAGGTCTTTGCAGGCATTTTTCACTAACCGAAAGGCATTTGCTGTCAAATCCTCCCATCCGCTTCCATTCGATTTTGTTATTTACTCGGACCCCAAGAAAAATGTTCCTGGAAATAGATGCTCTCGAAAATCCCATCAGTCCAACTGCAGTCAAAAATGCTGTAATGATTCCGAGGGAAACGGTTTTCCACTTTTCTGGAAACCAAACCTTTCCCCTGAAACTTGTTTCAATGAATCGGTAAGACCCCGTCGCTAAGAGAAGCATTAACCCTGCCTGTATAGGCACCGACCACCAGTGAATGCCAATCGTCCAACGACTGATTGAAAGCACGCTCCAATGCCATAGGTAAAGGGAATATGAGATCAGACCGACATACACCACTTTTTCAAGCGTGAAAAACTTGTAGGCAGCAGTGCCCTGTTTCAAGCAGGCAACCAGAATTGCTGAAAGCAAAACAACGCTAATGGTCGCTGGAACTGCTGCCGATTCTGGAAGGAACATCACACCGACCATTGCCGCTACTACCAAAAGCGGTGACACCTGCTCCAGTGCTTGCTCAATCCTTGCCCGCTTCTGAAATCCAATAAAGATCAGGCATCCTGCTGCCATCTCCCAAAAACGAGGAGGCATTAGGAAGTAAGCAGCAGGTTGATTGACTTGATACAGGTAAATGAAACTGATTAGCGAAGCAACTGTCAGTGCCCCAACCCAGAAGAAAAGGTTTCTTGCACCTTTTGCTGCTTGCCGACCAAATCCCGAAAACCAGATCAGGAATGGAAACAGGAGGTAGAACTGCTCCTCGACGCCAAGTGACCAGGTGTGGGTGAAAGGGTTGAGTTCCGTTGATTCGGCAAAATAGTCAGTTGCTGAACGGTAAAGATTGATATTGGAAACTCCAAACAGCGATCTCCACCCCAGACCGAGTGCCACCCCAGGTTCTGAATTGAAGAAGGAGATGAGCACACTGGTGATGAGAACAAAGACCACCAGGGCAGGCACCAGGCGCTTGATCCGCCGCTCATAAAACCCAGTCAAGAAATCCAGGAAGTTCTTGGACTCCCTGCCCGCCAGCGACGAAGTGATCACATAACCAGAGATCACAAAGAAAATATCAACGCCCAAATAACCGCTTGGAAGCAAGTCTTTGTTGAAGTGATTAATGATGACCGCGATGACGGCAAACGCCCTTAGACCATCAATTTCTGGTCTGTACCGACTTTTCGCCTTCGTCACCCTGACTGGCATCTGTCTTTGAGTTCCCCTAAGACGCGTTTTGGTCTGAGTGATTATATCTAATCCAGGACTTATCGGTCGTTCTGGACTGCCTAGCGACTGCAGGTGTCTGACCAGAGACCTTGTTGAACGACCAATCCCAAGGACGCTTCCGCCTGGCAACAGGTCGGAAGGGACCTGAGCATGAGAGGCAAGGATGTCGAAAAGCGAGAGTTCCGACAGGTCAGGCGAAAAACCATCGCAACTGAGTTCTTGGCATGTCGAAACTAACTGTCTAAACGTTCTATAGTTTCGACAGATATTCGACATGCCAGCAATGGCGACCTGGGGTTACTGGAGAACTTCCACCACCGAGCAGAGCAGCGAGCGCCAAGAGCAGTCGCTGAAATAAGCAGAGTGCGAGCGGATCTATGGAGACCAGATCACGGGCACCTCTGCCTATGGAGAGCGACCTGAACTCTCCAGGTGCCTCGATGGACTCCGTGACGGCGACACTCTGGTGATCCATGAACTCGACCGCCTGGGACGCTCGATGGTCGAAATGCTGGTGCAAGTCAACGGATTGATTGGACGCGGCATTGCGATCAAGACGCTGGATGGGCGCTTGGATACTGCTGCGATGCCAGAGGAACTGGTGAAGTTGGTCGTCGGCGTGATGGGTTACGCCGCTGAGATGGAACTGAAGTCAATCAAGAAGCGCACAACAGAGGGACGTGAGGTTGCCAAGAACCGTGGAGTGAAGTTCGGCAGGAAGAGGAACTACACAGCTGCAGTTCTGGAGATGCGCCAGCGGGGTGATGGATACGGGACGATTGCATCGGCGATGGGCATGACCACTTCAATGGTTCGCCGCATCCTTCAGCAGCAACAACAGGTGGAGACATGATCAGATTTCTTCTTGGTGCTGCCGTTGGCGTTGTCTTGTTCACCAATCCAGAAGCAAGGCAGATCACCGCAGACCTGCTGCGTTCAACTGCGTATGCGATTGCCTCTGAGCAAGATGGCAAGACCTTCCAGGACAGGGTGAAGGATGCCGTCGTGGAGAAGGTTTTGGATGACAAATGAGGTTGCAACGCATCTCTGACACCTCACCAAACAGCATTGTCAGAGATGCTCAGGTTGTAGCGATGCCAACGGATCGGCGATGTCGTTGCGCCTGACAACGCTGGAGCGCCTCCAGTGGAGGTCGCCTGGAAAGCGGGTTGGTTGGTCAAGGGCAGTTGAATCCAGCACCTGTTGTCCCAACATCAAATCGCTCCCACTGATAACTGAGGAACAGTTCTGGGCACCATGTTTTGAGCAGGATTGGGAACTCCATCTGCGACTGACAATTCCGCCTGTTCTTGGTGCTGCACAGGAACTTCCAGGTGCGCTTGTGGGGCATCCAGACGAGGTGGGACTTAGGAGCGCCACAAAAAGGACAGTCCAGTTCATAGATGGGTTTTGCTGGATTAAATCGTTTCAGTTTTGGGGCATACATGCATGAGTCAAACAACTCCAACCGATACTTCCGGTCGATATAACTCTCATTGCTAAACATTGGACTGAGCGCATCGTCTTCCCCGTACATTATAAGCACTAAGTGCAAATTTGTCCACTTATATGCCGCGGCGTTGACTTGACAAAACTCATCAATATTGCTAGAATAAGTTTGTCTTCAACCGCTGACAAGAGTGTGCCTTGTAAGCATTTTATGCATAAATATCTTTGTCGCCGATAATACCGGAATCAGGGTCTAGTGAACCCGATTAACTCAATCAATCCAATGGAATGCTTGCTCCGCAAGCATTGGCGCGAAGCGCCAATCCATAAAGGTCATTTAAAATGAGGTTGGGTTTATCAACGAGTGCTAAAAGCAACTGGTCTTGAGCAATCTTAAGGAGTGACCCATGAGAACAGCGAAACTAAATACTACTGACTGAGCATAAAATCGCCATCATGAACTTAACCACGCCAGCAAGACCGATCAGAACTACGCTGTCGTTCAAGCAGCAAGAGAAGTACCTGCTGGATCAAAGAGACGATCTCTGCAGGCACTATCGACTTGATAAATCCAATCTCCTCAAGTTCTTGATCAAAAAAGAGCACTATGCCCTCAAGAACACCAATCAGACCTTAATTCACTGACAAGATGAGAACAACGAAAGCAATCTTGACCAATCGCACACGACCATTTTGCTACGATGAGTTTGTAGCAATGGCAGAAGAAGTCCAAAAAGAGATCAGCGCAAAAGATCAAGTTGATGCCATGGGACAGCAGGACCTATCGGACTTTAAGGAACTCTTGATCTACATCACCAAGCACAATCCTGAGATGCTAGATGCGATCGAAACTCTTAGATACCTGTTGGTTCATGGCGTTTTGTTGGCATCAAAGGGGGTCCCGCTGACCAGTTTGCCGCTGACATTGGACTGATCGGCAAGCATTCTCAAGGGACATTGGGACAGTCCGTTGGTCCACTACGATTCACCTTGGAGTACTACAAGGTTCGATTTTTGCCCTGATCATGTTGGCGGTCGATTCCTACTCGACAGATCACCAATAGAACTGCAAAGTCATAGGACTAAACCCTTGTCGACTAGCAGCGAACCCCACTGCTTGAGGAACTCGAATCGTTCCTCCAGGTATTCCGCACCGTCATATGCCTTTCCCACCTTCCCTTTCGGAAGGTGCCCCATTTGCCGTTCGATCACGACCTCCCGTGCCTTCAGCAGATCGACTCCATAGGTGCGGGCAACTCGTCTCCATCCATGAGCAACGAGTTGTTCCTCATACCCGTTGCGTTTGAGGAAGTCATTGGGAGCACTGGGATCCAGATGCTCAAACCTGCTCTGACGCATTTTCGGGAAGACATACTGACCCCTTCCGTGCAACTGCTCCATCTGATCCAAAACCTGCTGGATCTCTGGAGTGATCGGAACCACATGTTCAAAGGTGTCGGACTTCCCTCTCCGTCTCTTCAGACCTGGTGTAGTCCCTGGAATTGCGATCTTCCCTTCAGCAATCCAATCCCACTCCAATCGGGCAAGAGCACCTGCTCGAAGGAAGGTCAGAAGGAGCAGTTTCGTTGCGGCAACTGCGTTGGCATGGGAGTTACTCCGATTAAGAGACACCCGTTTGAGCAGTTGCGGAACCTCCTCCCAGTCGATGCTCTTGTGGTGACGATGATTGCTGCTGGGAGATCCATCACCAATCAGTTTCACGGCAGGGTTCTGCCCCCTCCTCATATCTCCTTTGCCAATCGCAAAGTTGAAGACCTGGAGGAGCAACCTCTGGCATCTGCTTGCCAGGTCGTCTTTCGATCCATCCCTGATCGTTTGGATGGCATCCATAACCAATGCCCTTCCCCCGTTGTCCCACTCCAAAAGGGACAGGGGAGTGTCGGGGTTGATGACCCCCATCACCTGGTTGGTCAGTTTCAGTCGGTATTCCCGGAGAGTCGTCGGTGCCAGGTCTTTCTCCTTATGGAGCAGGAAGGCATCGACTGCATCCTTCAAGGTCTTCTGGGACTGCAACTCCTGCCGTTGCTGCTTCTTGAACTCAGCAGGATCCTTGTCCTGCTCAAGAGACCACTGCTTGATCTCGTTCCATTTCTGGTGTGCTGCCTGCAGGGAGTATTGACCTGGATTCGATCCAAACACCCCAATCCAGCAACCTCTTGGAACTGGTTTGGACTCACCAGGAACTCTGCGTTGCATCGTTCCTTCGAAGTAGAGACCACCCTTTTTCGATCGAGGGTCTCTGACCACCAGCAATCCATTCCCGCAGGTGCGGCGGGTCTTCCGATCCAGGAGGAGCAATGCCTGGATCTGCTTTTTCGTTTTGATCACTACTCTCTCTCCTCAGACCCCGTAGGTCAGATGGGAGATGTAGGTATGGATGTCGTCGGACAACCACCGCACCATCCGAGACCCGAGTCGAAGTGGTTTAGGGAAGGTTCCCGCACCGATACCCCTGTATATCGTGGACTTGGATTGCCCAACGATATCGATCACCTGCTGCAAGGTCAGCAGTTTTTGACTGATTTCCATAAAAATAATTGGCAAAATATCAATGAGTCGTCGAACTTTTATGCGTTCTTCCGATCTTCATCTTCCATTATAACGCAAGAACTCAGTGTTTGCAACACTTCTTTCAAGGTCTGAGTGTTGTCCACAGAGGGGTTAATTAACATTTTTTCTATTTGGGGGGTTTTTTGGGGGAAATCCACCGAATCCGCACCTGATCGGTGCCATCCCTTCCCACGCAGTGCCTCTCTGAGTCAGTCGGAATCCCTCCCTCTCCGTTTCAAACAAGTCTCACTTCTGTTTACCTTTTTTGTGAGCAGAAAATTGCAATGGAAAATGAGGCGTTGAAGTTTTTATAACGGCTTGATCAGGAACGCGACCATGATCAAACAGAACCCTTGTAGCCATCTCCCGTAAAAACTTTAAAGGCCAAGGCAAAAAGGTCAAAACATTCTCGATAGCGCCTAAGCCAGGTCACAAAAAATCTTGGCCGCAACAGATTGCGCAATGGGAAAGCACCTCCGCTCTCATAAGCACAGCAAAGAAGCCCAAAGACTTCATGCCTCTTCTCTCCAGGGTCGATATAAATTTCCAACAATTTGGAAACCCCTAACGAATTCCAATGAGCATTCGCACAAACATCATTCAAGACGAAAGCAGAGACCTTGAACACAATGGCTTGATGGCGCAGAGCAAGATGGTCGCAGGGAATCACTTTTTTAGCTCTGAAATCAAGGCGGATCCAATGGCTGACTCCACACTCCACGATCTCGAGGTGTATCGAATCTCCTAAGTACCAACGCAAGGGCATAGGAGTGGCACGGATCACCCCAGAAAAATAGCGATTGACAAGCGACCACTTCACTCGCGCCTTGGCTTCTTTGTCGTAATGAGCCAATAGCGTTTCAGCGACGATGCCTTGATAATCTTTCAGCAATGCTGCCCTATCCGAGCCAGCGATCGCCGTCCTGAAGGAATCATTCGTCGACAGCAAAGAACCACTTTCAACATCTAAGCTTTCGCCTGGCAAAAGCAGCTGCACCCGCATATTGCCAAAACGATCCGAACAATCAGCAAAATCCCTTTCAACATAATCAGAGAAATTTAAAATCTTATTGTACTGAAAACTATCCCTATGCAGGCAAGCAATATTACTTGCGAAGGGGATCGCTGTTGAAGCCCCTGTCAAATAACAAGACTGAAAAAACTCATCGCTGTAACTCCTCAAACTCTTATCATGAATTAACTCCAATCCCTCAGCAGATTGTCCTCGAATACAAGATCTCCAATTCGCACTAGAGTGGCTTCTAAGCGCATACTTTGGCGTTCCAGCTATTGCAGAGAGATGCTTCAAGGAATGACGCGTGAGCTTACAGTCATTCATATTCCAGATCCAATCCTGCCCCACCTTGATCGCGAGAGTTGAGTCCGCAAAAGCAATACCTTGCTGAAAAGAAATCAGAGTAAAATCATCATAGGAATATTCTTTAGCGTGGATCAATTGATCAATTGGTATTGTCTTGGCAAACAGCTTTAGATCTTGGCCGAGCCTCGATTCAGGTGTTTTTGGGATCAGAAATCTCACATTCTCAAGTTCAGAAACAAGCCGTCTCAGCGTTGGGCCATGAAAATGGTCCCAATGCAGATGGGTGAGATAGATCAACACCAATCTCTTTTGCTTCCAGACCTTCAAAAGGCTCTCAATGCTTTCAGGCTTTGGGAAATTCCACCAAGACCTCCAGTAGCAAGACCCAAACAACCAGGGGTCACAAAGAAGAGAGACCTCCTTCAGTCTAATTTCACAACAGCTATGGCCATGAATCAAAAGCGATGCACCGCCAGGCTGCGAACCACCACTCATTCTTCAAACAATTAATTGATCAAATCCTAACTGAATCAACCACATTGCGGCCCATCAATTCAAACACAGTCAGAAACCAGCAAATCAAGTCACAACCAAGCACCAAAGGGGCAGCTCATCACAGCAAAACAATCACTAAACAAAACTATTGCCACCTCGAAGGATGCAACTAGTCGCTCGCAGATTCAACAGAAGACAACGGTCGATTAAAGCCAGAAGCATCAAGAGTCTGAGCCATCAATCAGATTTTAATCCAGGCGAAACGCGGCTAACTCTCTTGCGATCCCAGGCAGCAACTCGGTATCGATCGAACGTTCAACACCCACGCTGAACACCACCAACAGTTGAGTTGCGCCATCAGGCTCACTCCACCAAGCGGCATCATGCCTGGCCTGACTCATCCATCCAGCTTTACTCCAAAGACTGCTGTTCTCTGGCAGGCCTTCCCCAAGAAAACCATCCACCTGATTTTCAGGATCAGCGCTCCTCTCACCCTGATCTAAAGAACGCGCGAGCGCTGAACGCAAGCGGTGGCAAGCCGGAGGCGAAAGCAGACCGTCGGTCATCACCGCCTCAAACAGCCGAGCTACTGCAGCTGTTGTTAAGGCATTGCGATTGCAGTTGTTCTCTCCATAAAACCGATGCTCTCTCCCATAAGGTCCATCTCCCCAGGTTTTCTGGCAGCAGTTCACCCGTTCCAATTCACCCCAACCAAAGTCGGACAACCACTCATTCACCAATTGACGCTGACGCTGCCAGCTCACCCATGCTTCGTCCTGTAGGTCTGGGCCACTGGACGTGCCTGTCAGACAGTCCACCACCAATCCAGTGGCATCGTTGCTGGACAGAGCGATCATGTCGTTGACAGCACGACGTAACTCCGCCGTTTCCAGAAGGAGGCCCTTTTGCAGCCACGCCTCCACGGCAACGGCGTAGACCAATTTCACAACGCTCGCTGGATAGAGCGGTTTCTGATCAGCCCAGGCAGCTCCAAATCCGCTCCCCGTCGTCAGATTGGCTTGGTCGTAGCGCACCCAGTTCACGGCAATCTGCTCGTGCAATCCAGGGCGCCCTTGGTCAGCGAATCGATCAATCAAGCCGACGAGGTACTCCTGCATCGCCGGCTCGGCGCGGTAGAACGCCATAGCACTGGCATCAGTCAATGCCGACCCTAGGCACAGCGCTCACCCCCGAACAGCTGAACAAGGGAAGCTGTTGGACACTGAAGACTGATGTTCAAGGCTATGCGCGCAGCTGCGGCAGCGGATTAGCAACTCAGGCCTGTGCTGGTAGAGGCTTTCGCGTTTTGGCCGATCCTCCTCCGGGCGCAAGTCGCGTGCGTACTGCATTAATTGAAGATGGATATCCCTGTTGGATGGCGATTGAAGCCCTCAACGGTCAGGCCGTGGCGCGCGCCGACTGGACCCCTCGCCGACTCGATGCCGCGAGCATCCAAGAGCGCCTTCCGTTGGTACTTCGTTGGCTGAAGGACGCGGCCGAGATCCCGAATACCTACCTATGGGGGGGGACGATCGGCCCTGATCTCGACTGTTCAGGCCTCGTGCAAACCGCCTTTGCCAGCCAAAGCATCTGGTTACCTCGAGATGCGTACCAACAAGAACGGTTTTGCAGCCCAGTGGCGGTCCGCCCAGGGAATGATCAACTCCTGCGCCCTGGAGATTTGTTGTTTTTCGGAACGGCACAGCGGTGCACCCATGTAGCCATCCACCTCGAACAAGGTCGCTACCTCCACAGTTCGGGGCAAGAGCATGGCCGCAACGGGATCGGCATTGAGAGCATTCACCCCTCTGACCAACACCCTGTGGCCTGCCACTACCGATCCGAACTTCGCGGAGCCGGCAGGGTAACGCGCTGCCACGACGGCACAACGCTTCCCTAAAGAGATCCCTCGATGCCGGCTTAAGTTGCTCGCATCGCTCCACATCTGGATGTCTCTGAGCCCAGCAGCACCCTCAATCGCTTCCGCAAACGAGGAGAGCAGTCTCGACGTCTCCGTAGTGGTGCCGCTCTACAACGAAGAAGAGAGCCTGCCCGAATTGGTGGAGCAACTTCTCGCATCACTACGGCCCTCAGGCGAGCGCTTCGAGCTGGTGCTTGTGAATGATGGATCGTCTGATCAAACGGCAGCAGTGCTCGAACAGGTCAGCCAAGAGGTTCCAGAGCTCGTTGGCGTGCTT
>NZGT01000009.1 GCA_002691025.1 Spirochaeta sp. | reverse complement strand
TTCTTGGGCTCTTTCAGGAATTCGATGATCTCCTGGAGCTCGCCCTTGGACTCTTCGATGCCTGCGACATCCTTGAAGGTGACCGAGTGCTGGTTCTCCGTCAGAAGTCTGGCCTTGGATTTTCCGAAGCTCATGGCTTTGCCGCCACCGGATTGCATCTGTCGGATCACGAAGATCCACAGGCCGATGAAAAGCACCAACGGGAACCACATGATCAACATCTGGCGCCAGAAGCTGCCCTCATCCTTGGGCTTCGCGGTCACGGTGACCTGCTTTTCTTTCAGCAGCGTGAGCATGTCCTCTGAAATGGTCGGTGCATAGGTGGAGAAGTCTCCCCCATCCACCCGGACGCCGTCGATGTGCCCGTCTTCGATGACGACTTTCTCCACCCCGCCATCCTCCACGGCGATGATGAAATCGCTATACGCGAGTTCGGGCGGAGTGTCTTGCTCCTGCCGAAGCATCGTGAAGAGAAGAAGCATGACCACGAGGATCACGACCCAGAGCGCCATATTCTTGTAAAACTGTTGATTCACTGGATGTCCATCTACGACCCTTTGAGGTCGTGCCGCCACGCGGACTTTTGGGGTGACCCGTATTGGGCTTCCCGGCCCGCTTCACGTTTGAGGCGGATCCGGAACGAACGATTGAAATCTGCTGATGTCCTTAGCAGGGATGCTTTTGATGGGACCCGAGTTCCCACGGGTACCCGGTTTTTACGACAATTCCTCTGTTTATTGTGCCTGTGACCAAGTCAAACGGGCTGACCGCTCTTCGCGGACTGAACAAGATTAGCATGCAGGATCTTCGTCGCGCAGGCCCACCTCTAGACGGTAGCCGCTAGTCGTACGGACGACCCGGTCCCCCCCGGGCAACTCCATGGCGCGGCCGGTCTCGACCGGGTCGCGCCGAAGAAAATCCAGAATCCGCTCGAGGTGCACCTGAGTCACGTCGCGACCCCGACCCAGTTCGTGGAGGCCATGCCGGATCACACGCAAAGCCAGGCCGGTGGGAAGTTCCTCCCAGCCTTTCTCCAGCCAGACCAGTCCTGTCTGGTCAGATCCGGTCCATGGGCTTGTCATACGTTTACTCGCCTCGCTCGTGACTTCGCGAATCCAGGTCTCTTCTTGTTGCATAGCATCGGCCAGACGACCCACTGCCCTGAGCAGTTGTGGGTTGAACTCGTCGCGAAGCCCAGGAATCCAGTGGTGTCGCAATCGGTTTCGCGTGTAGGCGTCTCCCTCATTGCTTGAGTCCTCTCTCCAGTCCAGGCCGCGAAGCCGGGCAAAATCAAGGATTTCGTCTCGAGACACCGATAAAAGCGGTCTGAGCCATAGGCGGTCGGCCGAGCGATGCTCGATCCCCTGGAGTCCCGTGGGTCCGGTTCCACGAATGAGTCGCATCAGGATCGTTTCGGTCTGGTCGTCGAGATTGTGAGCCGTGACAATGTGGTCCGCGGGCCACTCCTCGGCCATCCGACGCAGCGCAAGTAAACGCCCCTCCCGGGCTGCTTCCTGGAGGGTGTGACGGCTTCGGCCCGATTGTTTCGCCCGCTCGGGGCGCGGATCGGCACGGATCACGAAGCAGCGCAGCCCGTATGCCTCGGCCGCCGACCGAACCGCCTCTTCATCTCGCTGAGACTCTTCACCTCGAAGTCCGTGTTGGATATGACCGACGGCGAGTTCGAGGCGGTGAGGGGCCGACAACTCGCTGAGGGCGCGGAGCAGAACCGTGGAGTCCACGCCGCCTGAGACTGCGACGAGAATACGTTTGTCTTCCGCTCCCTCGCGTTCAAGCGCTCGGGCTACCGCTTCAAGTACCATGTCTAGAGGATACCGTGTACGACGTCGTGATCCGAATCTTCTGGCGACCTTGACAGGAATGAGTTAATCCGGCCTACCGTGAGCTCGAGCCAAGACGAAAAAACTCCGCCTCTGCCGCCTGGGCGGGACTGCCCCCTTGCGGAGTGGCCCCGCTACTGGGCCGAGAGACGCCCGACGAGCCTCGCGATCCGGGACGAATCCCGCGAGCTTGACTGGCTTGCGTTTGAAGCGCGGGTCGAGCGGGCCGCCTGTGCCCTTCAGTCAAAAGGGATCGAGGCAGGGGACCGGATCGCCTTGTTGCTTGGGAATCGGACCGCGTATCTTGAACTCTTCTTCGCGGCGGCGCGAATCGGCGCGATCCTGACCCCCATCAATATCCGCTTGACGGCTCACGAAATCGCGTTTCAGGTCGGAGACTGCCGCCCGGTTTGTCTTGTGCACGAGCATTCGCTGCGCCCCGTGGTGAAGGAAGCTCTGGCTCTATCGAACCATCGACCGACGGAAGTCTGGTCCCTGGGCGGAGAGCCCGACGACTATGAGTCGCTCCTGAACGCGTCTTCGGCGACGGTCTCGGATTCTTCGGGCGTGGGATCCGAGGAACCGGTTCTCCTGATGTACACCTCGGGCACCACCGGCTCGCCCAAGGGTGCACTGCTTCCCGCCCGGAAGGTCTTCTTCAACTCCCTGAATGCCTCCCTGTATTTCGAAAACGGGCCTTCGGATCGCGTCCTTGTGGTGGCTCCCCTCTTCCACTCGTTGGCTCTCCAGATCCTCGCCCTGCCGATCATGCGCGCGGGGGGCGGTCTCGTCTTGCAGAGCGAGTTCGAACCGGTGGCGGTCTGGGATGCGGTGGATCGCTTCGGAATCACCTATTTCGGCGGGGTTCCCGCCATGCACCAGAGGTTGGACGACGTCCTGTCGTCACACGAGCGGAGTCATTGGAACCGATCTGCCTTGCGCTTTGTTTTCACGGCGGGCTCGGCGGCTTCGGTTGAACTGATCCGCTCGTTTCAGGAGCAGGGGATCTTGATGATCCAGGGGTACGGGCAGACCGAGACCTCCATCTTGACCTGCTTGTCGGCCGAAGATGCCTTGCGCTGCGCCGGGTCGGTGGGCCGGCCTGTGCGACACGGCGAGGTCAGGGTGGTCGATCGTTCCACCGCCCCGGAAGACCCCACCGAATGGCGAGAGACGGAACCGGATGAGACGGGAGAGATCGTGGTCCGCGGTCCGCTCAATATGCTGCGATACTGGGAAGAGCCGGAAGCCACTGCCCGAACCATGAAGGCGGACTGGCTTTGCACGGGCGACCTCGCACGACGAGATCCCGAAGGTTTCATCACGCTGGTCGGGCGGACCCGTGAAATGTTTATTTCGGGGGGCGAGAATGTCATGCCCGCCGAGGTGGAGGCGGTCTATCGCGAGCACCCGGACATACGGGATGTGGCCGTGGTGGGAGAGGTCGATCCGAAATGGGGTGAGGTGGGCCGAGCGCACCTCGTCCTGGAGCCCGGGGCCCGGGTCTCTGCTGCGGGACTCGATGCCTGGGCCAGGAGCCGGCTGGCCGCCTTCAAGGTGCCTCGGCGGTACGTGATCGAAACCGAGTTCCCTCGAACGGCCAGCGGTAAGATCCAGAAGTTTCAGTTGTCCTTCGATCCAGCTCGACTCCTGGCCTGAATCTCTCCCCACATGCCCTCCAGCAAAAGAGAGTCTTTCTTGCCGATCGAGGCCCACGGTCGGGCAAGGGGTTTTGGCTTGGCGAACAAGCGCGTTAGAATCGGGCGTCCCAAAAGACGGAAAACGGCAAGCGACGCGGCCTACCCGAAAATGGAACTGCAATGAAGGAGCAACCGCATATGGCCACAGTGCAGAACGGCGCCCACGCGACGAAGACTGAAGCCGAACGCGTTCGCGTCGAGGAGCTCACGAAACGGATCGAGATGATTTCTGCCCTCGACGAGGATGAACTGGGAGGCTGGACCCGCATGGACTGGGTCTTGATCACGGTTCTGGGAATCGTGGGTCCTCTCGTGGTCTTGTACGGGTTTGCACCGTGAGCGAGTCACAGGAGAGTATCTTCAGTCGCATGCCCCTTCTCCCTTCGGAGCGGGAGTACGGCACCCTGGGCGCCAACAGTACGTGCTTCGCCTATGGGGTGGCCACGTGGTGCTTCCTCACCGGTGGTTACGTGGCCGAATTGGTCGGAGCGGTAGAAGCCCTGATCTGTCTGGTGGCCGGGAACATGATTGGGGTCTTCCTTGCGAGTCTCCCCTTGTCCTTTGTCTGCCAACGCAATGGTCTTGAGCAGGTGGACGTCTGCAAGCCGGCTTTTGGGTCCAAGGGCATTATCGTCGTGCTCTTCCTGTATCTGGTCAATATGCTCGGTTGGTCGGGCTTGATCCTGGTCATGTTCGGGAATGGGATCCGGAACATTGCCCTGGCGCTGGGGTACGATGTAGGCGACTGGGTCGTGAGCCTGGGTGTCATTCTGGGGATCGTCCTCTCGTACCTCATCGTAACCCGGGGTGTGGGCATGTTGAATCGATTCAACGGCTTGATTACCCCGGGCCTCGTCCTGCTCGTGGCCTTCTTGCTCTACATGCTCTTCGCAGAGCATGGCTGGGAGGCCATCACCCAGGCGGCGCCGCTTTCACCGGGGCCCTCCCCGGCCGTGAATTACCTCATTGCGGTGGAGCTGGGAATTGCTTCAGGGTTCTCCTGGTGGGGGGGGATCGGATTCCTGGCCCGGAATACGCGTACCCGTCGCAACTCCATCTACCCGGAAGTCCTTCAGCTGGGCTTTTCGTCGGGTGCGGTCTGTGCGGCGGGAAGCTTCTCCGCCCTGATCGTCGGGTCCAGCGACCCCACCGAGTGGATGGTCCCGTTGGGTGGAGTCTTGATGGGCGTGATTGCTCTGGTCTTCGTGGCGCTGGCCAATGTCACCTCCACGGCGGTGTCGGTCTATGCAAGTGGGCTGGCCTTGCGTCATCTGCGGGTGTTTCGATCGGCGGGCTGGAAGTGGGTGGTCTGTGCGACCCTGATCCCCTGCCTCCCGTTCGCGGTGTGGCCGGGTGAATTATCCAACCTGGGCGACGCCTTTCTCGCGTATAACGGCACGATGTACGCGCCTATTTCGGGCATTCTTCTCGTCGATTATTTCTTCTTGCGCCGTCAGAAGATCTCGCTCTGGTCGATCTTCGAAGACGACAAGACGGGCCGTTACCATCACGTGCGGGGCATCAATTGGCTGGCGTTTGCGGCTCTGCTGGCCGGCCAGGCCCTGTACGTATTCCTCTACAACCCTTTCTCGGGGGCGACCCACGAATGGTTGGAGACCCTCAACCCCTCTCTGGGATCCTTCGTATTTTCGGGGGCCCTCTACGGGGTGGGCATGCTCGTCATTGGTCGCGGGCGCAGGCCGGAGCCCGTACCCGAGGTCGAGTCGGGGCCCCTGATCCAGCCCAATATCTAGTTTGCGGCTGCGCTCTGCCTGAGCGCGCGCCGCTCTACTTCTTCCAGAACCGGAAGCGGGCCCGTCGCTTGTCTTTCAAGACGACCTGGGAGCAGTTCCTGGCCGGTATGCCTGATACGCCGCCTCCCGGATGGGTGCCGGAACCGCACAGGTAGAAGCCCTCGACCGGGGAGCGGTAGTCTCCATAGTCCGGGATGGGACGGAATGAAAACATCTGGTTCACCGTCATCTCACCTTGCATGATATTGCCGCCGATGAGGCCGAATCTCTCCTCGAGATCCACGGGAGCCATGACCTCGATGTGTTCCACCGAGTCCTTGAAGCCGGGACAATAGTCTTCCATGATCTGGACAATGCGGTCCCCGTAGGCTCCTCGTTCCTGATCCCAGGAGCCTTCCGAGAGTTCGTAGGGTCCAAACTGGGTGTAGAAGAGTCCGATATGTCGACCGTCGGGCGCCAACTCGGGCTCGAACGCGGTGGGGAAGACTCCCTCGAGATAGGGCTCTCGTGATGCCCGGCCGTATTTGGCGTCATCCCAGGCGCGTTCCAGGTACTCAAGCGAGGGAGAGATGGCAAAGATCCCGCTATGGGGATCTCCGGGAATGTCGCCTTTCCAGGCCGTGGGCCGAGGAAGTTCCCGCATCCCGATGTTGACCTTTACCGTGCCTGACCGGGTTTTGTATCGCTTCACGTTCTGGATGACTTCCTCGTCCAGGTTCTCCTCCCCGATCAGGTCCAGATACGTGGTGATCGGATGAGCGCTTGAGATGACTCGGTGGGCCAAGATGATTTCACCGTCTTCGAGTTCGACGCCCCGGGCCCGCTCGCCCTCGATGACCACGCGTCGTACAGGAGCACCGAGTCGTAGGGTGGCGCCTCGAGCCTGGGCCGAAGCCGAGATGGCGTCGCTGACCGCTCCCATCCCCCCGCTCACCCAGCCCCAAGCTCCTTCCATGCCATCCACTTGTCCGATCCAGTGGTGCAAGAGCACGTAGGCCGAGCCCGGACTCATCGGGCCACACCAGGCGCCGAGAATGGTCTGTGTCCCCAGGGCGCCTTTGACCCGCTCATCCTCAAACCACTCGTCCAGGAAGTCCGCTCCGGAAACCGTAAAGAGCCGGACCACCTCGGCAATGTCCTTTTTGCTCCAATGCCGCAGTTTGGCCGCCACGCGGAGAGCTCCAGGGATCTCGCCCAGGCTGAGATTGGGCGGAATCAGGAAGAGGAGATCCCGCATCAGGTTGGCGACCCGTTGGAAGTAGCGATCGAACTCGATGAAGCGTTCCGCGTCCCCCGGGCAGAGCTTGCGGATGGATTCTGCGGTGCGAACAGGGTCGTTCCAGAGCGTAAGGGAACTTCCGTCGGGGTACGGAACCCAGTAGTCCGGGTCCAGCACGCGCACTTTGTAGCCGTGTTTCACGAGGTCCAGTTCATCGACCACCTGCTGCGGCATCAGGCTCGCCACGTAAGCGGCGGAAGAGACCTGATAGCCGGGCCAGGTTTCGCTTGTCACCGAAGCCCCTCCCTCTTTCGCCTCCTGCTCCAGAACGAGTACGTCCGCCCCTGCCTTGGCGAGATAGGCTGCACACGCGAGCCCATTGTGTCCGCCGCCGATGATGATGGCGTCCCAGGTCTTGTCCATGGTTTTGATACCTCGTTGATGGAGGCCTCGGTCCGCCTCGAATTCAGCGTCAGGCGGAATCAGGCCTCACGATTCACTCAGTCCTGTCCGGCGCGATCTTCGAGCGCCAGGCCCAGCGCGACGCCAAACTTGTCCAACGTCTCGTCGAGACAAGCCTCGTCATGGGCCGCGGATACAAAGAGCGGTTCCCGGGAATCCGGTTCCACGAGGATGCCCTGGGCAATGAGACGAGCGGCGAGCGCGTCATACAACTCGTAGTCGCTGTTCACCCAATCCGTATAGTCCCGCGGAAGCGTGTCGCGGAAGAAGAGCCCGGACATGGAAGGCGGGCCGCTCCAGACGTGCGCGATGCCTCGTGCTGAGAGCAGGCTGGTGATCCCCTCTTGCATCTTCGTGCCATAGGCTGCGATCTGCTCGAGGGCATCGGTTTCATCCAGGATCTCGAGCGTCTTCTCGGCGGCCGCAAGGCAAAGCGGATGGGCCGCATATGTGCCGCCCTGGGCCGAGCCTTCGGGGCCGATCAGGCTCATGATCTCCGCTTTGCCGCCGATCGCGGAAATCGGATAACCGTTGGCCATGGCTTTGGCGAAGGTGCAGATATCGGCCTCCACACCCATCAATTCCTGACCCCCGCCTCGGGCCACGCGGAATCCGGTCTTGACCTCATCGATGAGCAGGACCACTCCGTGCTCATCGCAAAGGGCTCTGGCCTGCTGGATGTATTCGGGTTCGGCCGGAATGCCTCCCGCATTCCCAAGGATGACCTCGATCAGAAGGGCCGCGATG
>NZGT01000008.1 GCA_002691025.1 Spirochaeta sp. | reverse complement strand
TGAACCCCGCCGCCGCCGAAGGAGGCCCACCACGGGCGGGCGAGGAGGAGAGGGATTCTTCCGGCTCAGACTACCCAGAGGGCCAGGGGTCGCCAACGGCGGACTCGGACGTGCCGGAAGCCGTCCGCAAGGCTGTGGCGGAGTTGACGAGTTCGCATCCGGGCGTCTCCTGGGACGTGCAGACGGACGGGGCTTCTCCGCGTCTTTCCATTCCCGAGTCATCCTTTTCCGAGACCCTGGTCATTCTCATGCGCAATGCCGTGGAGGCGATGCAGGGGTCGGGCCATGGGACCGTGGAAATGAGTGTGGTGGGCGACATATTGAACCTTTCCATCGGAGACGAGGGGCCGGGCATCGAGGGGATCGATGTCGATGAGATATTCAAGCCGGGCGTGACGACGAAGGAGAAGGGAAGCGGCTACGGCCTTTTCCTTGCGCGGCGGATCCTGGAAGAACACGGTGGCAGCATTGAGGTACAGTCGAGTGCGGGGGGTGGGGCTCTGTTCATGCTCTCGCTTCCTGTGCTTGGAAATCCCTCAAGTCCGATGGCCCGGTAGGAGTAATCGCAACGTGTCCAGCCGAATTCTCATTGTGGATGACGAAGAGAGCGCATCGGAATATCTTCGTTTGATCCTCGAAGAGGAAGGCTTTTCGGTGCGTACCACCGCGAACGGCGTGGAAGCCCTGATCGCTCTGGAAACGAATTCCTTCGACCTGGTGATTTCGGACATCCGCATGCCGCAGATGGATGGTCTTGAGTTGCTTGCGCATCTTCAGCAGCGCTGGCCCGAGATGCCTGCCCTCATGTTGACGGCCAACGACGGTGTGGGCGATATCGTCGAAGCGATTCAACTCGGTGCGATCAACTATCTGGTCAAGCCGGCCTCGCGCCCGGTCCTCCTTGTGGCGGTGGAGAGGGCTCTGCGGGCACGCCCCCTTGAGTCGGCTCCAGACGCAAGTGTGCCCGAGTTGGTGGGCGAAACCGCGGCCATCACCGAGGTGCGCCACCGCGTCGTCATGGCGGCGCGAAGTGACGTTCATGTCATGGTGACGGGCGACACCGGAACCGGGAAGGAATTGGTGGCGCGGGCCATCCACCGTCTTTCCGCGCAGTCAGAAGGCCCTTTTGTTCCTCACAATTGCGCCTTGGCTCCGGCGGAGCTTTTCGAGAGCGAGTTCTTTGGTCATCGCAGGGGATCCTTTACGGGAGCGGAGCGTGATCATGTGGGTCTGCTTCGGCAGGCTCACGGTGGGGTGCTCTTCCTCGATGAGTTGGAGGCCATGCCGGCCGCCCATCAGGCGAAGCTCCTTCGTGTGATCGACGACGGTGAAGTCCGGCCTCTGGGGGCCGAGAAAAGCGAAGTGGTTTCGGTCCGGTTCGTGGCGGCCACCAACCGTGACCCCGCCCTGATGATGGAGGAGAGGACGCTTCGCGAGGATCTCTATTACCGACTTCGTGGCATCGAGATCGTTCTGCCTACGCTGGAAGAACGAAGCGAGGACATTCCACGCTTGGCCCGACATTTTTCCGGGGAGAGCGGGCTGGGCTTTACGCCCGAAGCCCTGGAGGCTCTTTGCGCAGCCCCGTGGCCGGGCAATGTCCGGCAACTCCGGAACATGGTGCAGGGCGCTCGGGCCATCGCGGGAGAGGGTCGCATTGGTCTTGCGGATCTTCCCATCCAAGCCGCTCCCGGTTCTGCGCCTGGATCGGTTCCCGGGTCGGACCCCGCGATTTTGCTCTCGGATGCGCCGCGCGGAACCAGCTTGAGGGAAGTGGAACGCTGGGCCATCAAGCAAGCCCTGGCGGATTGTGGCGGAAACCGGACGCGGACGGCGGAAGTCCTGGAGATCGATCGCTCTACATTGCGGCGCAAGATGGCCGAGTACGAGATCGAGTAGGGGGCCGGGTCCTTCTCAGGATTCCGCCGACGAAGACACGGCCACGACTTTGCGACCCAGGGCCGTGGCTCGGCCCTTCGGGTTTTCGCGGGGAGAGTGCCAGGGAGTCAGCTCTCTCCCCAGGTCGCGTGTTTCGACAGGGAGAGCCCCGATTTCCACGCGTCGTGTCTGACTCAACTCGTCGAGCAGGGCCTCTCGCACGGCTGTGGTCGTGATACCGGGAACGCTGTCTTCCACGGCGCCTGCGGTTTCGGGCTTCCAGTCGAGTTCGAGGGTCTCGTAGACTTTCGACAGGACGTCCCGTACCGCTTCGGCATGACGAACCACGATGACGCCGCCGACATGGGCTGCGCCGCGAATGACTCGTTGGCCGACGCCCATGAGCTTGGCTTTTCCCGACGCATTGACGCTGTATTCGCCCGGGCAGTATTCGCCCGGAACTTCACCGACTTGAGCCGGGACCCCCACCCGGATCAAGCCCTGGCAGATCCAACGGGAGACCATTTCGAAGCGGCTCCGGATGCCGTCGTGCTTTTCGGCCACCGGCATCGCCCACGCGAAAGCCAGGCACTCCGAGTGGAAGAGGGCCGCGTGTCCGCCGGCCAGCCGGAAGACGCCGGGAAATCCGGCTTCCTGGGCCTGACGCTCCGCTTGTTCGAAGCCGGGCCGGTGGGCATCGAGCATCGAGAACATCACCGCTGGATCCGGGGTGTAGAGGCGCAGGCTTTCCGTGATCTCTCCAGAAGCGACCCGGCGCAACAAAGCATGGCTGGTCGCCGTATCCAGGACGGGGTCGTCTTCGATTCGCTCTGTGAATACCTGGATCGGAAGCGGGAGGGCCGTTTTTTGACTTTCCATGGCTCTTGAAGCTAACACGGCGCTCGGCGCGGGCACGGCGGCCTCTTTTGATGAGCGGATCGGCGATCTTGGCTGCGTCAGGCTCATGTCTTATCGAGGTTTGATGTTGAGAATACGACAAAGCCCTGGAGAGTGTTATCCTGTGGGGGCTGTCTGAGCGGATCGGGTTACGGGGGGTATTCCGATTGGCTCCGGGCGATGGGGACGGGCCGTGCCGACGTTGGGCGAAATGCGTCTAGTCGACCTGCTGGATATCCTGTTCGTGGCCACCCTGATCTGGTTGGCCATCGCATGGTTTCGGAACTCGCGCGCTCGCCTGGCTTTGCTCGGTCTGGCCGCCCTGGCCGCGCTTTTTGGTGTCGCCCAGACGTTGCAACTGCAACTGACGACCCTGGTCCTTCAGGGCTTTTTCGCGGTGGTCGCCGTGATGTTGGTGGTGGTTTTCCAGGATGATCTCCGCCGCCTCTTTGAGGGGATCGCGGTGTGGGGCCTTCGTCGCAACGCCCCGAAGCCACCGCCGGATGTGGAAGACTCCCTGGTCTCGGCCATGATGAAACTGGCTGAGGGCCGCGTGGGGGCTCTCGTGGTCTTGCCGGGGCGGGAACCCCTGGGTCGGCATCTTGAGGGGGGCATGCATCTGGACGGTCGTTTTTCAGAGCCTCTTCTCCTGAGTCTCTTTGACGCGGCGTCTCCGGGTCACGACGGGGCCATCCTGGTTCGCGCGAACAAGATCATCCGCTTTGGCGCCCATCTTCCGCTCTCGAACGACCGCACCCAACTGGGCCCTCACGTGGGTACGCGCCATGCGGCGGCGCTGGGTCTGGCGGAAAGAAGCGATGCACTTTGTCTTGTGGTGTCTGAGGAAAGGGGTGAGATCTCGGTGGCGCGGGGGGGCGAGATCAAGACCGTGGAGAGCGCCGACGCGCTCCGGGCCGAAATCGACGCATTCGTAGCCCGTTTTGACCGGACGACGGGGACGCGAAGCGCCTTGAGTCGGATCGGAGGCTCCTGGAGGGAGGCTTTGCTCGCTCTGGGGTTGGCGGCGGTGCTTTGGTATATCGCCATTCCGGGCGGTGCGCGGGAAACGGTGGACCGTCGTGTTCCCATCGTGGTCGAGAACCTGCCGGAGGGCTACCGGTTGGTCTCGGTGAGTCCCGCCGATGTCGCGGTGCGTTTTGAGGGGCGTCGTCGCGACCTGTATATGGCGAGTGCGACGGAATTGGCGGTGGAGGTGGACGCGTTGCTGGTCCAGTTGGGGCGGCGCACTTTTTCGCTCAGTCTGGATCAGGTGAAGAGCCCGGAAGAGGTTCGGGCCGTGTCCATCGAGCCCGCACAGGTCAAGCTGTCCATCAAGCAGGACTAGTCCTGCAGGTCGGCCGTTTCAGAACCGGGCCCGGGACCGGGTCGGCGTAGGTCGAGCAGCGCCGGGAGGACGATCAGCACACAGGCGATGGTGTAGAGCAGACCGAAGCTCAGCATCATGCCCAGGGAGGCCAGCCCTCTCTGACCCGCAAACGCGAGACTTCCGAAGCTGACGATGGTCGTGAAGGCACTGTAGAAGACGGCTCGCGCGGTGGAGGTCTGAAGGAGATCTTCACCGGATCCCGAGATCTCCTTGTGGCGATGCACCAGGTGGATGGCACTGTCCACGCCAATGCCGAAGAGTAGAGGCAGAACGACCACGTTGGTGAAGTCCAGGGGGATGTCCAGCAGGCGCGCCGTCGCCGTGGTGAGAAGTGCGCCCAGGGTCAGGGGCGCCATGACGAGCAGCATGTCCACCACGCTCTTCCACATGAACCAGAGGATCAGCGCGATGATCAGGGCGGCTGAGAGAAGGGCTTGGAAGAAGGAGGAACGGATCAGGTCGCCGAATTCGACCAGGTTGAGGGGGACGCCCGCCGCATTGGGGGCGGCTTCGGAGATCACCTCGACAAAACGCCGAAGAGAAGGGCCGTCCTGGAGGGCATGGGCCGGATAGACTTGAATCCGGGCGATGCCTTCCTCGGTGAGCATGGATTCGAAGACCTCCTGGGGCAGGTCTTCCTGTCGGATCTCCTGGGCATCCAGACTCTTACGCAGTCGCTTGAGGTGAGCGGGGAAGGGATCGAGAAGGAGAACCTGGAGTTGCGCCAGGGCGTCATCGGCTCCATCGCCCGTCTGGATGCGATCAAGGAACCGGTCCAGGTGGTCGCGCAACCGGGACATGGCCTGGTTGAGGGGAGCGTTCCCTCCCGCTTCCACCTGGGTTGAGAGGTAGTCGCGCAGGCCGCTCAATTCTTCGATCTGCTGCTCCGTTGTGGCCGGGGATGCGGCTCCGGTTCGGGTTTCCGGGATTTCAAAGAGGAAGGCCACGTCGTCGAGGATGGCGAGCTTTTCTTCCTGGTCCTCCGGCACGAAGGTTTCCAGGGTCATCACGTGAGAGACCTCAGGCAGGGCTTCGAGTTCCTGACCAAGGCGGGTGGCGGAGTCGAGGTCGGGCATCAGGACATTGAGGTACCAGGGCGAGGTGAGGGTGTTGTCGAGCAGGTCGCGAAAGGCCTGTACGGATTCTGTATCTGGATCGCGCATGTCGACCGCATTGGCATTGAAGCGGAGCCCCTGGGCCGCGATGCCCCCCGCGATGATGAAGGCGACGGCGGCCGTGGCTCGCACCGCGCCCGGATGGTGGGAGAGGCTTTGCCAGAATCGGGTCTGAAAGCGCAAGGGCGCCTCCAGGTCTTTTTCGGGGTTGATGGCCAGACCCGCGCTGATCAGCGCGGGAAACAGGGTCAGCGTCAACCCGAGGATGATGAACATGCCCGTGCCGGCGATCAGGCCGAGTTCCGCCACGCCTCGATAGTCGGTGGGAACGAAGACATAGAAGCCGATGGAGGTGGTAATGGTGCAGATCACCAGGGATGAACCGACATGGGCGGCCGCCATTCGAAGCGCTTCGGCATGATCGTCGCCCTGACGCCTCTGGTCCATATACCCCGTGCCGAGGTGGAGACCGAAGTCGACCCCCAGGCCGATGAAGAGGATGGCGAAGGTGATCGAGAGTGGATTCAAGCTGCCAATGGAGGCCGCGGTGAAGGCGGCTGTCCAGATGAGTCCGGTCAGCAAGGTGAGCAGGCTGGCGATGACCATTCGCGTGGAGCGAAGCGCCCGCCTCAGGACGAAGGCCACCATGGCGAAGCAGAACAATCCTGCGGCGCCGACATCCCACGCAATCCCGATCATCTCATCGTAGTTGAGGGCAGGGGTTCCGGTGAGGCGGATCTGGACGCCCGTCTCCTTGGAGAGTCCGAGATCCAGGGCCGCCTCGCGAATCACATTCATGGGTTTTCGGCCCAGCAGGATGTCTTCGTAGTCAAGGATGGGATGGACGACGATCACCCGACGTGTGGAAATGTCCAGGGCCGACCCCCGGAGCAGGACCTCTTCCCATGAAACGGCCACGGGGTATTCGTGGGAGGTGGCCACTGTGGCCTGTCCGACTCGATCCAGCACGGCCACCCAGTCCTCGCTGGCCAGATCGTGCCCGCTGTTTTCCTGGAGGCCATCCTCAAGCAGGGCCACCATGGTGTGGATGTCCGGGCTCGCCTCCAATTGACCGACGAGGGGCTGGATGCGGGCCATCTGGTCGGCAAAGTCATCCAGTTCATCCACGCTCCGGTAGAGCAGTCCGTGGTGTTGGAAGAATTCACCGGATCCCGGCTGATAGACACGGGTGATGGTTTCCGGCTCGTCGCTCAGTCGCTGGACCAGTTGGTCGGCGGCTTCTCGTGCGAGTTCCGGTGTGTCGGCGTCGATGACCACGAAAATCGCCTCTTCCAGATTAGGGAAGTGACGGATGAAATTTTCGTGCGCTTGTCGCGAGGGCAGGGTGTCGGGAACCAGACCCACATTGTCCGAGTTGATTCCCAGAGCGAGGACGGTGTAGATCGCCAGGGCTCCGGTGAGCAGGCCCGTGGACACCACGATGGCTCGCGCATGGCGGCGGACCGCATCCACCCAGCGAATCAGGAATCTTGCGATGAATGCGTCGAGGGTCTTCTTCATGAGGAGGGGGCGCGGTGGGGTTCCGGGCGAAGCGGAACCATATGCCAGTCCGGGACGAGTTGCATACGTGGCCCTGGGGTCCCGCGGAGCGGGTTTTCACGCAGGAGCGCGCCTCGCCTCAGCGCCGGGGACGACGAGGGTTCTTGCGTGCCGACATATCTCGCAGTGCAAACCAAGTCAGCCCAAGCAGGATCAAGCCGAAAAGGCCGGTTGTTTCACTCATGGGGACTCCTTTCGCATGGCCCTCAACAAGCCAGGCAAGAGTGAGCCACGGAACCGTGTGAGTCGCCGTGACCGAAATCACCCGCTCCATGCGAGGCGTCTCCAGGCGAGAAAAGAGCTTCCCAGGGGGTGTCAGTGCGTCGTAATTCAGGGAGACTTGGAGGGTGGGTGAATCTCGAGACGATCATGCGGCGGAGCGACGACCGCTCTCGGCCAAAGAGGGCGGGTTCCTGGCGCTCTTGCGCTGGCTGCCCTCCAGTCTGCTTTCGGCCTGGGCGGGAAAGCTGGCCGGTCTTACTTGGCCCGCCCCGTTGCGCAAGCCTGTCTGCCTCCTGTTTGGCCGAGCGGTGGGCGTGGATTTCACTGAGGTGCGCGATCCACTGAAGGATTTTCGCTCCATTCAGGCTTTCTTCACTCGGGCCCTTCGTCCCGGTGTGCGTCCTGTGGACTCTGACCCGCGGTCCTTCGTGTCTCCTTGCGATGGCGCGTGGGGGGCTTCGGGACGGGTGGAGGCGGGGACTTTGTTGCAGGCCAAGGGTCGCACCTACCGTCTCGCCGAGATGATCGCGGACCCCGCTCTGGCTCGGCATTTTGAAGGCGGTCAGTATGCCACCCTCTACCTTTCGCCTCGCGACTATCATCGCTTTCATGCGCCTTGCGATATGTGGATTCGTCGCGCCGTCTACGTGCCGGGTTCGCTTTGGCCCGTCAATCGGTTGGGGATCGAGGGCGTGGATGGCCTGTTTGCCCGGAACGAAAGATTGGTGGCCCAGGTGGCGCTTTCGGAGGGCGCGAGCCCGGAATCGCCGGTGGACCTTTGCATCGTCGCCGTGGGCGCCATGATGGTGGGCAAGGTGAAACTGGGCTTTGATGACCTGACGACCCGGAGCGACTCGGGGGGGGCGCCGGTGCGCGATTATCCCGCCCCGGGTGTCGCTCTGGAAAAAGCACAGGAGTGGGGCCATTTTGAATTCGGCTCCACCTTGGTGGTGGTGGCCGCCCCGGGCCGGGTTTCGCTCGACAGCCGTCCTCCCGGTACATCGCTTCGCCTGGGCGAAGCGATGGGTCGCCTGGCCCGGTCTTCTTCGGGTTCGGATTAGGCGCGTGCGTCTCTAGGCCGGACCTCTTTGCCCCAGGACCTGTTCCTCCAGCACCGGCCGGGCCAGTTCCAGCCATTGACACAAGGTCCTTCGTGTTTGTCGCGGGTCGATCAGGTCATGGATGCCGAAGGCTTCCGCTCGCGCGTAGGGGTTGCGTCCGCTGGCCAGTTTCTCCTCGAGTTCGCGTCGCTTGGCCTCGGGATCTTCGGCTTCGGCGATCTCTTTGCGGAAGGCGACGGCCACGCCCCCTTCCAGGGGCAGGGCGCCTCCCTCGGCGGACGGCCAGGCGTAGATCTCAGCCTCCGGGCCGAAATGGGCCGCGGCAGCGACGCCGAATGTCTTTCGAAGGATCACCGAAGCCCACGGCACCACCGAATTCACCGTGGCGCAGATGGTGTCTACGCCGTGACGGATCGTGGCGGCTTTCTCCGATTCCGATCCGATCATGAAGCCGGGTTCGTCCACCAGGGCCACCATGGGAAGATGGAATGTGTCGCAGAGTTTGATGAAGCGTTTGACCTTCTGGGCGGCGTCGGCCGTCATGGAACCCGCGTAGAAGTGGGGGTCGTTGGCCCAGATGCCCACGGGCCAGCCGTTGAGTCGTGCCAGTCCGGTGACATGGGAACGGCCGAAGTAGCGGGTCATCTCGAAAAAAGAATCCCGATCCACCACCGCGTCGATGATCTTCCGGATCTTGTAGACCTTGCGTCGCTCTCTCGGAATGACGTCGAGCAGGAACTCTTCGGCGCGTTCCGGGTCGTCGTCGACGGTTTCCGCCCGGGCCGGCATCTGGCTCGTGTTGATGGGGAGGTAGGAGAGGAAGCGACGGATCTCGTCCATCAGTTCGCTTTCGCTGTCCACGGCGTTGTCCACGACCCCACTCTTCAGGTGAATGGCCGCCCCTCCGAGTTCTTCCTTGCTGAGGACTTCTCCGGTCGCGCGTTCCACCAGCGCAGGGCCGGCAATCAGGACCTGGGAGAGCCCCCGTATCATCACGGAGAAATGCGACGCGGCCAGCCGCGCGGCGGGCAGGCCGGCCACGGGTCCCATGGCGGCACTGATCACGGGAACGTCTTCCAGGACATCGGCGATGGTTTTGAAGCGGGACCGTGCAAAGACGGGGTCGCCCATGGCCCGAGGCGCCTTGGATCCCTTTCCCCCGGTTCCGGTCACGCTCCCGCCTCCGCCTTCCAGGAAGCGGATGAGGGGGATGCGATAACGAAGTGAAAGGTCTTCGGCATACACGCTCTTGCGCAAGCCCGCCGAAGTCGGCGAGCCTCCGCGCTGGGTAAAGTCTTCGCCGCCCAACGCGCAGGGGCGCCCGTCCACCTGGGCTGTCCCGAGCACATAGTTGCCGGGAGCGAACTCCAGCAGGGATCCGTCGTCATCCATTTCGCCGTGCCCGACCAGGGGGCCTTCTTCTCGAAAGCTGGCCTCGTCGCTCAACGCGTCGATACGCTCGCGAATCGTCATCCGCCCCTTCGCGTGTTGTCGAGCAATGGCTTCTTCGCCGCCCATCTTCAGGGCTGCGGCTCGACGCGCCTCGATGCCCTCGACCTCTTTCTTCCAACTCATCCGCTTTTGTCTCCCGCCTTCCAGAAACCGGTTCTAGAAGTGTTTGAGTTCACAGGTCAGGGACTCGAGATCGACCAGTCCGACCCGGTTGTACCCTTTGAGGGATCCCGCACATTCGCCGGGATTGAAAACAAGACTGCCCTCGACTTCCTCCAGTCGGTGGAGATGGGTGTGGCCGTGGAGGGCCAGGTCATGGTGGGGCGCAAGCACGCCCTCGAGATCCCTGGGGTCGTGAACCACCACGATCTTCCGTCCGGCCCAGTCGAGTTCCAGGGGGCCGTCATGGAACGACATGCCATTGCGTTCCGCGGCTTCTTCGAGGGTTTCTTTTTCGCCGAGGTCGTTGTTGCCGTATACGCCATGGATTTCCGCGGTGAGTCCGGAGAGGGCGTCGAGTACTTTTGCTTGTGTGATGTCACCGGTATGGATGATCCGTTCGACGTCACTGCTTTCAAAGATTTCAGCGATCCGTTCAACGCTCTTCATGTTGTTGTGCGTGTCGCTGAGTACACCGATTCGCATAGCGGTCTTCTTCTTTCCCTTGCTTTCTTTCCGCATCCCTTTTCGGATGCTCGCTCGCCCGAAGGGTACCATGTTCGCCTTTCGAGCGGACGCAGTCGGGCTAAGCTAAGCCCGGATCAGAAACCAGGCATGGGAGAAGACATGGCGTACGAAACACTTCTAACGGATCTTGAGGATGGGATCCTCACGGTGACCCTCAACCGTCCGGATCGCTTGAATGCCTTCAATGACACCATGCAGCAGGATCTGCTCGACCTGTATGAGTATGCCGATACAGAGGACGCCGTCCGGGTCGTGATTGTCACCGGGGCGGGGCGGGCCTTTTGTGCGGGGGCGGATCTGGGGGCCGGCACGGAAACCTTCGCCACCCGCAAGGCGGAGGAGGGGGAAGCCCGGAGTGCTCCCCGGGAGCCGCACCGCGACGGGGGTGGCCTTGTTACGCTGCGGACCTTTGAGTGCCGGAAGCCCGTGATCGCGGCCATCAACGGCCCGGCGGTGGGCGTGGGGGTGACCATGACCCTGCCGATGGATATCCGGCTCGCGAGTGAGAAGGCGAAGATCGGCTTTGTGTTTGCCCGCCGAGGGCTCGTGCCCGAGGCTGCCAGCAGTTGGTTCCTGCCGCGCATCGTCGGCATTTCCAAGTCCATGGAGTGGGTGGCGACGGGGCGTATTTTTGGACCCCAGGAGGCGCTGGAGCAGAGGCTGGTTTCGGAAGTGCTGGCCGAGGAAGACCTCCTGCCCCGGGCTCGTGAGATCGCTTCGGAAATCGTGGCGAACACCAGTGGTGTGGCCGTGGCGCTTGCGCGCCAGATGCTCTGGAAGATGCTCGGCGCCACTCATCCGATGGAGGCTCATCGCGTGGATTCCCAGGCGATCGAGTATATGGGGGCGCGTCCTGACGTCGCGGAGGGCGTCTCCAGTTTTCTTGAGAAGAGGCC
>NZGT01000007.1 GCA_002691025.1 Spirochaeta sp. | reverse complement strand
GGCATCGGGCTCATCCTCCGCAAAATACTCGCCCAGACCCGAAACCTCGGCATGCATCTGGGCTCCACCCAGGGTCTCGTCATCGGAAATCTCTCCCGTCGCCATCTTGACCAGCGGCGGACCTCCGAGAAAGATCTTCGACTGTTCCTTGATGACGATGTTGTACTCCGACATACCGGGCTGGTAGGCCCCGCCTGCCGTCGAGGACCCGAAAACGACACAGACCGTCGGAATCCTCAGCTTGGAGAGTTCGATCATCTCGTAGAAGAACTCGCCCGTCTCGGCAAAGTGACTGGTGCGCGGCGCACGAGCCTTTTTCTTGTCTCCGCCTCCACCCCCTCCGCCACGACGGAGATCGGCTCCGGCCGATTCAACAAAACTCACATAGGGGATCCGGTTGTCTCGTGCGATCTCCAGAGCCCGCATCCACTTCTTGCCCACATACGGGGTCAGGGCTCCACCGAGCACGGTCGGATCGTTGGCGAAGATCACGCACTCCACGCCCGCGATGATGCCGATGCCCAGCACGGCTCCACCGCCCGGCGGATACTCTGAGTCGTATCCCGCCAGGGGACTGATCTCGAAGAAAGGACTGTCAGGATCCAGAGCCAGCCGGATCCGCTCGCGCACGGGAAGCTTGCCCCGTTTTGCCAGACGCTCGTGGTGATATTCACCCCCGCCCTTTTCCGCTTCGTCGTGAAGCGCCTCGACGACTTCGAGCTTCTCGAGCATGTCCGCCCGGTTCTCTGCATATTCCGGGCTGCGCACATCCATCCGGCTCTTGAGCACCGGAGCAAGTAGAGGGTTCATGGCATTCCTGTACGTGTTGGGGGTGACTCCGGAGAAGCCTGGCGGCCCCCCCGGTGGATTGCAGATTTGTATCACGTGGGGTAACCGTATGCAATCAATATTACCGCTGGCTCCCCCCTCAAAATCAGCCTCCAGCCGAACCGTCATCCGGAATCCATTGGATGGTCCACCGCCGGTGGCCCCGTATTACGCCCATCCTCTCATCCTTCTCACGCACCTCGCTCAGCGAGCAATGGAGTTTCAATGAACCCCGTCAAGGTCACGACAGAAAACGGAATCATGACAGCCACACTGGCTGACGTAGAAAATCGAAATGCCCTGGGCATGGCCCTGCTCACGGGGCTGAGCGACGCCGTCGATACCGCCGAAGCCGACGAGAGTATTCGGGCGCTCGTCATCACCAACGAGGGTTCCACCTTCTGCGCCGGCGCCAATCTGAAGGAACGATCGGGCGTCGCCCAGACCGATGCGACTGCCAAGAACGCCATTGGTTTCGAAGAGATGCTGGAGAAGATCCAGCACGCCTCGATTCCGGTGATCGGGCGGATCGCAGGCCATGTCGTGGGCGGAGGCAACGGTCTGGCGGCCTCTCTCGATATCGCCATTGCCCAGGAAGACGTCAAATTCGGCTTCACGGAAGTCCGCCTCGGCGTGATCCCGGCCATCATTTCAGTGGTCTGCCTGCCGAAGATGAGACGAGGCGAGGCCATGGAAGCCTTCTTGCGCGGAAACCGGTTTCCCGCCTCCAAGGCGGCCGAGTACGGGCTCATCAGTCGAGCCGTCCCGGCTGATCAGCTCGACGACGCCGTAAACGAAGTCCTGGCGGATCTTCGCAAGGGGGGACCCAAGGCCCTGGGCCAGGCCAAACGGCTCGTCTATGACGTACCCGCCATGGAGACCCAGGAAGCCTTCAAATACACGGCACGTTTGTCGGGCCAACTCTTCTCCGGAGAGGAGGCCAAGGAAGGCATGGCGGCGTTCCTGGGCAAGAGAAAAGCCGCCTGGATAGAAGAGGATCAGTAGATCCCTACCCCTTTGGCGGATGCAGCCGGGGGCACACAGACTACACTCTGGATCCCCTGGCCTCGCGCCACTCTTTCCGGGAGGAACGTCATGCGATCAAAACTCGCTGAAGACCTTGGACTGGACATGCCGGTCTTCGCCTTCACGCACTGTCGCGACGTGGCCGCCGCCGTATCCAAGGCCGGCGGCCTCGGTGTATTGGGGGTCGCGGGCCACTCCAAGAAGAATCTCCAGAGCGAGCTTGAATGGATCAAGAACGAAGTCGGTGACAAACCCTTCGGCGTCGATCTCCTTCTCCCCAGCAAATTCGCGGGAAGCGACAAGGGTGGCTTTGACGGCGAGGAAATGGACTCCCGGATTCCCGAAGAACACCGTCTCTTCCTCGACGATCTGCTCAAACAGCATGATGTGCCGCCACTCCCCGAAGACACGAAACTCCAGCCCGAATTCGCCGTGGGGTACGAAAAACAACGCGACATCATCGAAATGGTCTTTGAACACCCGATCAGCCTGATTGCCAGCGCCCTCGGCCCACCGCCCCCCTGGATGATCGAGATGGGCAAAGAGAAGAACGTGAAGGTGGCGGCCTTGGCGGGCACCGTCGAACACGCGCGTCGTCACGTGGAAGCCGGTGTCGACATCGTTGTCGCCCAGGGCTACGAGGCCGGCGGTCACACCGGTCAGGTCTCCACCATGGTTCTCGTCCCGGAAGTCGTGGATGCCGTGGACCCCATCCCGGTCCTCGCCGCCGGCGGAATCGGGAGCGGGCGACAGATCACAGCCTCCCTCGCACTCGGAGCCCAGGGCGTCTGGATGGGTTCCGCCTGGCTGACCACAGAAGAGGCCGAAACCCACCCCGTGGTCAAAGAGAAGTTCCTGGAAGCCTCCTCGAGCGATACGATTCGATGCCGCTCTCTCACGGGCAAGCCCGCAAGACAACTCCGGAGCGCCTGGACCGACGCATGGAACGATCCCTCGAATCCCGAACCACTCCCCATGCCGCTGCAGCCCCGGTTGGTTCGTGAGGCTCGCGCTCGCATCGCCCGAACCTCTCACAAGAGCCCCGGGGCGCGCCAACTCGACAACTACTTCGTGGGTCAGATCGTCGGATCCATGAATCACGTCAAATCGGTTCGGACCCTGATGGAAGAACTGGCCCAGGAATACGTCGACACCATGGCTCGGCTCGATGAACTGGCGGAAGGCTGACCGGCCTTTCGCACGAAAATCAAAACAAGAAGGAATGCCCCATGAAAATTGATGCCTCGATCAACGGAACCCTGGACAGTGTGCCCGCTCGCGCCCGCGAACTTGAACAACAAGGCTACGACGGACTGGTCACGGCGGAATTGAGCAACGACCCCTTCTTCGCCATGCTTCTGGCCGCCGAGCATACGGAACGGATCAAACTGATCACGTCCATCGCCGTGGCCTTCTCAAGGAACCCCATGACGGTGGCCGTGCAGGCCAACGATCTCCAGAGTCTTTCTCGAGGACGCTTCGTCCTGGGCCTTGGCTCGCAGATCAAACCGCACATCGAAAAACGCTTCAGCATGCCGTGGTCGAAGCCCGCCGCCCGGATGCGGGAATTCGTTCTCGCCATGCGAGCCATCTGGGACTGCTGGTACGAGGGCGCACCTCTCGACTTCCGGGGCGAATTCTACTCCCACACGCTGATGACCCCCATGTTCACCCCCACCAACAATGCACACGGCGCTCCGCCCGTGGTGATCGCCGCCGTCGGTCCCAAGATGACGGAAGTCGCCGGTGAGGTGGCCGATGGCATGCTGATCCATGCGTTCACCACCGAGCGCTATTTGCGCGAGGTCACCCACCCCGCGGTTCAGCGCGGTCTGGATGCCAACGGACGATCCCGTGACGACTTCGAATTCTGCTACCCCGCTTTCGTCGTCAGTGGAAAGAATGAACAGCAATGGGAGGAAACGCGAACCGCCGTGACACGGCAGATTGCATTCTATGGATCCACTCCTGCCTATCGCGGCGTTCTGGACATGCACGGCTGGGGAGATCTCCAGACCGAACTGAACATTCTCTCCAAACGGGGGGAATGGGAAGAGATGGGACGCCGGATCGACGACGACATCCTCGGACACTTTGCCGTGGTGGCTGAGCCGCATCAGGTTTCGGCGGCCATCAAGGCCCGTTTCGACGGCCTGATCGACCGGGTCCTGCTGACCTTTCCCTTCGCAAGCCCCGAGGAAACACGAGACTACATGGAGGAACTGAGAGCCTAGACGCGCTCGAAGTGACCCGTAAAACCCCTTATACGATAGAGGAGCGAATGCCATGACCCGCCCCACCCTCCGAACGGAATTCTGCGACCGAGTCGGCATCGAGTACCCGGTCATCCTGGCCGGCATGGGCCCGGTTGCCGGATCCGGCGCCCCGACGGCCTGCGGCGAACTGGCCGCCGCCGTCTCCAATGCGGGTGGACTCGGTGTTCTCGGCGGCGTCGGCTACTCGCCCGATGAATTGCGAGACGAGATCCGCAAGATCCGCTCGCTCACCGACAAGCCCTTCGGCGTGGACCTGCTGCTCTCGGCCAATTTCCTGATTCCGCGGGGAAGCCAGGCGGCCGCCTCCCCGATGCCCTCTTTCACCCTGCCCGAGGAACACGTCGACGCCGTGAAACGAATCGCAGAAGAACTCGGCATCGAACTCAAGAAGGCTCCGCCTCAAGACAACGCCATGGGGGCCTGGGTGGAGGAAGGCAAGAGTTGGGCGGGCTCCCAGATTGAAGTCCTGCTGGAAGAGGAAGTCCCGGTTTTTGCGTCGGGTCTGGGTTCACCCGGGCCCTTTGCCGACGCCCTCAAGGCCAACGGCACCACCGTGCTCTCGTTGGTGGGCAACGTCCGAGGCGCTCATCAAGTCGCCGAAGCCGGCGCTGACTTCGTGGTGGCCCAGGGAACCGAAGCCGGAGGACATACGGGCCGGATTGGCACCTTGGCACTGCTTCCCCAGGTCATGCAAGCCGTGCACCCGACGCCGGTCATCGCAGCGGGCGGCATCGCCAACGGACGCGCTCTTGCGGGCGTTCTGGCTGCAGGAGCTGCGGCCGCCTGGTGCGGAACGGCCTTTCTTGTGGCCGACGAAGCCAATCAACCGGATCTGCAAAAGCAACGCATCCTCGATGCCAGTGCCGAAGACACCGTGGTCACGCGACTCTACAGCGGCAAGACCATGCGAAACATCTCGAACCCGATGATCGAAGCCTGGGAACGAGAGGGGATGATGGCCCTTCCCATGGGTGCGCAGGCCGTGCTGATTCGCGATCTGGAGCATTCCGCTCGCGAAGCCGGCCGCCATGAATTGCTGATGAATGCCGCAGGGCAGACTTCGGGCATGCTCAAGGAGCGGCGCCCCGCAGCGCTGATTCTCGAAGAAATGGTGCAAGAAGCCGCCGAGATTCTCGCCACCGAACTTCCCTCCCGTGTCAGCGCCTCCGTCTAGTCCATCATGAAAGCCCACCCATGACCGATCCCGGGACCGTCCTCGACTGGTATGGCTGCGCCACCTTCCGGCTCAAGACAGCGGGCCTATCGATCTTCCTGGATGCCTACATCGACCGGGCCGAAGGCGCCCAGGGCACGGGTCTCCTCGCCGATGATGTTGATGAAGCCGACTGGATCGTCATCGGGCACTCGCATTTCGACCATCTCTACGGGGCGGAACGAATCGCACAGAACACAGGGGCCCGGATCATCGGGAGTTACGAATCCATTCGGGTCATGGAGCAAGCCGGCGTCCCTCTGGACCAGATGATCTGCGTCGCCGGAGGGGAAACCATTGATCTCGGCCAGGGCGTTCGCGTCTCCGTCTACCCGAGTCAACATTCCTGCGTCTGGAGTCATAGCCAGATGGCCAACGCCGGAGAAGTCTGCATCGGAGAACTCGGCTTGACCTGGCAGGAACAGAAAGCCCGCTTCGAGGAACTCGTACAGTATCTGGCCACCGAGATTCCGCCCCCCTCCATCGAGCACCTGGTCACTTCCCAGCAAGGGGATCGCGGCGACGGCGGCGCGCTCCTCTATCTCTTCGACACTCCGGATGGCCGACTCCTCTACCAGGACACCTCCGGGCACTGGTCCGGAATCCTGGACATCCTGGAGCCCGATGTCGCCATCCTGGCTGCAGCGGGTCGCGGCAACATCGACGGCGAACCCATCCAGGGCTCACTCGCTCAATTCGTGGCGCAACAAGCGGATCGACTTCGCCCGAAGAAGCTCGTCCTCTGTCACCACGACGACTGGATGCCCGGCTTCTCCATCGACACCGATACAAATCCCATCCGCGAAGAACTCGCTCGCGTCGTGCCCGGGACGGAACTGGTGGAATTGGGTTATCTCGATGGGACCCGCGTCCTGCCCCTTCCCTGACCGACATCACCCTTATATCCAGGAGATCAAGATGACTCGTTTTTGTGAAGATCGCGTATGCATCATTACAGGAGCCGGCCGGGGTATCGGCCGGGAATACGCACTCATGCTCGCCGAACACGGGGCCCGGGTCATCGTCAACGATCTCGGCGGAGACCGGGACGGCAGCGGAGCGGGCTCGTCTGCCGCCGATGACGTGGTAGCCGAAATCAAGAGCGCAGGCGGCCAGGCCGTCGCCAACTACGCCAACGTCAGTGACTATGCGGCTGCGGGCGAAATGATTCAGCAGGCCATAGACACCTTTGGCCGACTGGATGTCCTGATCAACAATGCGGGGATCCTCCGGGACCGCATGCTGGCCAACATGACGCCCGAAGAATGGGACGCCGTCATCCAGGTCCATCTCCGGGGCACCTACGCACCCTCACAACAAGCCGCCGCCTACTGGCGCGAGCAGTCCAAAGCAGGAACCCCCATCGATGCACGACTCATCAACACCACTTCGGTTTCCGGCATCTATGGGAATCCGGGTCAGACCAATTACGGTGCCGCCAAGGCGGGCATCGCCTCCTTCACCATCATCGCAGCCAGGGAACTGGCGCGATATGGAGTCACAGTCAACGCCATTGCGCCCGGCGCCTTGACCCGGATGACCGAAGATCTGGCCACCGCCGGCCAGGACGCCGCCGCCAGCCACCCTCGCTGGGTCGCCCCCATCACGACGTGGCTGGCCAGCGCAGAATCCCGGGATGTGACGGGGCGCGTCTTCGAGGCTTCGGGCAATGTGCTCGCTGTCGCCGAATCCTGGCATCGAGGCCCCACCGCCCAACCCATCGACGATCCCACCCAGATGGGCCCCGTGGCCCGGGATCTGGTTGAAAGAGCAAGAAAGAATGCCGACATGTCGGGCGCTGATTTCGATTGAATCGGGCACGCCCTTCCCCGGCCCGGCCCCCGGGTCGGAGCCGGTGACCCCGATTGCAACGCCCGGCCCACTGGGGTAACAATCAAAGCCTGATATTACCGTCCACGGAGGCCCCCACCATGTCGGATGCACTCTTTTCAAGCCCCGAACACGAGATGTTTCGCACCACGGTGCGAGAGTTCGTGGAGAAGGAACTCAGACCGCGCGCACGCGAGTTCGACCAACAAGGCCGTTTCGACAAGACCCTGTACAAGAAGATGGGCGACCTGGGCATGCTGGGCCTTCGCTACGACCCGGCCTGGGGAGGCTCAGGCCTCGACTGGAGTTTCAGCCTGGTCCTCTTCGAAGAACTCTCCCGCTGTGACAACGCAGGCGTCACCATGGGGATCAGTGTCCACACCGATATGGCGACGCCCTCCCTCGCCCACTTCGGAAGCGATGAACTCAAACAACAATTCCTCGCGCCCGCGATTCGCGGTGAAACCGTCTCGGCCATCGCCGTCACCGAACCCGACGCCGGTTCCGATGTCTCCGGCATCAAGACCCGGGCTGTGCGGGACGGCGACGAGTGGGTGATCAACGGCTCGAAGATCTACATCACCAATGCCGCCACCGCGGACTGGCTCTGCCTTCTGGCCGTCACCGACCCCGAAGCCGGCTATAGCGGGTTCAGCCAGATCATCGTGCCCACCGACTCGCCCGGGTTCAGCTACGACCTGCTGGACAAGATCGGAAACGTGGGTTCCGACACAGGACAACTCTATTTCGACAACGTTCGCGTCCCCGTCGCCCACACCATTGGCGAGATCGGTCGCGGCTTCCAGCAGCAGATGATGCAGTTCCAGGACGAAAGACTCGTGGCCTGTGTCTCCAGCATTGGCGCCTCGCTCGATCTCTGGGAGCAGACCCGGAGCTGGGCCGAGCAACGCATCCTCTTCGGAAAGCCCCTGTCCAAGATGCAGGTCAGCCAGTTCAAGTTCGTCGACATGCTGACGCAGATCACGGCGGCTCGTGAACTGGTCTACGCCTGCGTGCGCAAGACGGTCGAAGGCGAAGACGCAACCGAACTCATCAGCATGGCCAAACTCTTCGTCGCTCGCGTCAGCCGCTTCGTGGCCGACGAATGCATCCAGCTCTCCGGAGGCTATGGCTACATGAAGGAGAGTCCGGCGGGACGGGCCTTCGTGGACTCACGCCTTGGCAGTATCGGGGGCGGCTCCGACGAAACCATGATGCACTACCTCGCCAAGCAGCTGGGCTTCTAACCCGAAGAGAAGAATCTCGCGAGCCAGGAGGAAGACGGACATGATGCAGGAAAGTCAGGATCTGATCGATGAAATGGAGGAGTTCCACACCTTCCTTCAAACCCTGGATGAAGAAGACTGGAGCCGGCCCACCCTCTTCATGGACTGGACACCCTGGGACGTGGTCGCCCACCTCCATTTTTTCGACCTCGTCTCCATGGCCTCACTCGAAGGCGAGGAACAGTTTGCCGCGACCCAGAAGGAACTCATCGACTCCATCATGGCCGGCCGCACCAACGCTGAAATCGCGCGAGAGCGCTTCGCCGACCTCAATGCCGCCGACCTGCTGGCCGTGTGGCGACGCGACTGCATCGACATGGCCACGCAGCTTGGTGAGTCAAACCCGAAACGTCGCCTGCCCTGGTTTGGACCCGACATGGGCGTGCGCATGTTCACCACCGCCCGATACATGGAGACCTGGTCCCACAGCCAGGAGGCGACCGTGTGGTCACCCTGAAGCACGTCACCATGGTCCTGGGCGAAGTAGCCCCGGTGGGTCTCGTAGCCCCACTCCACCAGTCCCTCGTCGGCCTCGACCTCACCGTGGAGGATCTT
>NZGT01000006.1 GCA_002691025.1 Spirochaeta sp. | reverse complement strand
CAAATAAAAATCAATCCATCGGTCAGAACGAGCGGTGTCTATCGGATTGTTCCACACGGTTTCTATATCACAGCGCAGCTTGTTCCCGGCAGCCGCACCGAAGAAAGATTACCTGCCGTCAAAGATGTTTCAGACAGCGATGTCGATGAGCCCCCATCAACCGGCCATTCGATGAGCTACTTTCTTCGAAAGAACGCTGGAACAGGACAAAGCATTGTAACAGTGATTCCCAAAAATGCGGCTTGGCAAGAATACGATCCCAGGGAAGGGTTCACGACGCGACTATCGTCCGATGACACAATTGTCCTGAGATGCAATTCAGTCAAAGACGGTGGGCGTCAGCGGATGTTCTGCATTGAAAAAGCGACTATCACCGGCCCCGTGTACGAATCGTGGCCACCAAAGACACCTTTTTATACAACCTATTGTCAAGACATCGATGCTGCAGCTGACTATGAAGCATGCCGAGCCATCCTGAAACAACTTGCACAGAAACTGTTTCGGCGTCCTGTTTCCGACACTGACATCCAGCAAGTCTACGCGCATGCGGAAAAAGAGTTCGCCCAGGACCGAAGCATCTACAGCGGCCTGCAAGCAGGAATTCGTGGGATGTTATGCTCCCCGAATTTCCTATTCAAGCAGGAAGGCGGTTCGGGGGCTCTAGATGAGCACGCGATCGCTGCACGCATGTCGTATTTCCTTTGGAACTCCTTGCCCGACGAGACGCTTTTCGAGTTGGCGAGGCAGGGAATGCTGAGGGACCCCGAGGTCCGTCGCGAACAGGCGTTGCGCATGCTGCAAGACAAAAGAGCCGATCGGTTTGTCAAGGACTTTGTTTCCCAATGGCTCGATCTGGAAAAGCTCAAAATCATCGAACCGGACGTAAGTATTTTCACTGTTGATGAATTTGACCTTGTCAGAGATCAGATCAAAAAGGAACCAGTTAAGTTTTTCAATGAAGTGCTGTCCAGCAACCTAAGTCTGATGAATTTCATTGACTCTGATTTCGTTATGATCACGCCAGAGCTCAATTACATCTATCAGCTCGAAGGGCACCCAATCGCCACTCCCGGCAAGAGGCCTGGGGCAAGTAAAATATCGCCGGTCGATTACAGACCCAAAGAGATCATTTCCGAATTCTCCAAAGTGACCCTGCGCGAGAACGAGCGATATCGCGGAGGCTTGCTTTCTCAGGCGGGCTTCATGCTGATGACGACCAACAACGGAGAATACACCAACCCGTTCTACCGTGGTGCATGGGTACTGAAAAGCTTCTACGGCGATCATCTGGAGACACCAGCAGATCTGGAAATCGCAGCACTCAATCCACCGACGAAAACGGAGACCATCAAACAGACGATTGATGCGCATCGAGAGAATATCAGTTGCAACAGTTGCCACAGAAAGATGGATCCCCTTGGCATCGCCTTGGAAAACTTCGACGTGATCGGACGCTGGCGGGACCAGTACACCGATGTCAGCAACTATGCCAGCACACGGCAGGCCGACAAGAATCAAACGAAACACTTCCCAGTAGATACGAGAACCGTCCATATGGACGGCCGCGTCTTTGAGGGGCCACAAGGCCTGAAGACAATCCTGCTGGAAGACAAAGACCAGTTTTTGCAAGCATTCATGGAAAACATGCTAACCTACGCGATGGCACGCCAGCTCACGTTTCGTGATCGGGAGAACCTGCACTTGCTCTACCGGCAGTCCTCTGACACTGACTTCAGACTACGTGACCTTCTCGTGGCAATCGTCTCGTCAGACTGTTTCACAAGACGATAATCATTGACAAGCGAACGCTGGCATCGACCGTTGTGACAGCAACGAAAATTCAACTGCCAAAGCGGTCCATGACACCTTTCTTTACTGACATTTTTTCATTGTCGTCGAGACGCTACCAGAACCACCCCCCGTGGTGGCATCGATGCAGCAGTCGTAAGCGAGACGGATACCATCCAAAGGCCCCAAAATAAGATCTTTTCAGCTATGACACTTTGCATTGGCTAGCGAATGAATAAGGCACGCTGGCACCCAGGCGACGAAGATGGAAATCAACTTTGGTAACGGACGAGTTACGCTCCGAATGGCTCAACTCGGAAAATCTCTTGGCGAGCGTTCGCAATCACACCCCCTCAAAAAATGGGCATCAGAGATCGATGGAAAGCAGCATGCGCCTGCGTCGAGTTCCACAAGCATGAATTGGTCACTGCCACATGTTTTTTGCTTGGTTACGTCACGAAGATGCCAAGCATGAAATCGCCGAAGCGTTTACCAAAGCAAACCTTGGCACGAGACTCAAGAAAGTAATCTTACATATTCCGCACACGATCCCTCGCGTTTCCACAAGCAGAGATTGCCAACGGCCGTCGGCGACAGTCAGAATAGACAAGTTCACGTTAGCCGCCTGCTTCAAGCTCTCAACACCGAGTGCGCGACGGATGCCGCGGGGCCGATCAGTGGATGGAAAGACTTGAGGGGCCCATCAGCCATGCGGTTGGTTTTTGATGCGATTCCAACGAATCATTAATCAGCAACTGCAATGTATCCGTATTGAGCCCTTGCTTTCTCAGAAGCCTGAGGGTGGTGGAATTCGCCTGGAGCAGTCTTCCCCCGAGGCCATCGATTGAGATGATGTCCTCGTCCTCACTTCCCAACAAGCTACTGAGATCAAGGCCCGATTTAGTGATCGGGCGATGGGTGACCTTGTACTCGTCCCCGAGCCCTGCTTTTTTAGCGATATGCTGAATGCAATCGTCGACCCCGCCGATTTGATCCACAAGTTTTTTCCGGATTGCTTGGCTTCCGGACCACACTCGGCCGCCGGCAAGCGTGCGAAGCTTTTCCACGGGGATCTTTCTGGCACCACTGACAAGTTTCAGGAATCGCCCATAAACCGAATCGATCGACTTTTGTAACGCCTTGGTTTCATCTTCCGTGAACCCTCGGTCAAGTGAAAACAGACTCGCTGATTCATCAAGTTGAATGTTTTCAGTATGCAGACCAATGCGTCGCATCAACGCGCCCCCGCTTAACTTCATAGCGAAGACACCAATCGAACCGGTAACCGTTCCACGTTCAGCGTAGATAGGCGTCCCGATGCAACTGATCCAATATCCACCGGACGCTGCCACGTCTCCCATGGAAATGACCGTCGGTTTCTTTTCAGCAAGCTTCTTCAACGCCTGGCGAATCGCCTCGCTGGCCGTTGCGCTCCCGCCTGGCGAGTTGACTCGGACGACCACGCCTTTGACACGCTCATCTTCCGTCAGTTTTTGGATCCGTTCCACAGTAGGTCCAGCCACGATCGAACCGGCGCCTCCCTCATCAACGATCGCACCGCTCAGGTGCAGCACGACGATCGTGTTGTCTTGGACCGAACCACTTGAATTGCTACCGGCCATGAGTTCACCCATCAGTTGAAAGAAAGAAACGTCCTTCTTCGCTGCTTTCTTGGGGGTGACCCAGTTCAGGTTCTCACCAATGTCATCACCGATCGCTTTTTGCATCGCTCCGTAAGGCGCCAGTTTGTCCACCAGCCCTTTGGCCAAGGCTTCCTTTGCGAGCCACATCCGCTGGGACTGCAGTTCTCGCACATCTGCCGTTTTGAGTCCACGGCCTTTCGCTATACGATCCACAGCGGCATCGTTGATACTCCTAAGCATGTCCAAATAGTGTTGACGCAAGTGATCACTCATCCGTGCGTTCAGGTAGGGTTCCACCGCGCCTTTGAAGTCGCCGGCGCGAACCACGGACGCTTTGACACCGACCAAATCCATCGCATCGCGATAAAACATCGATTGCATCGAGACGGATGGGAAGTCGACTTCCCCGAAATCGGCCATGTAGACGGTGTCACACATGGATGCAATTTCGAGTGCCTCGCGACTTGCCGATTCCAGCCAGGCGTGCGTCTTTTTGCCAGCAGCCGTGACCTTCTTCAAATGACGAGACAACTCATCCAGTTGAGCCGAATTCATCGAGAAACCCGAGGACAAGTCCACCACCAAGTGATCGAAGGCATCGTCTTCCGAGAAACGGTCGAGAAAGCTTGTCAGCTTGAAATAGGAACGCGTCGCGCCAGGACCGCCGCTTAGCAACGAAAGCGGATCAAGTCCCGCTGGTTGGACCAAATCGACGTAAGCGCCACTGATCTTGATCTGGCGAACGCCGATCTTTGCCGGGGGAACTTCTTTCTTGGCTACCGGGCTAGTCTTCTTGTCCGCTTGCTTCGCCTCGCCCCCGGAGGCAGATTCGGTTTTCTCTGCCTTCGCACCCTTTCCATCGACTACTTTCTTCGCCTCGGCTTGCTTGTCCTGTGCGAGCGTCGGGACGGAAAGCAGGATCACCATCAAAAGAGAGCGGAAGCGGACCGAAGGTTGCATAGCAGGACTCACTGGATTTGCAATTTGAATAAGGACTATCTAGAAACAAGCCTAATCTTGCCTGGACAGCGTATCGAGGACCGAAATGACCTTTCTCATGAAAAATGAAAGAAAACGAACGCCTCAGGGATTACCGAAGCTCTGTCAGGCAGACGTTGCTGCGGAGATGGGCGAACCGTGCGGCCGGTGAAAATTCGCTAGCGAGACTATTGTTGAGCAAGAAACACGATTCGTCTCAATAACGAGCTAGCCAAAAAACGTCCGAATGCACTTGAATAAATCACCCAGCACGAGCTGATCCAACTGAATGAACCACTGCACTTTGCCACTGCACTTTGCCACTGCACTTTGCCCATTACCAATTGCAAGATTTCAGCGGCTGATCCAAAAACAGAAGCCAAGCTGCAAAGTTAAAAGATATCTAAGAAGCATTCGGCCACCTCGCCTGTGGAGCCGCGTATAAAAGCAATTAAAACCCATCGTTGGGCAGATTTTTCAGGCCGTCAAAAGATGACTTTTTGCTTTTCATACGGACAACTTCACTTTCCGCAAAGCAGGCCGCAGTATCGCGCGTTCAAACACGCGGTCAAAAAGGTTCCAGAGGTACCACTACTCCAAAGTTTGTAACGCAGAAACAGTGAATCGCATAACATCACACTAAACGCTGCTGTCAGTCCTGTTGCTCGATTTTCAGACGTACTGCAGACTTGCGGAACCAGCAACTTGGGCTGTGTGGCCTCATGGTAACCCTGTGCAGGTTTGTGTTTTCCCCGCAAAGCCACGACTACGCAGGACAAAATTAAACCCCGTCGCTCGGGGCAGAGCGACGGGGTAAGTGGAAGCGTTCCAAGCGTGCCTTTCAAAGCGGGGATCGCGATCGAAGCCCTATCCAAATCACCCTTAACAGGGTTCAATCGAAGGTCACAATGTGCGGACCAAATACGGGTTTTTGGATGATCGTGGGGGTGGGTAGTTTTTCTCGTGAAGAATCACGATCAACACCGTCATCTCCTTGATCGTCTGAACCGCCGTCTGACTCACCATCACCAGAACTATCATCGGAGCCCTCATCCCCATATGAGTCCTCTTTTCCATCGTCACTGGAACCAGGCCCCCACGTATCACCATAGTCTACAATTGCATCAGCGATCGCATAGCTTCCTAGAAGGACCGCACCAACGAGGACAGAGCCGGCCGCAAAGAGCGAGGAGACAACCCCTTCTCCTTCAGGGTCATCTTCCGCAAGAACGACTTCCGAGAGAATTTTCTTGACAGTGCCGACCGCTTCTTCATGAGAGTATCCCAACATCATGCAAACACTATAAATGTCATCTGCAGATTTGGCCAAACTGTACGCGTGCTCGCTTTCAACGCCCAATCTGCGCAGAACATCGACGTCGTTTGTCATGTGCTCAGTCAATGGCCTCATGAGATTGCCTCGCCGTCCCTCATTCAAGACGTCTTCACCAACTTGGATGTTGGCTCTGGTTGGTTCTCCACGAAACTGCGCGTACGCAGCGTTACCGGCAACCATTCCAAAGGTAAGCGAAAGAGTTGCAAGAAATGTTTTGATCTGAAACATGATTCAACGTCCTATGACAAAAGGTGGTTTTGATAGTTAGCAACTTGCTACAAACAAAACAGCGTTCTTGGTTCCTCGCACAGGCGCAAAAAACGAAAAAAAGCACTTCGGTATTCGGTTGTTGTGAATCTCATATTTCGGAAACAGCGGGTTGAAATCACTGGACTAAAATCACAGCCGTCGACTTCCGCAGTTGCGTCATGCGAGCATCGCCGATTCTCGATCGGCATTGATCCCAGCCGGAGCCGTGTCAGCAAAAACAACACCATAAGGTGCGAATTATCCGAAAAAAAACGAGTCTTCCATAGAAAAAAGCAAACGCCACTCAAACATGAGTGTGACAGCCTGTGGCGTGAGTTGATTTTTCAAGCCAAGCTGGCGTCGCACAGGGCACTCATGTCCGTATCAGCAAGACCAGCGAAGAAACGGCGGTCCCATTTACATATTGATTATTGTAATATTCAACTCGAACAATAAGGGCTGCAGTGAAACTGCAACCGCGATTTCACTGCAGCCTCAGCTGGTGAACTAATTTTGGAAACAGCCGCGAATTGGTTGCTCGGGATCCCCCACTTGCCGGAAATTTTTCAATGAACAATCTCGCTTCCCTCGCAACGCTCCCCTTTAAGATTCTGCAAGATCTGCAGATTCCGGCTGCCTATGAAAGATCGTTCAAAATGGATCATCGTGGTATTTTTGCAAACCGTTACATGTTGGCTTTGCAACGTCGGTTCTTGGACGGAAAGATTGATACTATCCTCGAGCAATTGGGATGCCCGGAAGAGGCAAGTAATGAAATTAAAGAATACAATCAAAAGGCAAGCATGGCTGCAATCGGCTGCGAAGAAGCAAATGGCAAGTTGAGCTATCGTTTCTATCTGGACTATTACGAACGTGTTGCTAAGGAAAGAGAGAGAATCTGCAGCGACGTTCAGAAACCGTTGCTCGCATTCCAAGGTTGGAAATGGAAGCTGGACGGTGTGCATTGCCATCGAAGTGACTACTGGCAGCAAATCAACATCTCTAAAATTGACTTGAGTCAATTAATTGAATCCACATTGGGGTCATCTTCATTATTGACGGCTCCTATTCATAACCTCGTGGATTATCTTTGCGCTGATACAAAGTGGCTTCCAACAGTTCTTCTTACCAAGGACACGCAGTCAAGCCGGAGCTCGTTCGATCTCAATTTGTATGAACAACGAATGAACGTGGTTGATGTCCACGGCTTCCTGGAACGGGTCAGTAACGGCTGGGAGTTACCCCCCGAGCTACTGCGACAAGTCTTGGCAATTACCAGCAGTCAGCCACTTGGGCACATCTCTGCAGGACTTTCATCGCAAAATTACGAATTCTTGACGGTTTACTTTGATCCTAATCAGTCCTAGGGCAGCAAGTTTGCTGGAGTAGTCGCACGTTGCCCGAGCGGTCTCAATCTCCATGCTAGCCAGTGAACGGATGCGCAGAACTGGGCGCAAGGGGCAATCTCGCTGCCTTCAGGCCAATGATGGGCAGCACGGCAACCGCCGGCTTTTCTGCTGAGAGTTCAATGGCCGAGTTGTGGGTGCTCCGACATGCAGCACAGCCCCCCCCGGTGGATGAAATACAATGGCCCATTAGGTGGTATTAAGCTTGGTCTGTGGTCCGCTACCTTGCTT
>NZGT01000005.1 GCA_002691025.1 Spirochaeta sp. | reverse complement strand
CCGGAGGTCCCGCAGGACTGGAAGCGATTGCTCATACGATGAATGTAAGTGGTGATACGCTGGAGGATGAGGTTGAGCCATTTTTGCTTCGCAGCGAGCTGATCGTCCGCACTCGCCGAGGCCGGATTGCGACAGAAAAAGCTTACGTGCATCTTAAGCGAATTCCGCCGACTGCAACGGGCTGACTTCGCCCTCACGCACAAGCAGTTCCGAATCCAAATTGTACTGTCAGCCCGATTGTTGCTTTTTGCTGATCCGCTATCTCACGCCTGTGCCACCTAAAACAGCTGCCCCCAAGCCTAGGCTCGAAAGAACCAAGGATTTTTAGTGCTGATGCTAGGCCGCCCGGTTGTCGGTTCTGTGAGCCATTCCTGCTGATCGTTGCTTTACTTTTGATCTTTGGCAGGCTTGGTCGGGGACAGCATCGGGGAGACTTCCATGCCGCTTGCCAATAGCACTGACTCCTGAACTGTCAGATCATGTTGTGAATTCCAGGCCAATTTCTTTTTGCCTTGGATCACGTGCGCAAGGTCCTCAAATTCAGCATCGTAGCGTCCACCCGATGATGGAACTTCAACTTGCTGAAATCCTTTCTTGAAATGCCCCCGAGGCCGGTCAAATGCGATCCGGACTTTGGGTGGTTCCAGCGGGTTGATTTCAAATGCTCCCTGCTCACCAACGACATGAAAATGGCGTCTCGGAAATCCAAAGGGATCAACGTGGTTGCAACGCACGGTCGCGATTGCGTTGGGGTAATCAAAGACGGCAAGTTGATTATCAAGGAAGTTGTCTTTGTTCGGATAACTGCTGCGATTATGAGCCGTGATTTGATCGGGGCGTCCCAGAATCGTAACCATCGCGTCGATCACATGGCAGGCAAGTTCAAACATGCCACCACCAGAGAATTCACTCAACTCCTGACGCAGAGTATCATTTGCCCATTTTCCCATTTCAGCCGTCACTTCCGTGATGCGTCCCAGCCAGCCTTTTTGAACAATATCGAATAACAACACAAAGGCCGGGTTGTAACGGAGCATGTAGCCCATTTGGACTGTCAGTCCTCTTTGATCGGCCTGTCGGTGCATCGCGCGGCAGGCAGGCATGGACATGCCTGCTGGTTTATCCAAGTGAATGTGCTTGCCGGCTGTCAAACATTGCATCGCAGTGGGGACGAGTTGGGAGACTTGTGTTTCGACAGCGATGGCATCGACATTGCTGTTGAGTAAATCATTTTTGCTCATCCAGGGAACGTTGCGATAAACTTCGCTTCCAGATACCGCCTCACGCCGTTCTGCATCTGTTTCAACCACACCAACGAGTTCAAATATGGCATCCAGTCCACGGATGGCGGCAAGTTTCCCCGCAGCATGGGGATGGCGTGTTCCGATCTGGCCGATGCGAATTTTTCGCGTCGGTGGCTGGAGCCCACGAACGGAGGGTGCCAGGCAGGATGTCATCAAGCCTGCCGCGACTGTCGGTCCTGCTCCCACGAAGGATCGCCTCGAGATAATCTTTTCCATTTGATTCGCTCCACGCGGTTTTTTCAGGAATATGGAGGCCTGGTGGCCTGAACCGTTCACGGCCCTCTTGTTATCCTTGAGCACAGGTCCGGCGTTGTTGAGGCGTTTCATCATGCTGTAGCCATCATTTCAATGCAAGCAGGATGAGCTTAGGCAAGAAACTTAGGGGGGTGAACGAAGAAACCAAATCAGCGATGCTAAGCATAATGGATGCACTCGTTGGGTGATTTTCCTAAAAACCTGCTCCATCGGAGCCTTCAATAAAAAGTCGTCGGATCCCCTCGAAATCAAAGCACCAGCTAAACGTGCCACTTTTCTCTCAAAGGAGAATTCATTGTCCGCCCCAGAAGAACATATTCTAGTCATTCCAGAGTCCGTGATTGAGCAGATCGGGACGATTGAAGGTTTCGAATCTGATGTTGATAAGTTTCTTGTACCGATTTTAGGTAGTGAGTCGTTGTCTTTTCAGCCTCGCGGCGCGATGGAGACAGATCCATCCTATAAACAACTGATTCCCTATGTCCTGCTTGAATGGACTGACGGTGATGGCTTGATCCGGCTTTTCACTTATACGCGTGGAGGGGGTGGCGGAGAGTCTCGCTTGCATGCCAAACGTAGTGTTGGCATCGGTGGGCACATCAGCCGAGAAGATTCAGCAGAGGGGGCAGACCCTTACACTACCGGAATGCAGCGTGAGTTGGCAGAAGAGGTTTGCCTTGACTCAGAGTACAGTGAAACGCGGGAAGGCTTGATCTATGATCCTTCCAATGATGTTGGGAAAGTGCATTTGGGCGTGGTGCATCGTTTCGTACTGCAGACTCCTGATGTCTCCAGCAACGAAGCAGACCTGGCTGAGGGAGGGTTCATGACCATTGATGCTTTACGAGCTGAGTGGGATCGTTTGGAAACTTGGACGCAACTTGCGATTGATGCCTTGTATTCATGATTTTACGTGAGGCGTTTTTGTGGTTTTCAGTGAACACGCATGAATTACCTCAATGGCAGTTTGGAATTGCAAGATTTTACTTACAGGTCGGCTGAATGATTTATCTTGATAACCATGCTACGACTCGATGTGATCCGCGAGTTGTTGATGCGATGGTGCCTTGGCTCTCGGAACACTACGGCAATCCACACAGCGGTCATTCGCTTGGGGTGGAATCGCATCAGGCCATGGGACAAGCAGTTTGCCAAATTGCTCAATTGCTCAATGCTCCCGTCGATTCCGTGGTCATGACCAGTGGAGCTACGGAAAGCAATAACTTGGCGATTCGGGGAATGTGCCTGCACCCGCGGCAAAAACGCAGGCACATTGTCACGGTGACGACGGAACATCCCGCTGTGTTGGATGTGTTTGCGGATCTTCAAAGTAGCGGCTTTCGAGTAACTCACGTTCCTGTGCAGCAGAGTGGTTCAGCCAATGCCGGGATCGTTGACCTGCAGAAACTTGAAGAAGCCATTGATGACGACACTGCTCTGGTTTCCGTGATGTGGGCTAACAACGAGATTGGTGCTATCGCGCCGATGACAGAAATCGCGGGTTTGTGCCATGATCGCGGAGCACTGCTGCATAGCGATGCGACGCAGGCCGTGGGGCGTATTTCAGTCGATATGATTGATGTGGACATTGATCTTCTGAGTGCCACTGCCCACAAGTTGTATGGTCCTAAAGGAACTGGGTTGTTGATTGTTGGCAACTCGAACCGGAGAGTCCGATTGAATCCGCAAATTGTGGGAGGAGGCCAGCAGAGTGGAATCCGAAGTGGAACCATGAACCCTGCAGGGATCATCGGCATGGCGACCGCCATGCAGCTTTGTAACGATGGAATGCAGGTTCACAATGATCGCGTTGCCCAACTGCGTGACCAAATCTGGAACACGTTGAACTCGCAGATCGAGGGTTTGCAGCTCAATGGGCCAGACTTCGATCGAGAACGGCGATTGCCGGGAAATTTGAATCTCGCCTTGCCTGCAATCGAGGGTCAGGCCTGGATGTCAGCCGTGCCAGAGATTGCTTTCAGCAGTGGTTCGGCTTGCAGTGCCGCACATTCTGCGCCTAGCCACGTATTGACTGCATTAGGAATCGACGAGTCGAGGGCCCGCCGTAGCGCAAGGTTCGGTGTGGGGCGATTCAATCAAGTGCAGGATATTCAAACGGCTTGCGAAATGCTGGTGGACGGTCACTCCAAATTGCTCGCATTAGCACATTGATTGCCTGCACTAGCACATGAAGTAGCCGGTGCCTCACCAAAGATGCATACCGTCAGAGTTGGCAGTGATTTCTGACGACGAAGCGATAAGCTTAAGAGAGTGAGCGAAGCGGGTCAGAAAGTTCAGAAGGATTGTCGCAGTAATTCAAAAAACCTGAGAGAATTTCAGGGTAAGAGTGTTGAAGAAATGGCTATCGATTCACGTTTAGCTTACCGACACAGGAGTGGGTTGACGCATGTGAGACACGTTTTAAACTGCTTCGGTACGTCTTAGCGTTGTTGGTTTTTCTCGCTTGGAGAGAGTCTCATGAGTGTCAAACGGGTCCGATTCGCGAATTTCAGCCCTCTGCTAATCTTGATTCTTTTCAACGGGTTGTTTGCGGGATCATTGTCCGCTGATGCACCACTCCAAGAAAAAATGGCACCCTTCATCGGGAGATGGGTCGGAACTTCGAAAGCCTTTGGAGGTTTTGAAGGAACGGTTGACGCAGGCGACATCGCATGGGATCTCAGCTTCCGCTGGGTCCCAGGTAAAAATGCTGTCGAACATAAATGGCATATTACTTACGCCGTCTCTGGGAAGAATTTTAGCTCGGGTACCGAGTTTTTTTACCTCGATGCGGAGAGTGGTGAATTTAAGGTAATCAGTTCGGGTATGGACGGGAATGTCGCTTGGTCGAACAAAGGAACGGTGCGATGGATCAAGGAGGGGCATGAAGTTAGCCTTCGAGAGAAAACGGTCAACGGGACTCAGTCGATCTACGTCGTGCGAAGAGTCAAAGACGGTCCAAATACATTGCTGCTCTCGTTACCGAGTCGTGTCATCGATGGTGAGGAGCTGGGCGAGGTCAAATCCTTTCCCTTGGAGCGACGGACAGATGCGCGAAAGTCAAATCAAAAGTTGGCCGTGTCCTTCTTTAAATATTTACTGAGTGACCCCGAAAAGCTGAAGCCCTCGTTGCACGCGGACTTTAAGTTTACTTACATGGGTAAAATCGAAGGAACGCTTTTGCCTTACGGTGTGCCCTACGCCACGAACGAGTTCTTTGAGAAATGGCTTCCTCACATCCCAAAACTAGTCCCAGCTGGCATCGAGCTGAAAACGCTGCAGGTGATTTCGAGTGATGAAGGTGTGGCTGTGGTTCAGAAAGGTGACGCGCAAGGCAAATATGGTCGTTACGACAATGACTATGTGTGGATCTTCAACTTTAAGGATGGGCTGATCTTCTCGGTCGAGGAGTACAACAGTGATTTTCTTGTCGCTAGCCGACTTTACGGGCAAAAGGTTAAGACACCTCCAGAGTAAGCTGCTTTACTATTGCACAAGTTTTCCGGCAGCCAAACTGTCGTCTTGGTCCAATACCTTTGAGAAGATCGGTGCAGCTTGCTTGAGTAAGTTCTTTTAAAGGGCCAAAACCAGATGAAGTTTTTTGAATCTGGTTCTCAGGTTGGAGTAATGATGCGTTGAAAAAAGAAGATGCTAGCAACTCAAGAAAGAAAGTTGGTATCTGTAGTTTGGAGGCTTTCTGTTAGAGTTTCAAAGTTGGTTTTGAGGGTTTGTTTGGGATTCTGGTCCGCAAGCAGGTCCGCAGCTGTTTTGAGGCGGATACTAATTCAAATGCTTGTAGCGTTTGGGGTAGTGATTTACGGGGTTTTTCGTCATTGACGATCAGTTCCAGTAGTCTCCGAATGATGAAAGGATTGAACGATGGGCGGAGTCCCAGTGCTGCTGATGTTGACGTTGTTCGGCCCTTTGAGTGCTAAGCCTCATCTCGGCGTTTGTATTTCTCAGATCGCTGATCATCAGAATTTGTCAGAAACCTGTTTGTCAGGCTTGAGGTCTTTCGATCATGGTCTGCAAGTGCGAGAAGATCTGGCGGATCAGACATTTGGGAATGATGCTGATCTGGAAGTCTGGCTTGTTTCGGATCGCACTTTTGTTCGTAAAACTACCAGTTCAACCAAGATAAAGTCCCGCCCCTTGCAGGCAGATGATTCATCTCCCATCGCGATCCCCGAGCTTCGCATTGATTCCTCGGACTGCGTCTTGAACGCGGCTCGCAACTCGCGGGTGATTATCATGCAGAAGCCAGATAATTCTGGCGTGTCTGGCTCAGGATTCAGTTTTCCATCGATTCCACCTTCCTTAGCTGAAGCGGGACAATCTCTCGCACAGAATGTTGATCGTGCTGGCCGTCCCATCGATCCCGCAGCTTCGGCATCAGGTGCGACCAACGGAACGACACTGCCTTCAACCACGGTAGCAAACCCATCGTCATTCGCGATTCCACCATTTACAAATTCCACTGGAGCGGCACCCGCTGGTGCCGCTTCTGCCAATACTCTGCCTGCTGCGATACAAGCAGCCCCGCCGGTTTCTTTGCGTGATGCTGGGACTCGAACTACCAACTGGGGGCAGTTTCCCCTGCCCACAACGGCTCCGACAGCGACAGTATCAAATCCGTCAGCTGTTGGTGCTAACACGGCCCCTGAAGCGAATGCTGTGGCGACAGGAATACCTAGTGCGGGAACACGTACTCCGGGTGCGAGTCCATTATTGCCAACCGATACATTCGGGCGAACGCCTCGCGGATTAACAGCAGCGACTACCGGTCGCACGACTCCGCCGGCCTACTCCACTGTGCAGCAATCAACAACGAATCCCGCGAAATCGGGATTTATGCATGTGCCCACGACTGACAGTATTTTTAGTCGAAACCAAACTGCGAATACCAACGCTGCGACCAGTTTTACGGCCGGTTCAACAACGTCGAGTCCTGTCCGTGAAGTAAATGCTGCGAACAATTTGAATTCAGTGCGGCCCACGTCATCAGGGCAGGCAGTAGCAGGTGTGCCCGTAGGGCAACCACCAATTGGTCGTTTCGGCGCGAATCCTTCAGCGTCTTTCAGCCCAACGGCCTCCGTTGCTTATCCAGCGATCACATCTGGTGCTCCAGTGACTAACACTGGTTTCCCAGCAGCGCGACCTGACACCCGACTCTCGGTCGCACAGGTGGCTGCGGGGGCTTGGTCGGTGGATGCTTTTGGACAACCCGTTGATCGCTCGGGGCAGCGTATTTCTTCTGCTCCTGCAATCAATCACGGGCAGCGGCTAAACGATCAGGCACAAACGACTGGAACAGCTGGTTTTGGTCGTCCATTCGCGAATCAAACAGCGACCCACATGACCACCGTTCGCCCACATGCTGGGGGCGGGCACTCGATGCCGCAAGGAAGCATGACCGAGCAGAAAGAGGGAGCATCGAAATTTAATCATCCCACCGGCAACTGGAAATCAAATCAGGCCGATGGAGCCTCGCTAGCATCAAAAACCAACAGCTTACCCCGAATAGCCGAAACTCAAGTCATCGAAACTGAATCAGTCACAACTACAACTCAGCCGCTGTTCAACGGACTTTTGCTGATTTCGATTGTGGCGAATGTCTATCTCATTTTCTGGCTCAAAAACCTCCGCCTGCAATATCACGACATGGTGGCAGCAAAGCGGATGGCAAGTTCTACTAACGCGTCGTCCAACTAATGCACCCGGTTATGGACGGTGACTCTGGTCGCAATATCTCTTTGAATTAGGTATTTGTGGTGCCGTTTTTTGCATCAATGAACTAGGTGATTGAGCAATGGTCTCGGATTCGGTGAGCATTTCAGGTTGCTCGACGGGACGCTTCCTATTGGTAAGGAAGTCGTCGCTCTGCTTTGTTTGTAAAGGAGTTTTTAACTGACCAGTATGCATGGGCACGGTTGAATCGATCATTGTTTCTGCATTCGGGACGTTCGCATTTGGCGACATCGAAGGCTCTTGCTGTATGAGTATGTAACGCTTTGTAAGGCATGGTATGCACTGGTGGGTAAAATGTTGCTAAGCGACCGATGGTAACCGTAGTAATATGTTGTTTCGCCAATTTAGAAGGCTGGTGCTGGACATTTTACGCTACTATGCATTTTAGCTGGGGAGAGGCCACTAGCCCGATTTGCGGGACTTGGTCCCGCTGCCAAGTCTTGTCCCGCGAGCCTTAGCTTGGCAGCAAAGTAACTCGAATTATGCGTTGCTTGTCTTTCGCACTGCATTCGGCTGATGAACACGAACCGTGTCCTATCTTTTGGAATTACGATGAGCAAGAAATTACTGATTGTTGATGATCATGAAATTATTCGGCTCGGACTGCACTCAATGTTAGAGCTGACAGATCTAGAGATCGTCGGGCAGGCGGCATCAGCCGCCGAAGCGTTAGCAGCGATTGAGGCTGCGACTCCTGATGTTGTCTTGATGGATATACGTATGGAGGGTGGTGATGGTTTGAATGCGTTAGGTCGCATGAAGTTGGATCACCCTGATTTGCCTATTGTCCTGTTTTCAGCGTATGACAACCCGACTTACATCGCTCGAGCGGTTGCCTTGGGGGCATCGGGATACGTGTTGAAGTCGGCATCGCGTGAAAGATTAGTCGAAGCTCTCCAGACCGCTGTGGCTGGTGAGTCCGCTTGGACGCGGGAAGAGTTACGTCGCGTGACTGGGGCTCTGGCTACCCCACGGCTTAGTCAAGACATTGAGGTCCCACTAACGCAACGTGAGAGTGAGGTGCTGCGGCAGATGGCTCTTGGATTGACCAACAAGGAGATCGCCAAGATGTTGGGGATTAGCTATGAAACGGTCAAAGAGCACGTCCAGCATATTCTCAGAAAAATTGGGGTAAGTGACCGAACACAGGCTGCCGTTTGGGCAGTACGAAAGAATCTGGTGTAATCCGGAGCCACTAGACCCTTGCGATCGACTCAATCCGCCGCGTCAGTGAACGCGGCGGATTTTTTTAGTGCTGAACTATCTGGGCTTGCAGGCATTCAACAGTCATTTTGGTTGGTCACCATTTGCGCGGCGAGTCAGCACACGTGAAAACGGCTGAGTCTCTCGCTGGCTTCGTTCTTTTCAGATTTAGGACTTACTTCGGAAATCGCATAGATTTTTGCCGGGACGATTGCTGTGGCTGGTTGGCCACGAAAAAAGCCAGCCCCGCGGATACGGAACTGGCTCATTGGTTTCAACGCAATTCGAATGAGTTATCTCATTCGCTGGTTGGGATCAGCGGTCCTTCGCCAGAGCCAAGGCCACCTTTCAAGTCGCCATCCACACTTGGCATGCTACCACCTGCTTCTGCGGCTTCAGCCTCAGCGGCAGCACGTTCTTGTTCCTCGCCCCAATCAACTCGTTTAAGCGACAGCCCGATTTTTCGCTCGTCTGTGTCCACGCGAAGCACTTTGACTTCCAATTCTTGGCCCACTTTGACGACTTCTTCGGGGTCTTCGACTTTATGCTCGGCCAATTCGCTGATGTGCAGCAAGCCTTCCAACCCATCTTCCAGTCCAATGAAGACACCAAAGTTGGTGATCTTCGTGACAGAACCTTTGACGAGTTGTCCTGGCTGGTACTTATCAGGAATGTCGCCATCCCATGGATCGTTATCAAGTTGCTTGAGGCCCAGTGCAATACGACGTCTTGATTCGTCGACGCTAAGCACGCGACACTTGATTTCCTGACCTTTTTCAAGCAATTCGCTGGGATGGCCAATCTTGCGTGTCCAAGACATGTCACTGACGTGCAGCAAGCCATCGATGCCCTCTTCTAATTCGATGAAAGCACCATAATTGGTAAGGTTTCGCACCTTACCGGTGACATCCTGGCCCTCTGGATAGCGATCGATCACTTCATCCCATGGGTTCTTCTGGGTTTGTTTCATGCCCAAGGACAGTTGCTGACCTTCAGGGTCAACTCCCAGAATTTTGACATCGATTTCGTCGCCAATGTTGACCAATTCGCTTGGGTGATTGACGCGTTTAGTCCAGCTCATCTCACTGATGTGTACCAGACCCTCGATGCCGGGTTCGAGTTTGACGAAGGCACCGTAGCTCATCACGTTGACAACTTCGCCTTTGTGATCGGAACTGACAGGATACTTGGACTCGATGTTTTCCCAAGGATTTCGATCTTTCTGCTTCAAGCCGAGGGCTATTTTCTGCTTTTCTCGATCGATATGAAGCACTTTGACTTCGATTTCCTGATCGATGGAGACCATTTCGGTTGGGTGCCCAATTCGCTCCCAAGCCATATCTGTGATATGCAGCAAGCCATCGATGCCGCCAAGATCGACGAACGCACCGAAGTCGGCGATGTTCTTGACAATACCTTTGCGGATTTGCCCGACTTCCAGTTCTTTCATCAGGTAAGCACGATCTTCTTCGCGCTGGCGTTCGATCAGCGATCGACGACTAATAACGATATTTCGACGGGTATCGTCGATTTTCAGAACTTCGGCTTGGATGACGCGGCCAATGAAATCGCCGATATCACCAGGGCGACGAATGTCGACCTGACTTCCGGGCAAGAAGACGTTGACACCAATGTCGACCAACAGACCACCTTTGATCTTTCGGATGACCGTACCAGTGACCACTTGGCCCTCGCTGATCTCTCCGATGATCTTTTCCCACTCGATGATCTTTTCGGCTTTGCTCTTGCTCAGCGAGATCATTCCATAGGGGTCATCAGCGGCCCCAAGTTCGTCCTCCATCTCTTCGATCAGGACTTTGACAGTCGTGCCGACGACTGGCTTTTCCTCTTCCGGGCCCCATTCGTTGAGGCTGACGGTACCTTCACTTTTGAAGCCAACGTCGATCAAGGCCCATTCATCGTTGACTTCAACGATCCGGCCGTCGACGATTTCGCCTTGAGCGTAGTCTTGTTGATCCTGTTCCAGCCAGTCCAGCAGCCACTCGTCTGCTTCTTCTTCCGGGGCCAAAACTGCCAGTTCGTTGACGATTTCGTCGTCGTCCAGACTGCGGATGAGGTTGCGATTAACCATTTGTTTTTCCAGAGGTGAGCGGAGCTGACTGACGACCCAGTCGCTCGACGTCTCGGGGGTTAGGGTAGGAATTGGTCGTATTTATGTGACCCAATGTCACATAAGCAGCCCGGTAACCTATCAAAGCCCAAAAATCGTCACAACAGCTAACACGCCAGTTTGCTGGCATTTATTACTCTGGGCTACTTCCACTGACTATTGGCAAAACGAGGTGATCTGCCCATGCCGGTTTCCCAATATCGCCTTCTCCGTGGGTGGAGTACCTTGAAATGGGCAAGGGGACGGGGATGGGCAATCGATTTCATGTTCTGACGCAGAAACGAAAGGAGCAGAAACGAAAGGATCAGTGTCTGGTCCGGGGTACGTGTTTGGGTCTTCTGCAGGACTCGCTGGATTCTTGAATCAGCTTTGGATTAGCTACTTATGAACTTATCGTTCTCAAGTAGCGGTCCATTGCGGAAAACTGTGCCGGAAATCTAATTTCGAGATGGTAAACTCGCCCATCTACTTGCCTTAAGCCCTCGACTCACGGCGACGGTCGCTCAAAGGGAGCCCAATGCCGAAAGACTGCGTTTCTTGTGAAATCAGCGTAAAAGACCTCGATTAATCAAGTGTTTTCAAGTTGTGGCGCGGGATTATGAGGCTGTCTGCCTGTTCACCGCTTGTCCCCGGGGTGCAGATGGAGCGAGGAAACGTAACAATGCCTAACCACTTCCCCGATCGTCCCGCTTTCTTTTCAGCATGTTATGTCCGGATCCACTCCTCTGCGAATTGCCCTCGGTGGGGATCATGCAGGGTTCCCCCTCAAGCAAGTCGTCGCCGAGCGACTCCACACGGCAGCATTCGTGCTGACAGATTGTGGCACGAATAGCGTCGAGAGTTGTGACTATCCTGACTTTGCTGTCGCCGTCGCTAAAGAGATCATTCAGGGACGGGCAGATCGAGGCATTGTGGTTTGTGGAAGCGGCGTGGGGGTTAGCGTGGCGGCTAACAAGATTCCCGGCATTCGAGCTGCGGTGTGTCACGACACCTACTCGGCTCATCAGGGCGTCGAGCACGATGACATGAATGTCTTATGCATTGGAGGCAGGATCATTGGCTCGGAACTGGCCTTTGAAATTATCGACTCGTTTCTAAGCGCTCGCTACGTGCCACAAGATCGCCATGCAAGGCGGCTTGAGAAGGTCTTGCAGATCGAGCAGCATGGGCTTGATGCTCTCGATTGAGAAGCGATCTTGATCAGATTCACCTTGTGTCCTTCATCTTGTGTCCCTGGTGCTGGCGTTGCTGAGCACCATCATGACTTGCGACATCATCAAGCAAGTTTCAAAAGAGTTTGGGTGCATCAATGTTGATTTGCTGCGTTTGTTGAGCCAGAGCGGCGTTCATGATTTCAATTGCCGCCCGAGATTCGAGTGTCACTCCGGCTCGGACACCAACGCATGGATCGTGGCGGCCTTTTGCCAGTTCGAAATCAATCTCGCTGAGGTTTTTTTGAACGGATTG
>NZGT01000004.1 GCA_002691025.1 Spirochaeta sp. | reverse complement strand
TGGGAAGACTCGCGCTGGGAAGACTCGCGCTGGGAAGACTCGCGCTGGGAAGACTCGCGCTGGGAAGACTCGCGCTGGGAAGACTCGCGCTGCCGCCAACCCAAGTCACAGATTGAAAGAATCAAAAGTCACAGATTGAAAGAATCAAAAGTCACAGATTGAAAGAATCAAAGAATGATTCTTGGATGCCGCTGAAGACAGGGACTGTTACGACGAGAGACTGATTTGGGTGTGCAGTCCGGTCTCGATAGGGGCACCTCTGCCTTGGTTGCCACGTTTTGCCTTAGCGTTGCTTTGACGGTGTCTGCGCGCTGACGGGCCTTACATTGGAACGTGAGGGTCTGCGGAGCATGTCAATGGACAGGGATGGTGTTTGGCCACTGGTCGCGACCTGAGTCGCGGATTGCCGCAATCCCCGAATATTGATCCCGGGCTTGGTTGGCGTGTTCGGTAGGTCGCGAAGATTAGTGCGGCGGCGAATCGTCGTCGTCGTCAGTCCTGTCTTGCGTGTTCCGCCTGTGTTGGAAGCCTGCAGATACTGCTGGTATTGAGGTGACAGACGTGCGAGGTTGTCTTCTTCGGTCTCTGCAGGTTTGGTACCCGGTAGCATCATTGTTGCTGGGATGCCCTGAATTGGCTTGCCAGAGGTTGACTTGAATGACGTTACCAACGAAATTCGCTTTTGCTCTCCGCCGATCGCATCCCATGGGATCCAGATGCTGTAGGAAGCACCAAGGTCACCTTGGCTGAAGTGTCTGGTGAACTGCTCGGGTGTAAATTCGAACCTCTTTGCACCAGACGCATCGTCCTCCGAAGAATCGTCGAACCCGTGCACAACCAAAGTGCCTTCAACGGGCACCGACTTGGACATGTCATCGTAGAAGAAGACCCGACCTCCAAAACCTCGTGTTGGTGTTCGGCCGGTTTGAACGATGGTGTCGGGGGTCCAAGTGACAGCCAGTTTTACTGGATGCGGGTAAGGTTCAGGCATCTTGTCTTTTTTTCCCACGAACGGAATGCTGTCGAGAAACGACCCTTTTTCCGAAGTAGGTTTTTTTAAGAACAAATTGTTGCTCGGTCCTGAGACACAGCCCAAGCCTGCGGATGCTATGGTTGAGGCGGCAACCGCAGTGAAAAAGCGTCGGCTAACTTGCATGTCGTGGTTCATCCAAAAGAGGATTGAGTTGGAAGGTACTTATGGAGCTCGCATGCTGTAGTTGCCGCAGGCATGCGATACGCTGCATCAGACTGTCTATTCTCGGTTTGTTTGCTATCCACACTCGTAAGTGACCTGTGTTCAAGAGCACCCAAGTCCCTCTCGATTAGCAATCGTGAGATCGCTTACTGTCGCCCAAGCCGTGTTGGCTGCACTCGTGATTTCGTCGCAGCAGGTGTGAAGCCTGTCTGTCTTGCAGTTGAACCGCCGGTGGCCTGATCAACCCAGGTGGCCTGAGAAGCAGGAGGAATAGCGAAGCCTGTTTGTTGGGCGTTCGTGTTGGTTGCACCTGGCAAAGCTGGCTGCGGAACCGTTGCCTGTGGCACGGTTGGCGAAGTACTCGGCTGATTGGTCCAAATCTGGGGAGACATCGACTGGGGAATTCTCGACGCGTTTTCCGGGTAAGGTTGCTGGATGCCACTCGGTGCAAGTGCTGGTCCAATGTTTTGCGCGTTGGCGGTACCTTGGTACGGATAGTTGGCAACGCGTGATTGGGGTAGGAAGCTGCCCTGTTGTACTCGGGCTGCGGCGGGTTGGAACGACGCTGCACGTGGAAAACCACTACGTTGGCTCAAGTTAAGCTGATCCGTGGGGGATTGCATGACAGGAGCGTTTCCATTGAAACGTGTTCCCGAGGGAACTGAGCCGATGGGTGGCGTCACAACCGTAGGTGCCGGGTAGGAACCATCGATCATCCCGGTGTTGCCAGCCTGGGGAGCTTGAGCAGGCAGTTCTTCTTCTGCCGATGCACGCTCGAGAATGGGCGCGATTGCCATCGGACCCTCGACGGTGGGCTGAAGATCAGGGTAGATCGTCTGTCCAACAGCAGGTCCCCACAGCCCGTAGCCTCCGCTGAGTCCCACATCACCATGGGCTTCAACGACATCTGCCAGGCACCAACTCATTCGACTCGATTCGGTGGCCTTGACATAGTCAAGATCTTCTTCACCCGTGACCAGCATGGGTGTCATGATGACGAGTAATTCACTGCGTTCTTCCACTTCCGAATCGTACTTGAAGAAGTGACCAATCAGGGGGATATCGGCAATGAATGGCACGCGTTGTGAACGCTGTTGTCGAATCGTCTGAATCAAACCACCAAAGATCACCGTTTGTCCACTGTAGGCTGCGACCGTCGATTGAGCTGTAGTTCTGAGAATGTTTTGAACAGAGATGACATTGTTATTGTCATCCGTTCCAATCGGAGTTCCAGGGCTATTGTCGTCAACCTTTGAGCGTGTCGCGTCAATATCCATCACGATCAATCCATCGGATCCGACACGCGGCCGAACCTCCATTTCCAACCCGGCAAAAATATCGACAGTTTCGGTCTGAGAAGTGTTGTTGTTGAAGACAAGACCAGTGACGCGGGCAACTGTTTCACCGACTTCGACCCTGCCCTGGGTGTTGTCCATCGTCATGATCTGAGGACGACTGAGGATTTGAAGTCGTTCTGCGTCTTGGAGTGTTCGAAGCAGAAGGTTGATGGAGTCGCTTGCAGCACTGAGCACAAAACCGCCATAACCTAAAGTGCTACTGCTGCTGCCGACACCAAAACTTGTGATTCCCTGAGCCGCCAGGGCACCAGCACCGTCCAAGTTGTTGTTAGGCAAACCGACGTTGTTGAAATTGAATCCAGGAGTTGAGTTGTTGATCGGATTCGCAGCGACGCCACGATCGAACAGTAGTGAATCCTGCAGGCCAACCTCGCCGCCGATCTCAAACGCGTCCCCAAGTTTGACCTCGGCCAGCATGACTTTGATCAACACCATGGGTGGGCGCCGGTCGAGCTTGTCAATCATGCGACGAACATCTGGGTAGAGCCGTGGGGAAACGCTCAGCAGCACGCTGTTGCTGACAGGCTCGGCAACCACAATCAGGTCGCGATCTGGTAAGTCAAACGGCCCCAGGCCCTGCTGGAACTGCTGGATGCTGTTCACACCCTGCGTTCTTTGCTGCACGTAACTCTGGATCGCTGTGGCAACGTCAACCGCTGCTTGATGCCGAAGCCAGATAACTTCAGTAATGCGTTCCGCAAAGCCCTCACTGTCGAGTCGTAATAGAATGCTTTCCACGACATCAAGGTCTTCCGCACCGCCGCTCGCAATGATGCTGTTGGTTCGCAGGTCTGCACTGAAGCGAAGGGGTACCAAAGAGCTTTCACCGGCAGTCGAAGCAGGCAGGTTCCCGGCACCAATGCTGGTTCCGTTTGTGCCGGCATCATCACCGAACAAGTTCTGTAGCTCGGTTACTAGTTGCGCTGCATCCCCATTCTGTATGGTAAATACTTTGACCAGCGAGTCGATGCCAGGAGCCTTGTCAAGCTGGCGAACCAGTTCGGCGATCAACGCCATGCTGGCTGCCGGGGCTCGAACCACGACCGCGTTGGAATTAGTATCTGCTGTCACGACAGCACCCGCCAAAATTCCTGAATCGATGACCTCTCGCTTGTCGGCGTCGATGGCAACAATCGATAACGCGGTTGATGGTGGGGTGATGTTGTCGTTCCCACCCTCGCCCTCTCCGTTGATGGCTTCCTGAAGCACGGGAGCCAAGTCCTCGGCAACGGCGTTGCTTAATGGAAAAATCTTGATCTGACTCTGAGCCGTAATCTGCTCAGCATCCAAGTCATTGATCAGACGGGTGACTTCGGTCATGTCCCGTGGTGAAGCGCTGATGATCAGTGAATTGGTTCGGTAATCGGCAAGAACACGAACACGAGGGCCAATCGCGGGCCGGAGATCGTCACCACTGCCAGGTCGATCAGTGAAGAAGTCACGGATCGTTGTTTCAGCGTCTACTGCGGACGCGTTCTGAAGTCGGAATACGCGCAGTCGACTGCTCGCAGCAACTGGCTGATCGATCTTGTCGATCAGTTCTTTCAATCCGTTAATTGCCTCTGTTCGACCAATCAATAGCAGAGCGTTGGGCGAATCGAGCGAAGTGATGCTGACTTCTCCCTGGCGGGCTGACAAGACATCTTCGTAAAGTTGCTGCAGCAACTCTGCAACTGCATTGGCATCAGCGTGTTTCAAATCAACCACGTCAATGTCCGGTTTCGTGATCTTGCTTTGCTCTTCAATTTGCTGGATGACATCCATGACACGCTCGACATCGCGTTTGGCACCCCGGATGATAATGGTTCCAAGCTCGGGAACGAATTGAATCTGTGTGTCACCAATGACTCCAGCTCCGCCATCTTCGCCGGCGTCGTCGCCCTGTTGCGGAGCCGCAGGCTGTGGTGCTTGCCCAGTTGCGTCCTGTTGAAATACTGCATTGCGGAAAGGTGTACCCGCTGGCAGTTGTTGGATTCCGCTGAAATCTTTCTGGCCAGCTTCCAGACGACGCAATAATTTCAGTGCTCGTTGAATTGGCTCAGGCTCAGCATTCTCGATGCGGAGAAGTTCCATGACCTCGCCTTGCGTGCGAGCCCTCCGATCCAACATTGAGATCATTTGTTGCCATCCAGGTATGGTGGGCTCGGGTGCCACAACGGTAACCGAATTGCTGCGTCGATCCACTTCGACAGTGGTGCCCTGAAGGGGTGCAGCGGTCAGTTGAAAAGCTGCACGTTCACCATTACGTGTCGTCGTCACAGGTGTGCTGCCACCAGCGATGGCTTTCAGACTGTCCTCGAACTCACGCCAGGTAATGTTCGCTAACGCGATACGCATCGGTCCAGCCGACTTTGCGGAAGCCATCCGAATCTGCGATGTCAGCAAATTCCTGACCTTCGTGGCAATCGCTGCTTGCGTTGCCTGCGGTGCCATGACGACGAGTTGCTCGTTCGGCACGTCCGGCGCGATTTGAACACCTGGTACATCCCGATATTGGATGCTCAGCGTCGTAGCGATGCCGCGGGCTTGAGCCGCTGGTACTTTCAGCGTCTGCAGGCTCGGTGTGGTTCCGTCCTGAGCTGAAACAGCGAAGGGTGTCCCGCAGCTAATTGCGGCGACAAGTAAACTACTAAAAATTAAGTGTCGCATCAGCGAGCACCCTCTCATGCACGGGAAGTCGTTAGTGACGCGAGTGGGCTTCCTGTGAACGCTCCCCACTCAACTAGAAACATCGGACCAGTGGGTTCAAGTGCTACAGAGAAAACAACCGTTAGATACAGAACGTTCTATTCAAAAGGTATTTGCAAGCAATTCGACTGTGCAAAAAATGAATGCTCTTTCAATGAGTCGGTAAAATTTGTTAAAGATCCTGAACGCTTCATACGACAACCTTTCCGATTTTGTCTTGCAGGTATCAGGTCATGCGCAGGCTATCCCTCGCCACGCTCATTTTTGCGGTCGCTTCGATGTCTTTCTTGGGCTGCAGGCAAACTGCTGGACCAACAACGGGTGGCTCGATGTCATCTGGAACCATGTCTCCTGCGATGCAGTCACCGTCGTTCAATCCCTTTGGCGGATCTACTCGTGTCTCGCCACCGCCACCGAATGCTTCTGCTGTCCGGAATCCATACATCGGTGGACCTCCGGGTCAGACCAATGCGATCCAAGGAACTGCTGGCGGTTTTGTATCGGCCGCTCCCGCCGTCATGTCTCCTTCCGCCTCAGGACAGGTTGTCGGCTCCGGAATACAGCCAGCTGGATTTGTTGGCTCTGATGCGAGTCCAACAACACAACCAGGTTTTGCTACCAGCAGCACCTCGGTTAATCAGGCGGGCGTTGTTGTGCCGTCCAGTTATGTCACGCCGTCACCAGCCAAGGTGAATCCTTTCCGTGCCGGTGGAATGCAAGTGAATGACCTCACGCGGGCTCCTGCACCTCCCGGTTATCAAACACCTCCCGGTTATCAAACAGCGCCCGGTTATCAAACAGCGCCCGGTTATCAGACTCCTGTTCATAATTATCCCTCCCAGGTCATGACAACACCCGGGCAATTAAGAGCGGCACCGGTTCAACCAGTTTTCGCTCCGGTCTCGGCCCCTATCACCCCAGCCAGTGGTGGGTCCGCGCTGGGAGGCGTTCCAGTCAGCACGATGACACCTGCTCAGCAGACACCCGTTCAGCAGACACCCGTTCAGCAGACGCAGTATCAGCAGACGCAGGCCTGGCAGGGGACACCTGCAGACTCTGTCCCCGGCACCGAAATCGCTAGTCGAATGGTTCCGGTCAATACAACGCCATCGAACTCGCCCGCTCCTGCGCAGTACGGCGGCAATGCTGGTAGTCCCGAGTTAATGTGGCGTCGGCCCGGTAGCTAAACGGCCGGACCCCTCGAGTAATCGAGCTTGCAGCAAGTAATCGAGCTTGCAGAAGGAGTCTGGTTGCGTCTGAATCAGATTCAAGCAGCAGTTCATGGCCCACGGGGTTAATCTTGTGTACTCACCTCAGTGCGTCGGGCTTGTTGAGTTGCTAGGGGTGTTGGCGAGATGCAATCCGTTGTGTTTTGAGTTGCGCGACTGACTTAGCCATGACAGTAATTAGGCTGCGGGAGTAAGGGACAATGACAGTACCGATGCCGGCAGTTCTTCAGACTTTGGCTGACCTGATCCGGATCAACAGCGTGAACCCGAACTATGAGTCGGGAGTACCTGAGGCAGATGTGGTTGATTATGTCGAGGCTTTTTTTCAGCAGCGATTCATTAAGACATGGCGTCAGCCGGTGGAGCCGCATCGCGATAATCTGATCGCATCGATTCCTGGTCGGGATCGTCATCGGAAGATGATTTTCGAGGCTCATATGGACACGGTTTCCGTTGACGGCATGACGATACCACCGTTTGAGCCTGTCGTGAGAGCTGGGCGGATGTTCGGCAGAGGTGCCTGCGATACCAAGAGCGGATTGGCGAGCATGATGCACGCCTTGGCGGATGTTGCTGCGTCCTCCGTTCCCCCGCCCTGTGATCTGTGGTTTGTCGCAACGGTCGATGAGGAGTTCGCGTATCGGGGTGTGGCCGAATTCTGTCGCGAACTTGTTGCGGAATCTTGTGTGGTCGCTGTTGTGGCGGAGCCTACCGAATTACAGCCAGTTGTCGCCAGCAAGGGGCTGATTCGCTGGGTCATTGAAACCACCGGTAAGGCGGCTCATTCTGCGAAGCCGCACCTTGGTGTCAATGCGATCACTAGCATGGTTCAGGTGCTGCAAGCTCTTGAGCATGACAACTTGGAGTTGTCCAATCGCTCGCATCCTTTGCTGGGAAACGCGACTTGCAATGTCGGTGTGATTCGCGGCGGAGTTCAAGTCAATTTGGTGCCATCTTCTTGTCAGGTAGAAGTAGATCGCCGCCTATTGCCCGGCGAAACCAGCGAACTTGTCTTTCAGCATTACCAGAACGTGGTAGATGAAGTTATGCTGAAGTATCCGCAGGTTAAAGCCATCATGCACTCGCCAATGCTGACGGATTTGCCTTTAGAAACACCGATTGACTGCGTGCCAGTTCAGGCAATGGTGCAAGTGCTGAACGAGCTCGGTTGTCACCGGGAACCAGCGGGAATGCCGTTTGGCAGTGATGCAAGTAAGTTTGGGGCGTTGGGGATCCCAAGTTTGATATTCGGACCAGGGAGTATTGATCAAGCACATACTGCTAACGAGTTTGTTGACTGTCAACAGGTGCTGACCTCTCACCAAGTCTATTGTAGCTACATGCGATCAGAGAGCGTGCTGAATGCTGACGCTGGCAGTTGAAAAATGACCATTTGCGTTACTGTCGTCGCTGGTTTTTCCTGTTGCTTGTCCTCTGGTGAGGCAACTTTGCGGAACTGAGATGAGTTGAGTTCCTTGGCGGCGTAAGATTGCGTCGCCTGAACGCGAAAATACTTGGCATTTTCCGCACTCTCTCTACTTTGCGTTCCTGTTGGGTTCCAGTAGCGATAACATAGGGGGGTAGCATGCCCCGCAATGAGGGCTTCGTCGAACGCAAACCTGTTTCCAGCGTGATGCGAAGTTTCATGAGTGGTTATTAACGTGTTGCGGTCAGTCAACGTCGCATTGGTGACCGTGAATTAAAATTAGCGAAATGTTCTGTTTCGGATACCGATGTGTTTTTTGTTTTCTCTCGTCGTGCTTTCAAACTTGTCGTTTGCTGCCTGACCATTCTGTTTTTGGGATGTGACTCGCGAGAGCAGGTTTCCGTTTCTGGCAATGGTTCGAATACAACAGAAGATCAGCAATCGAGGCAACCAGATGTAGCCAAGTTAGACGAACGACAACAACTCATGGATGCCCAGGATCTGCTCCAGCAGGGCAATGCTGACGGAGCGTGGGATGCAGTGAATCAGGTCTTGTTGGTGACACCGGGTAACCTGGACGCCTTACGGATTGCGGTCGGAATTAAACAGCAACAGGGCGAACTGCGAGAGGCGGCAGCGCTCGCCGCACAAGTGGCGGAGGCTACTCCAGCCAACGCCGCACAAATGCTCTTGCTTGCTTTTGAGTGCCATTTGAGATGTCAGGAATTTGTGTTGGCGGAGGCTGATTTGAGGCGAGCGGAGGAGCTTAGTCCAAACAGTGCTCAGATTCATCGCGTGATGGCGCAGTTTTTCAATGCACAGGGGCGTCGGATCGAAGCCAGCAGGCATGTGCGGCAACTCATTCGGATGAAGAAGGTGCAACATCCGGAAGTGATGAGTTTGGTTGATTTACGTGGTCCGTTTCCATTGTCTTCATTTGAAGTCTATACGCGTGATGCGCCTTTATCATTATTCGGGCTTGGTGATCTCCGATATCAATATTCAACGTCAAAATCTGAGCGAACTGAGCTACTGAATCGTGCCAAAGAACTCTCGAATCTATTCCCTGAATCCGCCGCCGTAATGGCATTTCGCTTGCGAATGCTGGCTGATCTTGATCAGCTCGAGGAGCTGAGAGTGTTGCTGGCCAACTTGCCAGATGGCATGCGGCAATATGACGAATTCTGGTTTGCGGTTGGCACGTTGCTTTCGAGTGACAACGAGGATCGTTTGGCAATTGGAGCATTTTGCCAAGCGATGATTTGTAATCCCACAGATCGGGAATCGCTCCGGTCAATGATTGCGTGTAGCACAAGAATCGGAGAATCAGACACGGCATTATTGTTGGGCCAACGATTGGCGGAGCTTGATAAGGTTTTTCGAATCGCCAAGGATGCTGATGCCGAGCAGGCCCGTTGGATTTCACAGACGTTGCAGGATCAAGTGCGTCCATGGGAGGCAACTGCATGGCTGATGCATGCAGCTCGAATCGATGGCACACTTCGGCAACTGGTTCCCGAGCTGAATCGTCGTGAACAGGCCATCTTGAAGTGGGAACAGGGGGCAAGTTCCAGTCAGGTGCAAAAAACAAGGGTTGAGAAAATACTTGGCTTCTCATTAGGAAAGTGGCCCGCACCCGAAATATCTGCGTTGGCGAAAAATCATCGCGTTGAACCTGGTATTCAACGTCGAGCTGATTTTGAATTTAAGGATGTCGCAGTAAGGATGGGGCTCGATACCACATTGGTCAGTGGATTTCCACTTGATGGAAGCGCTTATGCGATTCACGAAGGTAATGGAGGTGGACTGGCAGCGTTCGATTACGATCTTGATGGATGGTGTGACATCTACGTCGTTCAATCAGGTGGAGACCCACGAGTGCCTGACGGTGCGACCGCAAATCAGTTGTACCGACTCCTGCCAGATCAGAAATTTCAGGATGTGACTGTTTTGACATGCACTGGTGATCGTAAATTTGGTCAAGGCGTGTGCGCCGGTGATCTTAATCAGGATGGGTTTCCTGATCTTCTGGTCGCCAATATTGGTGTCAACACTATCTATTTGAATCAAGGTGATGGCACGTTTAAGGAGGCGAGCGAACTGCTTGGGGACAACCTGTTTCAGTGGACATCCAGCTTGGGGTTGGCAGATTTAAATGGAGACCATTTGCCCGATTTGGTAGAGATCAATTACATCGACGACAACAGTGCTTTCGACTTGCGTTGCACGGACAATTATCTGGATTGCCAGCCACAGGAATTTCGCAAGAGTCAGGATCGAGTTTTACTGGCCAATGACGAGGGGAATTTGATTGACAGCAAGTCATTTGCGGATTCAAGCCCCACCGCCAAGTTGGGTTTTGGTTTGGTGATGGCGAATTTTGATCGCAAAAACGGTAATGACTTCTTTATTTCTAACGACGGAGACTTCAATCACTACTGGCAAAGTCGGCTTGCCGACAGTTCTGCGTCTGGTTCATTTGGTCTAGTCGAGTCTGGGAATTTGCAGGGTTGTAGTGTCGGTCGTGCTGGTAAAAGCCAAGCTTGCATGGGAATCGCGTCAGGTGATTTTGACCGCAACGGGACACTCGATCTGCATGTAACGAACTTTGAGAATGAACCGGTCAATCTGTTCCTTCAATCACCGGAAGGGATTTTTATTGACGAAGTGAATCGCAAAGGTTTGGGACAGACCTCGTTTGGTGTGCTTGGGTTTGGGACACAGGCCGGCGACTTTGACAACGATGGATGGTTGGATCTCGCAGTACTCAATGGCCATGTCTATGACGGCCGCGTTGATGATATCCCGTTTCGGATGCTGCCTCAGCTCTTTGAAGGAAGTCGTGACGGCTTTTTGTTGCACTCCGATTCGCAGGCTGGTGACTATTGGAGTGAAAAAAAATTGGGGCGTACGCTTGCAACGCTCGATTGGAACCGCGATGGACGCCTCGACTTGCTGGCCAACCATCTCGATCAGCCTGTCGCACTGCTGCAAAATGAGTCTCCGGGTGAGAAATGGATCCAAATTGAATTGATTGGAACGACCAGTGAGCGAGAGGCTATCGGGGCTGAAGTTCGGGTGGTTGCGGGAGAAGAACGCTGGACGGGGTGGCAAATCGGAGGCGATGGGTTGATGTGTACTAATGAACCTGTGGTGCACTTCGGCCTTGGCGGTGTGACAAAACCAGTCAGCGTTGTGGTTCAATGGCCGAGTGGTTTGCGGACGGAACTCACAGGTCTGTCTGTCAATCGACGTTATCTGGTTGTCGAGGGTGAAGATGATGCATTTACACGTTTAGCAGTGAGTCATCGCTCTCGTTGATCGTTACTTGTCCAGTGATCAAGATTTTTTTCAAGGGCACTCGTGCACAATCTCAATGCAAGTGGTCAACGCAGGGCAACCACTCAATGTTCACGGGCATAGGCCTCTGTCTTACCTTCGATAATCAAGTAGCGTTGGTTGACTTTCAAGCCATGGAAAGTTTGTTCTTGTCCTGATGGCCACTGTACATCGACGCGGTCGATTGAGTTTGCATTGGCAATACCGAAGTCAAGTACTGGTTCGTTGCTGCAGAGGAAACCATCTCCACCTGCTTGCCATCGCGTCCATGTTTGCTGCCCGCTGGTGACGGTTACTTTCGCGCCAGTTGCATCCCGTTCACTGTCGACACCTTGAAGTTCAACTTGCACGCTGTTGCCGGCTTTGGTGTTATTGCTGAGCAGTGCAACTGGACCATCGAGGTGATTGGTGACGAGGTCGGGGCGAGCATCACGATTCCAGTCGAGGACTGCCATCGTGCGGCCCAGACGGTTTTGCGTCCAGTAGCGATCGCCAGGATCCATTGAAACTCTTGTTGATGACCCATCCGAGAGTGCTTGGAATAGTTGGGGTTTCATCTCGTAAGGTTCCCGGCTTCCACGTTTGTTGACGACGTGGCCATTGAGCACTGCGAGATCAAGCCATCCGTTGTGATCAAAATCCACAGCTTGTGTCCCCCATCCGACTGTTTTCTGGCTTGCTGCGAAGGTTCCGAAACCAAGGCCTGCCGGCACGAACAAACCGGTTGCCCTTTGTAAATAAGTGTCGGAGGGCTCGTTCCAGTAATTCGTCACGTGCAAGTCAATTTTGCCATTATGATCGAGGTCCCCGTATGCGATTCCCATGCAGCCGCGCGGCCGGCCGATTGGATCAGAACCACATCCAAACAACTTTGCATTTTCTCGCAACTGCCGCACGCTCGTACTTGAGCTTCGATAGCCCGTCCAGAAATGATTGGGGCGTGTATCGTTGGCAATGTACAGCTCGTTGCCAGGTTGGTCATCGAAGTCCGTCAGCACCGCTGCAAATCCAAAACTCGGCTGGTTGACGATGTCCAAACAGCCAGCGAAAGAGCTTAAATCACCATTCGGGTCAACCTGCCAAATGCTGTCAGCAGCGGGTTGGAAGACTCGTGGGCTGCAATGAGTCGAGTCGGGTGTGCAGGCGATCGTCAATGCTTGAGGGTCCTCGATGTAGTTCACCGCCACAATCTCGGGAAGATGATCACCTCCCAAATCACCACACGCGATGCTGGTTGTCCATCCTCCTGCCTGACTTCCCAAAGGAATTGGACGTCTTGTAAATGTTCCATCGCCATTGTTGACGTAGATCAGGTTCGGGCCGATGTTGGCGACCACAAGATCTGGGAAACCATCTTGGTTGATGTCGGCGACAGCAACGCCTTGTCCGTAGCCCGTGTCAGCAGTCTGCGAGTGACTGCTGACACTCTGGAATCTTTCACCGTGTAGGTTGGCAAACAGCTGATTGGGTTTCGACCCAACTGTGTCAAAGGCGTTGCCACCTCCTTGAGTGAAGTACAGGTCCATCCAGCCATCGAGGTTGTAATCAATGATACCTATACCCCCACCCGTCAGCTGATAGATGAAAACCGCATCATCTTTACGGTTTTGATCACCATTGTCGTAAGTGAAGTTCAAATCCACTTTGTCAGCAACATTAGCCAGCTCGATTGGGACTTCTACACCCGTGCTTATTGTGGGCTTGTTGGTTTCGCTTTCTATCACCGTGGCAATTTCTGCGATGGTCGGCAGTGGCCATGATTCGAGCTCAATGTTGCAGGTCAGCACGTTTGGGCCAGCAGCGGTGTCATGTTGCTGCAGTGCCTGACGAGTTTGCGCAATCAGCTTTTTTTCTGATTCAAGTGTTGTGTAATACTTTGACGCTGTTTCTCTCCATGCAATGGATTCCCATGGCCGGCCCAGTTCCAGCAGAAGCTCCGCCATGCGATTCATTTCCTGTTTGCTTCCACGCTTTAAACCAAACTGTCGAGCAAGTTGGGATGTCTCTGTGAGTTTCTGCACCCGGGCGGCAGCCAGTTCTGCTTTGTCTTTTTTTCCACTGAATCGCAGCGAACGCTCGAACGCTTGATAGGCATAGCGGTCGGTGGGGTCTCGCAGAATCGCTTCGCCAAGGCAACGCACAGCTTCTTGATGGCGGTCATGACGCTGCATCCAGGTCCCAGTGCTGTACCAATACTCAGGTTCATCTTCAATGTCTGCCGGTAAATTCTCGAACCATGCTTGCAATGCCTCTTCGTTTTGCAGTTCGGTGTGTAGTCGGCCCAGAAAGGCTGCGATCGCCGTGGATTCAGGAAAGGCCGTTCGCAGTTGTTCTGTCATTGCGACTGCTTCGCCCATGTCACCATCACTACGTGACACCTTCGCCTGTGCCAGCATTGCCGGTGTTATGCCAGCACTTCGAGCTGGTTTGGGGATCGTCGTATCGATGAATGGATTGCCATAGGTGATCATGGCGAATAGCTCTTTTTCCCTGCTTTGTCCCAGCTTGGCCAATGCAAGAAGGTGGGGGGCCGCTTTGATTCGGCAGCCTTGGTTGTTAAGAATGATGGCGAGTTGCCGATGTGCTTTGACCTGATCCCTGTCGACATTCAAGAGGTCTTTCAGCTTTTGCTCGGCCGTTGAGTAGTCACCCGAATCGATTGACCAGTCCGCTGCCAGCCATAGCATCTCAATGTTCCGTAACGGGTCGGTGTGTTCGAGTGATTCCAATATCTTCACTGCAGCCGGTACATTGCCTTGCGCTGCTTCTAATTTGGCTGATAAAATCAGAGCATTTTGATTGTTAGGATCAGCAATCAGGATTCGGCTCAATTCCTCGCCGGCTGCGATGAAGTTTTCGTCTTCCAGAAAAGCCAATGCAGTGTCCAGTCGCTGTTGTGTTGTTTGCGAGGAGGAGGCTTGTTGGCTTGATCGAAGTTGTTGCTGCCGCAACATTTGTCGAGCAGTTGGGCCGCTTTCTCTTCTGTCGCAACCAGTCAGGGCGAAGGCGAGACAGACGACGGCGATGTAGGTAGGGTTTCCGGTCCGACTTGACGTTTTCGTGTTGGTTTGAGAGAGATTTTGCATGCCTTGCCTATTCACTACCAGACTCCACTTTTTGTGCTGCCGATGGAGTGTTTGTGTTACTGCCGGCGACGGTTGACGATGCCGTTTCAGAATCCTGCGTGCGTGGTTGCTCACGGCCATGCAGTTTGAAAGCTTCACCTGAGCCCTCGACCAACAGGTAATCGGCACCACATTGCAACCCGCTAAATTGTTCTTCCTGGCCTAATGCCCACTGCACGCGAATGTCGCCGGTCTCAGTTAGCTTGCCAGTTCCGATGGTAATCCTGCGCTCGCTGCTGCACATGTAGCCATCACCCGCAGTGAGTTGTGTGGTGATTTCTTGGTCACCCAAATTTAAGGTGACAGAGGTGCCAATGCCATCCCGTTGCCCGGTCGTCGACTTGAGATAGAAGGCAATCTCATTTCCAGCCTGTTGGGTTCGATTGACCAGCAGCGACAGTGGTTCGTACAGGTGCGAAACGGCGACATCGACAAGTCCGTCCCGATTGGTATCCATAGTGACCAAGGCTCGGCCTAGATGGTCTTTCTTGAAATATTCGCCAATTGAATCCGCACTGATTTGCTGCCACTTTCCAGCGTTGTTGAGTTCAAGCAGTTGTGCCGGCATTTTGTACGGGACATCTTTGGCGTCAACATCATCGACGTGACCGTTGGAAATCAATAACTCAACGACCCCGTTGTTATCCAAGTCGATCCATTCGGTTCCGAAGCCGAGTAGATCCATCGATGGTTCGGCGAGCCCTCGCTGAACGGTTCGGTCGACCCATAGTCCCGGTGCGGCTTGTTCATAATACGTGTTGTGATCACCAGCAAAGTGTGTCAGGAAAAAATCAATGTCCCCGTCGCGATCCGGGTCCCCGACTGCCATTCCCATGGATGCTTGAGACAGCGAACGTCCGCTGAGTCCAAGGCCTCGGATTGCACCCAGATCGGTCATGCGAAATTCGCCGGACTTGTTTTCGCCAGACCAGAATTGGTTTGCCGTCATGTCATTGGCAACATAGAGGTCAAGCCCCGGACGCTCGTCGAACATTCCAGCAACGATTCCAAGGCCGCGTCCAGTGGATGTCTGCCCAGCCCATTTGGTTGTGATGTCGCGAAATTTGCCTTGGTCCGAACCACGCCAGAAATGGTCAGCGTCTGCCTCGAAATCCAATGGGGGACAGGTGGCAAGCCCGCGAGAGTTGCGGCATGCTTGCTCGTAGGGTTTCTTTCCTCCGCAGTAGGTCACCTCGTATAAATCGGTCAGGCCATCACCATCGATGTCGGCGAGCAGGCCGCAGGTCGTCCATGACTCGCCGTGTAGTCCGACACTGTCTGAGACATCGGAAAATGTTCCATCGCCGTTGTTACGGTAAAGGCGATTGCGGCCAATGTTGGCATCGAACAAGTCAGGAAACCCATCCGAGTTATAGTCACCCACAGCGATCCCCTGTCCAAAACCGGAATCCGCGTATCCGGCTTGGGAGGTGACCTCAGCAAATTGTCCCTCAAGATTTCTCAGCAGGCGATTGGGTGAGGAGTTGTTCTTTTTCGGTTGACCATCGAGTACTGCCAAGACCAAATCAGGCCAACCGTCAAGATCGAAGTCAATGATCCCCATGCCACCACCCACGCTTTGGTAGATCCAATGGCCGGTTTCGTCACCGGTAGATGCAAGTTCGCAGACATGATCCACGCCTCGTGCAGCTGCTTCATCGCGAAAGTGTATCTCTCCCTTTGCAAAGCTGCTTAAGGTTTCTTTTTTCCGAGAGCTTGGACCCCAACTCACCAGCGGCAGGTCGCTCAAATCCAAGTGGTTTGCCAGCATGGCTTCGGGTGACTGCCAAGGGCTCTGTGCCGTCATCTTGGAACGCACGTTCAGGTATCTTTCGCGGGTGTCGTTGAGTTTATCTTCAGGAAGTGAAACCGCCAGTCGGGCCCAGCCTTCCGCTTCCCATAACCTGCCCATGGACAGCATCGCATCAGAAACAGCAAATGCTGCCGCTTGTGATGAGCCACCCCGTTCAAGGTGCGTCTTGACACAGTCACTAAGCACGGTGGCGCGGTTGATCTGTACCGCGACTTCACTTGCTTCTTTGTCTCGTTTCAATTGCTTGAGCGAAAACAAGAGCTTCGGCAGCGCTTCTGGGTAGCCAGATGAATCAAGACGCACTGCCTCCCAAAAAGCTCTTGCGGCTTCATCGTATTTTTGTTCGTGTTCAGCCCAGCATCCGGCCACCATCCAGTAATCGGGGAAATCACGAGCGCTCTCAGGAACCGATTGGTGCCATTCTGGTAGGGCAGTGAATGCCCCTTCTTGAACCACCGCCAGTCCGTACAGCATTTGGCCTGGTAGAAACTCCGGGTGCTGTTGCAACACGGGTTGCAGTCTCGCTTTCACTTTCGACCACGCTAGTTGGTTCGCTTCAGCCCTGGCTAAGCCAAATTGTGGCCTCAGATCATCAGGGTTTTTAGCCAACAGTCTCTCGCACATTTCTATGTCAGGTTCGACACGACGTGGATCAGCTAAAACCTGAAGAGTTTCTGGGTCTGCACCACCACGCCTTGCGAATTGCCGAAGAGCGTCGACACCTTGCTCAGCGACCCCCAACATGGCTGCCAGTCCTGCCATCTCAGGACCAGCTTCGGGGTGGCCGGGAAATTTGTCCGCACGTTTTTTGAGCACTTCCAAGCAATCAAATGCACGTGAGGATGACATCAGACGCATTGCGTACTTGGACAGAAACGGTTCACTGGGCGATTTTGAACGTCGCAACACGTCTTCATAACTCTCGTTGGCGAGTCGATTGTCGCCGGTGCTGGCGGCGATATCGCCGAGCATTTCCATTCCCCGTAAGTCGTCAGGGCAGACCAGTAAGTGTTCGCGGATGGCTTTGTCAGCCGCTGGGAAATCCTGCCGCCGATAGGCAGCAACCGATTTCAGAAATAAATCCTCGCCTGTTACTGATTTTGCTCCCAGCGGGTCTGAATCTGGCTTTTTGTTCGCTGAATTCGTGGGCGAATTGCTAGAGTCTTTGCAACCTACCCCAATGAAGAGCATCCAAGTCAGAATTATCGCTAATGGCAACTTATTCCGCACAACAGGGGTGGGCGTGCTTGCTGGTATCAATGCTCAGGATCCGAACAGTCATGGTGGATGAAACTTGGAATCGTCGTGGGCGAGATATTGACGCCGGCAACGCCGTAAACGAACATTAACGCTCTGCGTATTAACGCAATGCGGCTCTCAGTAGTACTATTTCGACCTTACTTCAACATTGTAGGCAATAACATGACCCGTCAAATTTCGTTTCTTTTCTCATCCGCGCTTCTTGTTTCCATGTTTACTTTCGTCGGCTGTGGCGGATCGGGTGGCGAGGCTGAATTCGTTCCCCCAACAGACGAAATTTCGGCGGAAGAACTGCAGGAAGAAGAGGATTACGAGAAGCAAATGCAGCAAGATCAAGAAAGAATGCAAAGCGAAGGCTCTCGGTAGTCCTCTCAACGCGAATTTTCTGAGATCTTGCTTTCAATCTGAACCACCCTTCTGAGGGTGGTTGTTTGACTCAGTCCAACGACAGTCACTGAGCAGCCATTCTGGCCCAAATCTTCGGGCTTTAGCGGATAATTCGTCCCAGATTTCGGTTGCATTTACAGCTGTGCGTCTATACATTCTTTTAGAGGCGGCGAAAGGTGCGATTCTTCCCCATACGGGGTGATAGCCTCTTTGGGTCTCCGTGTTTTCATCAATTTTGTCTTAGTTTTCGGAGTTTTCTATGTACTCTAATCGTGCTCGGCGACAGGGTTTTACCCTCGTTGAGTTATTGGTGGTCATTGCGATCATTGGTGTACTGGTGGGGCTGTTGCTTCCAGCGGTGCAGGCTGCCCGCGAGGCGGCAAGGCGTATGAGCTGCAGTAACAATTTCAAGCAAATTGGACTTGGCTTGCACAATTATCATTCGGCTTACAAAAATCTTCCTATGAATGCTGGTGGAACGACCTTCCAAGGTTCCAACGGCAACCAGAGCAACCGTTTTTGGTTGAGCTGGATGGTCGGTACGCTTCCGTTCGTTGAGCAGCAGTCATTGTGGGAGCAAATCGCCAACCCGCTTGCGTTCAACCGCACGGGAACCACGCGAAACCCTCCTTACCCAGCAATGGGTCCAAACCCATGGAGCCAGAACTACCAGCCTTGGTTGACACAGGTTCCAACTTTCCGCTGTCCAAGTGACCCGACACAGCCGGTAAACTACCGCGTCGCGTTCACCAACTACTCAGCTTGTGCTGGCGATGCATTCTTCGAGCAGGCACACGGCGGTATCAACGACGACGGGAATCCTTCCGGCAGTGGTGGCTGGGGTGAAGAAAGTACTGAGCGTTGGGCACGTGGTGTCTTCCGTGCACGTCACTTCACTAAGTTTCGTGACATCACCGACGGTCTTGCCAACACCATCATGTGTGGAGAGAACGTCGTTGGAGCACGTGACTTGCGGGCTTCAGCAACCATCATGGCAGCTGACAATCAGTCTTGGGATCGCCCACCGTCTTGGTGGAAGCAGTACTTGGATCCTGAGCGTCCTGGTTACATCAATAGCAACACCGCAACTGGTGGCCTGAATCGTTGTGGCGGCAAGCCTTGTTACGACGGCAACGCAAACCATCAACGCGGTCGTCGTTGGTCTGACGGCCGTCCTGAATTCAGTACTTTCCAAACCATTACTCCACCCAACAGCTACAACATTCAGCGGTGGCA
>NZGT01000003.1 GCA_002691025.1 Spirochaeta sp. | reverse complement strand
GGAACAGGAAGCGCCACACTGGAACAGGAAGCGCCACACTGGAACAGGAAGTCGAAACCGAAGCACGGGAAATACCGTGGTGGACGTTTCCGCAGAAAGCACTGCAAAGTTGAACAAAATCCACGTTTGCACGATGCGCGAGCGGCCGTGATAGACATCGCGTTACAACAGGAGTGCTCACGAGTGATCAGATTGACTGCTAGATCTGTGGCTTTGGCTTACCGCGTCGACCCACCACCGGTTCCTCTACCACCAAAACCACCTCGGCCTCGGCCTCCTCCTCGATGGTCAATTTCGCCGTCCCCGTCACGATCTTCACCGTAGGGCACAGCTCCTTCGAAATAGATGCCCTGGCGATTTCCTTTCGCGACATGCTGCGAATAGACCTTCAGTTCAGTCGTGGCCGCGAACCTCGCATTTGCTTGCTGCATTGCCGCGATGATCTCATTTTTCTGTGCATTCAGTGGCAACTGCTTCAACACCTTTCCTTTCATGCCGAATTCACCGGCGTGAATCAATACGATTCCCGGTTGCTTACTGGCACCGCTGATTTTCGTTTTCCACTCGCTTCCCTTCTCGAAGTCAAAATGAAATCGCCCAATCACGGACGCGTGATTGGCGACAGGCCGTAACGCTTGCCGCAGCTTCGGCTCCTGATCAGCAGGAGCATTGATCAACACGAGTACCCGTTGGTCAGCCGAGGCAACATTCAAGGCCTGTCGGAAACTATGAAAATCCTGAACCAACGCATCCTTGGAATCCGCTTTGGCAGGATACATCAAGGCGTAACGATGCAATGCATCCGTCGCGCCGCTGCGTCCGAACACTTGCTGAGGACCGCGACTCGCCCGACTCAGCCACTCCTGACCATCAGGTGCCAGCATGCAGAAAACACTGTTTTCGAAACGTCCACCCAGGAACGTACGAACATATTGCTGATGCTCAGGACTCTCATAAGAATCAAGTCGGACACAAACGAAGTCACGGGAAGCATCAATAAAATCAGGGGACGCGAACAGACCGTTCTGCGTAGCAGTATAGCCAGGTCAGAAGACGCCTGAGACACCGTGGCACTGGGTTGCAGCCGCCACAAACATGATGGCGCGACCGCTGCGTTTTGCCTCCGCCTCGGCTGATTCCCATGTGGTGTACCACTGAATTCCTGGTTCACCCAAATTTAGTTTGGACGCGCCAAGGTTGCTGGGGCGAGGCCCCTGAGCCACAACACACCCGCCGAGAGCGGCTAGACAGAGAACGACTGCAAAACGCTTAATCATCAACAAAACCCTTCCAAACTGAAGAATTGATCGGGCGAAACGGCCCACAATTAGCTAAACGGCGACCCGTACTGATGATCCACTCGCCTCACTTGATCTCAATCCAATTATTTGGGATTCCACCCGCCCTGACGAATCACCAACACGCAGAACCACGCACCGACTGGGGTTATCCAGCCACGGAGCGTTGTGACAACTGGCTGCGGGTAGCCGCCTCTGTCGCCCTGGGCGTCCGAGCAGGTTTCGGCCCGGACCGGCGTGATCATTCCCCTGTGCGCGTGATCAACCGCGGTCGAGATAGCGATTGAACACGTTCAACAACATTTCCTGTCGCCCGCTCTGATTCGCGGCTGCCTCACCTTTCTCGAGCATGATTGCCTCAAGTTCTGTCAGAGACGTTTCGCCAGCCTCAATTTTTTTGCCGAGCTCCCCATCCCAACTGGAATAGCGAGCAGTTAACGGATCACTCAAGGCGTTATCAGCCTCGATCGCTGCGGCTACCCGCAACCCCTTGGCAAACGCGTCCATGCTTCCAATATGTGCGTGAAAAAGATCAACGGGCTCAAAACTCTCGCGTCGCACCTTCGCATCAAAGTTTACTCCACCAGGAGATAAACCATACTTCAGCAGCACCAGCATGATCTGCGTGGTCAGGTAATAATCGGTGGCGAACTGGTCCGTGTCCCAGCCGAGTAGCAAGTCACCCGTATTGGCATCGATACTACCCAATGCCCCCTGCATACCCGCATACTCCAACTCATGCATCATTTCATGGCCAGCAAGTGTTGCATGATTGGTTTCGATATTCAGCTTAAAGTGATCCGTCAGATCATAAGCACGCAGGAAGTTCAAACAGGCTGCGGCATCGGAATCATACTGATGCTTGGTAGGTTCTTTGGGCTTCGGTTCAATTAGAAACTGACCGGTGAAGCCAATTTCTTTTGCGTAGTCAACAGCCATGTGGAAGAAGCGTCCAAGATGATCAAGCTCGCGTTTCATATCAGTGTTGTACAAGCACTGATATCCTTCCCGGCCACCCCAGAACACGTAATTCTCACCCCCCAGATCGTTCGTGACCTCCATCGCTTTTTTGACCTGAGCAGCAGCGTAGGCGTAGACCTCCACGTTGCAGGTCGTAGCCGCACCGTGCATGAAGCGGGGGTTGCTGAACATATTGGCTGTTCCCCACAGCAGCTTGACTCCTGTACGTTGCTGCTCTTCCTTCAGGACAGCAGCAACCGCATCAAAGTTGGCATTGCTTTCGGCCAAGGACGCCCCTTCCGGAGCGACATCACGATCATGGAAGGCATAGTAAGGTGCGTCCAATTTCTCGAAGAACTCGAATGCTGCCCGAGCTCGATTGCAAGCATTCTCAACAGACTCCGTGCCATCATCCCATGGCCTTACCATGGTTGGGCTGCCGAACGGGTCAGCTCCAGTTCCCCTGAATGTGTGCCAGTAGACGACCGTAAAACGTAGATGCTCTTTCATGGTTTTGCCGGCAACCACCTCATCGGGGTTGTACCACCGGAACGAGAGCGGATTGTCGCTATCGGGGCCTTCGTAACAGATCTTGGAAATTTCGGGAAACGCAGTCATGAGTGTTGCCTGCCACCATCGAGGAGTTGGAATTCGGAGGATTTGCGCACGATTGCGGCTTGTCGCCACAACCATATAAAATAAGGAGAGCGAGCATTCTTGCCGATTTGAAGCCCAGATCCATGAGAGAATGCGCAATCTATCGTAGAAATTTAACAAATCTTGCAAACTCATGCCGCGCCGCTCAGTCGCCTTGTTGATCGAAACCTCCAATGGCCATGGCCGTGGCCTGCTCGATGGTGTGATTGCCTACGTGAAGGAATCAGCCGACTGGTCTGTATTTCTGACCGAACAGGAGCGAGGGGCCGTTCCCCCCAATTGGCTCAAAAATTGGCGAGGTGACGGGATCATCGCCCGCATCGAAACCGATGATATCGCCGACCAACTCCGGGACTTGCATGTTCCCATTGTCGACTTGAGCGCCACGCGACACGTCAAGGGAATCCCCTGGACCAGCACTGACGACACGGCAATCGCTGCGTTGGCGGTCCAGCATTTCATGGAAAGGGGATTTCACAATCTCGCTTACTGTGGAGACCCTGGCTTTGCATGGTCCAATCTACGCCGCGACCGATATCGCGAACTGACTCTGGCTGCCGAACGGAAGTTTTTTGAATACCAATCGACCCACCGATACGACCCTCAGTTTGATTGGGAGCAGGAAAAGATACGACTGGGCCATTGGCTGCAAACGCTTCCTCGCCCCGTCGCCATCATGGCATGTTATGACTTTCAGGCACAGCAGGTTCTCGATGCCTGTCGTCAGTCACGGATCGCTGTCCCAGAAGCAGTGGCAGTTCTCGGAGTCGACAACGACCACCTGATTTGCGAACTCGCTGAGCCATCGCTCAGTAGCATCGTGCAGGACACTCATGGCACAGGCTATGAAGCCGCTCGCTTGCTCGATGAATTGATGAGTTCCCAGCTGCCAACCTCAACGAACAACCAGCGTTCAACCGGCCAGCGCAAACTGCCTGAAGAAAACCGTCCAATCAGGACCCTGCTTTCCGAGCCTGACGTTCCGATGGATCCACCGCTACTCACCAAGCCATTGGGAATCATGGTTCGTGAATCAACCGATACGTTGGCAATTGATGACTATGAAATATCGCAGGCGCTACAGTACATTCGCCGGCACGCCCACTCCAACATCCGTGTCTGCGATGTCCTCAAACCACTCTCCCTGTCCCGCCGCTCGCTCGAGCATCGATTCAAGAAACTGATCGGCCGCACACCTCACGAAGAAATCCAGCGGGTACGGCTCAACAGCGTCAAACGCCTGCTGTCTGAAACGGAGCTTTCCATTGCAGCGATTGCGGAGCGTTCGGGATATGAACACGGGGAGTACATGACGTCCGTCTTCAGGCGTGTGACAGGCCTGACCCCGACCGAATACCGCCGCGAGCGGCAGAATGCCCTGAGCAGTGACAGAAACCCACAGAGCACTCCACAGAGCACTCCACAGAGCCAAGACTAATTCCAACTGCTTTGACTCAAAGCGACTCGACCACCCTCCGTCTGCCACCCTCCGTCTGCCACCCTCCGTCTGCCACCCTCATGTGCAACCCGATGGACGTGTGGCAATCCGAATACCAAACTGAACTCATGGCAAAACGCAAACCCGAAATACGCATGCGAACGTTTGGCATCTACACGAAGTGGGAATCCGCAGCACGCACGCTGCCCAAAATCTCCGAGGTGACAACCAGGGTCACGGCTGTCGTGGATGTCGAATTCGGTTTCATTGTCAACGTTACCGGTGGCAAGAATCAGGAGCTGTATTATTGCATCGATCATCCCGGAATTCTTGACGACCAAGGCAAACGGCGCCCACCTTTTGACGGAACGGTCTACATCAAAACAAATGATTGGGATTTTTATCTCGGTGACACCATCTGGGAACCGATCACAGACAAACTGGGAAACTGGCGAATGACATTGGAATTGGATGGCAAAGTCGTCGCAGACAAAACGTTCGAACTCATGGCTGCCCAAGCCTGAACTCACCCGCAAATGTGAAAACGGAAGAACACGCCTGACATGCCCACAGCAATGGTTCAGAATCGGCAGAATCGCCAACACTCATCACAAGTCCCAACGTTCCAGGACGCGTTGAATCGCATTGCGACGTTCAAGACTTGCCTCACTGATCTGTTTGAACTGTTGCCAATAACGCTGCTCCTCACGCAACAAGTCGACGAACTCAGCCTCACGACGCTTTAACAGCCACGGCCCCAGCAGCAGATCTGCCTGATGATCAATGTGCTGGTAAACGGGATCCACATCCTGAGCTGATATTCGATAGGTCAAAATCACATACGGCCAATGCCCAAAGGCAATCTGTTCGTCAACAAGATGATACCCGCTGCGAATTCCCCATTTTCGAATCAGGTCAGCACGGCGATTGGGTTGCAGGACAACCAGGTCCGGAATTCGCTCAGGACGACTGTCAAGAATCGACACGATACTTTCCGCACCCATCCCACAAATGCTCAGGCTATCTACTGCCCCCACCGCGAGACCGTCAAGCCCATCGGCAAGACGCGACTCTGCATTCAGATCACGCAAAGCACTCTGGGAATGAAGCAGCGGTTGCTGTTTGTTCTCAATCGCGATTCCCTTGGTGATCCGTCCACTACGCAGCAGAGCCACAAGCAAGTGGGCATGATCAGAACCGATATCCGCATGAGTTTTCACACGGATTTGCTGAGCAACCTTTTTCAATCGTTCATCAAGATGCGGCACAGATCATTACTTTCACAGCAACAGGACAGGCAAACCGTTGACGGCAATACAAAACGCCAATATTAACCATCCAACTTCAGGCAATTTTTCCATCGCCGCGTGATTGTCAAGCACGAGTCAATGAATCCGTTCCAAGAATCCGTTCCAAGGCGAGAAACGCCTGCCGCCCCACGACGAGAAACCAGCCCCGAAGCTATTGCACACGCGATTCCCTCGCAACTGCTGCACACGGAGACAAATTGACCAAACTGACTTTTTTCACGATTAATCCCGAGACGCAGATCACCAAAAGAAGTTAGGTTTGAAAGAGCGGCAGTGACCGCCGTCGACGCATCGATGCCTTTTGGACACGCAATCCATCAGGCAATGCAGGCCTTTCATTCTGGCTACATTGCGAAACAAGCATGAGCAAAACTCAATCCGCGCCGACGATTTTCGCTCACATCAGTTGGATGCTGGTCGCGCTGAGTGCTGGCTCGAAAACGTTTTCTCAAAGCCCAAGTTTCGAACGTCCTCCGATCGACTATCACAATGCGGAGACACTGGATCCCATCTCGCAACTCGCCGTCAAAGTTCAAGCGGGTGACGTCGAATTACAGCACGAAAAAGGCTTTGGCTATTTGAGATCGCTGTTGAAGGCTCTCGATGTTCCGCTCAGTTCACAGACTCTTGTTTTTTCGAAAACCAGCCTGCAACTGCAACGAATCTCACCACGCACTCCCCGAGCACTCTATTTCAGCGACGATGTCTACATTGGATTTTGCCTGGATGGTGACGTCCTGGAACTGGCAGCGACGGGTCCCCGTCAGGGAGCCACGTTCTACACGATGTCCCAGCAGAAACAGGAACAGCCAGCGTTCATCAGGGATCGAGGAAACTGCTTGGCCTGCCACGCGACTGGCCGCACACAAAATGTCCCCGGTTATCTGATGCGGAGTGTTTTTCCGGACGAACGGGGTCAACCCAGATATGGCCGTGGCACGCATCTGACTGATTCAACGAGCCCTTTCCAGGAACGCTGGGGAGGCTGGTACGTCACGGGCACGCATGGCAACATGCGTCACATGGGCAACAGCACGTGCAACGATGACACGACTGCCTTTGACCGGGAAACTGGCGCCAACTGCAATGCTCTGGATCGATTCATCACAACGGGTCAATTCCTGAGTCCACACAGCGACATTGTTGCCCTGATGGTTTTGCAGCATCAAAGCCAGATGCACAATGCGATCGCCGCGGCAAACTACGAAACACGGCAGGCAGTTCATCAGGCAAAGCAGATGAATGAACTGCTTGAACGTGCCCCTGATCACCTGAGTGAAACAGCGCGGCGCCGGATCAACACGGCTGCTGAGCGAGTGCTGCAGCATCTTTTGATGTGTGACGAATTCAAGCTCACCGACCGAATCATCGGCTCATCACAATTCACTGCACACTTTGAAAAAATTGGCAAGCGGGATCAGCGCAGAAGATCCCTGCGTGACTTTGACCTCCAGACCCGCTTGTTCCGTTACCCATGCAGTTATCTGATTCATTCCGATGCGTTTGATGGACTGCCAATGCTGGTCCGCACCAAGATTCTTCAAAAACTCGTCGCCGTGCTGACCGGCGAGGATACCCGTGAAGCGTATCAACACTTGTCATCAGAGACACGAAAAGCCATGCTTGAAATCCTGCGTGACACAAAACCGGAATTTCGCAAAGTCGAAAGATCTAGAAACACGAACTAAGCTCGCCTCCAGGGTTTGCACTTGAAATCATTGGCACTTGACCTGCCTTCGTCGCCGAGATTTCCGCCACCAAAAGCATGAACACGTCAAAACGACTAAACTGGTGCAAAGCTTCCTGTCGCGAACTGAGCTGTCTACCTCATGTCGGTGGACACTCAATGACGTTTGAGCAAAGCTGATGCTTCCATTTTCCTTGACGCAAATTTCTGAGTGTTGGTTTCTCTCCATGCCACGTTCCATCCTGGTTGCCCTACTGCTTGTCTGTCACCTGCTTTCGAGCCAATTCTGCATTGAAAACAAGGTCCAAGCGGAAGCTTCCGTGGCGGCTGCTCGCGAGTCTGACACGGCATCAAGACCCAACATCCTGCTGATCATGGCGGACGACCTTGGATTTTCAGATCTTGGTTGCTACGGCAGCGAAATTGCGACTCCGAATTTGGACGCCTTGTCTGAAAAAGGGATTCGCTTCAGCCAATTTTACAACACTGCAAGATGCTGGCCGACTCGGGCGTCCCTGCTGACGG
>NZGT01000002.1 GCA_002691025.1 Spirochaeta sp. | reverse complement strand
CTGTATTAGGTTTATTTGTTTCTTGAGATATGTCTTTTGATTTTTCATCACCAAACAAAGCCGACAATCCCCGGCCTAATCCTTTTTTTTTACAACTCATGCAGCACTCACTATTTTGTTTTTGAACTCTTCAGCTAATTTAAAATAAGACTTACTTCCAACGCAACTTTTATCATAAATTACACAAGGCAATCCATGTGACGGTGCTTCAGATAATCTTACATTTCTTTGAATTACAGTTTTATAAACTTTGTCTTTAAAATAATTTCTTGCTTCCTTATCTACTTCAGATGAAAGTTTGTTTCTTTTATCAAACATAGTCAAGAGTATTCCTCTTATGGAAAGTGTGGGATTAAGATTTTCTTTTATTCTATCAATTGTTTTTACTAACTGTGTTATTCCTTCCAACGCAAAGAACTCTGTTTGTAAAGGAACTAATAACTCGTCGGATGCCACTAGAGACATAATCGTGAGCAAACTCAAAGAGGGCGGACAGTCGATCAAGATGAATTCATATTGATCCCGAATCGGAGCGATGGCTTCCCGAAGTCGACTCTCGCGGGCCTCGCGAGACACCAACTCCACCTCGGCCCCCACCAGGTCTGTCCCCGCGGGGACTACACCCAGGTATTCGATCTCGGTTCTCGAAACCAAAGAATCCAGAGCCACCTCCGACACCAGCGCGTCATAGATCTGGCGAGGTGCGTCTACGATTCCGACGCCGCTACTCGCATTGCCTTGAGGGTCGAGGTCGATCAGGAGCGTCTTCTTCTCTGCAACGCCCAGGCAAGCCGCAATACTGACGGCGGAGGTCGTTTTTCCGACCCCACCCTTCTGGTTGACTATGGCGATAACTCTTGCAGCCGGCATTTATCGTTTCCTGATCGCTGAGGCGCGATGTAGCACAGTCAGGCACCCAGGCGCATCGCTTCAGGCTAAGTTCCGCGACAGGAAAGAGCACCACGACGCCCACTGACTCAAAAACGAGGCCTAAACCTTTCGACCCCACCAGAGCCAGCGATCTGAGTCTTTGGCGGGGGTCGAATACCGGATCGACCCCCACTCACCCAGTTCGCCATGGGGCCCAACCCCGGGATCAGGTCGATTGGCCGGGATCAGCACCACACCGCCTTTTCGGGCCCAGGGAAGGCCCAGCTCAAGAGCATCCTCGGGCTGAGCGACCGCTTGTGCGATCACCACATCTGATTGGATCGCGTCCAGGTCTTCGATACGGCCAAGCCGAGCGCTTACGTTGTCCAAGTGGAGCTGGCGTCGCACCGCACGCTGAAAATGGTGCCTCCGCTCTCGGCTCTCGACGAGAGTCACGGAAACCTTGGACTTGAGGAGGGCCAGGGGTAGACCCGGAAAACCGGCCCCAGACCCCAGGTCCACGACCTGCATTCCAATCTCCACTTCGGCGTGATCTTCCACCGCGAACCAAAGCGCCAAGCCGTCGCACACCAGACCCCGCATAACCGATTCCGCATCGCGATACCCGCTGAGATTCATGCGAGCGCCCCACTGGGCGACCAGAACCGCAAGCTCCAACAGCTGAGCTTCTACGGTCTCGTCCAGTCGCCTGCCCGCAGACTCGAGGAAGGCTTCCAGAGCCTCTCGACATCTCGCCGAAGGCGCGGTCTCGTCACTTTTGGCGGCTGCCATCGGGTACGTTCCCCGTGGAACATAAAGGGTGGGCGTCAGGAAAAGGGGGCCAAGTAAGAACAAAGGCCTTGGTGTTCCACGTGGAACACCCCCTCCGGCAGAACCATACCGCGGATTCAGTGTACTGACGTCCGAGGTCGGAGCATTTTGGGGCTCCTGGCGGCGGCTGCCGAGAATAAACGCCTGATTGGAGGGCCCGAGATGGACCCCACTTCTCGGTGGGTCTTGCCTAGCTGCTCGACTGCGATGAAGCGACGGCTTCGTCGTATTCGTCGGCGCCTTCAGGAACAATCAGGACCTGGCGGTACTGCCCTTCCCCGATCCCCATCGTGGCTACACCTTCTCGCTCCTTGAGGGCCAGGTGAACGACTCGGCGGTCCCGGCCATTCATGGCGTCGAGGGCGAGCGCGCGTCCTGACTCCACGGCACGGTCCGCGGCCCGATCAGCCAACTTCTCAAGGGATTCGGCTCGCACGGCGCTTTTGCCCTCGACTTCGATGACAACCCGAGAAGAGGTGTCATCCGCAAGACGCAGAACTTGATTGGCCAGGAGCTGAACCGCGTCAGTGGCCCGGCCATCGCCCCCACCCAGGCCTTCACAGGCTTCGCCGGAAATCTTGTAGACGAGGAAGTCCGAACCCTCTTCGGATTCCTGTTCAATGTCAAAATTTCCCATCCCCAAGCGCTCGACTGCACCCAGAATGAATTCGCCCACCGGCTCCAGAGTTCCCTTCGCGTTTCCCTTCGAGGGCTTGGCGGGTTGCTCCTTGGCGACACTCGGGGCTTCGGCGCGGGGTTCGCTTCGACCCCGTCTGCCAGAATCCCGATCTCGCGAGCGGCCCCGACCACGATCAGACCTGTCCGAGCGGCCCCCTGAGCCACCGCGATCGTCGCGCCCGCCGCCACCCGTACTCGGTGTGAATCCAACCGGACCCGCCACGACGACAAAGCGCCCTGCCGCACCCGAGACATCTTCCGGGACGACAATCTTCAAATCGGCTTCTTCTACTTCATAAAAGCGAGTCGCCTGGGCGATTGCTTCTTCCTTGCTGTCGCCCACAAATTCATTGGGTTCTGATTTTCGGTCATACATCGAAATTACCTCCCTGCCTATCGTGGTGTTTTGGACTAGCCGGCCGCTTCGGCCTTTGCCTGCATTCTCCGACGGATCAGGAGTTGGTGGCCAATGCCCAGTAAGTTGCTGACCGTCCAGTAGAGAACCAAACCAGACGGAAAGGTGTAAGAAAAGAGGAGCATGATGCCAGGCATCATGATCATCATCATTTTGGCTTGCGCCGGATCCATGCCGGTCTGAGGCGTCATCTGCTGCTGAAAGACCATCGAACCCGCCATCAAGAAGGGAAGAATCCGCACCGGAAAATCAAGACCCGGAAGCGTGAAAAGAGTCGCGGGCGCAGAGAGGTCATTGATCCAGAAAATGAACGGAGCCTGCCTGAGATCGAAAGATGTCTGCAATGCGTAAAAGAGACCGATAAAAACAGGCATCTGCAAAAGCAGGGGCAAACACCCACTGAGGGGATTTACACCCTCTTCTCGGTAGATCTTGAACGTCTCTTCGGACTGCTTTTGTCGATCGTCCTTGAACTTCTCCTGGATCTCCTTGATGCGGGGCATGACCTCGCGCATACGCTCGGCCGATCTCATCTGCTTGGTCACGATGGGAAGCGTCACCAGGCGAACCAGGATCGTCAAAACAATGATCGCCAAGCCGTAGTTGGGAATCACTCGATGCACCTTCTCGAGCGCCCACTCGAAAAAGAAGGTCAGCGGTTCAACCCAGGACCAGCCGCGGTTGAGAGTCAGGTCAAGATCTCGACCCAGTTCCCGTAGAAGCGGCGGATCCTTCGGACCGAAGAAAACCGAATAGCGCCTGGAAACCGTCTCGCCCGGAAGAGCGCGACCTCCGCGTTGACGTACTTCAGCGGTGGCAATCTTCCCTTCTACCAGCGGCACAAACGCCACTCCGACATCCGTGGGGTCAGCCGGAATCAAGACGCTGGCGAAATAGCGCAGGTCCACACCGGCCCAAACAACATCTGAACTCGCCTGAAAGGGACCTTCATCATTGCCAAGGAGACTGCCAAAGAAACCACTCGATCCCAGTGAAGGCACCAACTCACGGGTGACATCTTCACCGACCAGAGCAATCAAGGAGAGTTCACTGAAATCTGTTCTTTTGTTGACGGCGGTGGGAAGCGAAATGGAATACGCGGAATCAAGAGGCGACTGACCGCGGTTCGTAAACTCGACCACGAACTCCAGTTCGTACGTCTCATCGGGGCGACGAAAGATCTTTCTGATTTCAAGATCACCACGACGAAGCAAGAAGACGACTTCAGAGGCGCTTGCAGTTTCCACCTCGTAGAGCGCTTCGCTTAGATCAGTGTCACCCGACGCCAGGAAATCGGTCGAAAGGGTCGCCTTGATACTCTCGGGTATATCGATCAATTCAACTGGGATTTCATGCCGGGGTGTCTCAAAGAATTGCTTCATCTGAACGGCATGAACAACTCCGCCTCGATTCGAGAGTTCTATTCGAATCCGGTCATTCTCAAGCACACCGGACCACGGCGCGACAGAACCGGCGGGCGGAGCCAATTGAGCAGGTTTGAGAACTTGTTCGCTTTTCTCACTCCTGACTGGTTCGGCCGCAGGTTTGCCTGAATCCGCATAGGAGGGCGTCTTCTCTTCATTCCATCCGCCTCTTTGCGTTGGAAGGACGCGATCCGGTGCGGATGTCTCCTCGGCCGCTTCGGTGACGACACTGGTAAATTCCCGCTTTTCCGCCTGGATCTGCTGTTGCCAAGCGATCCATCCAATAAAGACAGCCATCGAAAGCGCGAATGCAGCAAGTAGATTGCGGTCCACGGATCAACCTCGAGGTACGGGGTCGTAGCCCCCGGCGTTGAAGGGATGGCATCGCACAATCCGGCGGGCGCCCAAAAGGATTCCTCTACGGATCCCATGTTCGCGCAGTGCTTGTGCGGTGTAGGTCGAGCAGCTCGGTTCAAATCGACACATCGGACCGAAAAAGGGCGAAAGGAAGAGGTGCCATAGGTGAAGGATCCGGATCAAAACCCGAGCGACCATGGAGGGTCTTCTCTTCGGTTGGCCGGCCTGCGGCTCCGAGCCCGGTGAATGTCTTTCGCTTTGAATCACGAAAGGGTCCTTTTCTCTGTGTTCCCTTGAGTCAGGTTCTCCGGGTTTTTTACCAAAGGACTCACCAAACGATCTAGGGACCGAAATACGTCGACGGTATCAAGCTGCGCAGCCCGCTTTCTTGCTATCACCACCAGGTCAAGCGATGCGGGAAGCGTTCCTCTTTCCCTTCGGAACCACTCTCGAACCTGTCTGCGAATCCGGTTTCTCACCACCGCATTGCCCACCGCGCGGCTGGTGCTCAATCCCAAACGAGGATCGGCCGTGCTTCGACCAGGGCAATTCGGTTCAATGACACTCAACAAGACGAACTCCGAGCTCGCTCGTCGCTGGCCCTTACGCGAAACGCGCACAAAATCCTGCGATTTGAGGATCCGGCTGGACCGACCAAAAAGGCCGGTTTTCTCGACCACGATTACTTGGAAGCGACAGTGACGGCCAGGCGCTTTCGCCCCTTCGCGCGTCGTCTTTTCAAGATCGTTCGGCCGGAGCGTGTTTTCATTCGCTCACGGAAGCCGTGTTTGCGGAGTCGCTTGATTCGACTGGGTTGGTAGGTTCTTTTCATGACGTCTGGCGCCTTCAATTCGCTGTCGTTTGTCAGATGAGGCAGGTGTCCAGCGTTGTCCTGCGCCCCTGCGGTGAGCTCATCGAGGCGAAAGGTGCCCCGCTCCTGGATGCTCGACCGCACTGTTCCGAAGGCGCGCGAGCTTAGCCAGCCCCTTTCCCAGCCGCCACCACCAGAAGAACATCGGTTGAAGGCCACGGCGGCGAAAAAAATCTCAACCCGGCCTTTCTCTTGCCTTCTATGGATCCCCGACCATGGTAAGATTCACTCAGTGTTTGAACAGATCCTGGAGCCTTTCTAGGCTCCGATGCTGTTTCCCGACATTCCACATTACTCAGACAAAGCATAAAGCATATTAATATCGGATACTTATGCTTGTTTTGTTCTTCGTTTTACAGACTTCTACGACTACTCTTTAAAAATTGAAAAAAAATTGGGAGTGCTAGATGAAACTATCTATCGCCAAATCTGAACTCCAAAAAGGATTGGCTCGAATTCAAGCCATTGTCGACAAGCGAAACTCGATGCCCATCCTCGCCAATGTCATGATCGAAGCCACCGAGGAGGGCAGTGGGAGTCTCCAGATCTCGGCAACCGATCTTGAAGTGGGAATTCGAAGCCGCCAGGACGCAGATGTATCCGAGCCGGGGGGGCTGACCGTTTCTGCAAAGACCCTTTACGAGATTGTTCGAGAGTTACCGGATGAGACCGTCCACCTGGAAAGCACTGCGAACTCATTTCTTTTGATTCAGTGTGAACGTTCCCATTTCAAGCTTGCAGGTACTTCCCCCGAGGAATACCCCACTCTCCCCGATTTCTCACCGCAAAACACGGTCACCGTGCCGAGCAACGTGCTCGCGGTGATGATTGAACGAACCATGTACGCCGCCTCAACGGATGAGACTCGATATAACCTCAACGGCGTCTACCTCGAAGTCGACTCCGGGACCAATCAGCTTCGACTGGTGGCCACGGACGGCCACCGCCTGGCAATGGTCGAAAATGAGATCCCCGGGGAACTATCCGCCCTCCAAAGCGGGGTGATAATACCACGAAAAGGCCTGGCGGAGCTCAAAAGGCTGCTCGATGAAGACATGGTGGATGAGATTGATCTCGCTTTCGAAGGCAATAGCGGTTTGGCTCGAGGGGGAGAGGTCACTTTGGTCATGCGTCTCATCGAAGGCGAATTCCCCAATTACCAACAGGTGATTCCCGGCGAGTCCACCGTGCAGGTCATTGTCGATAGCGAAAAGCTCTCACGCGCTTTGCGCCGAGTGGTTTTGCTCTCCTCGCAGCGAAGCCGAGCTGTGAAACTCGAGTTGGGGGAACACAAGCTCACGGTGTCCTCCAATAATCCGGACATGGGTGATGCACGCGATGAACTCGACAGCGATTACGCGGGGGAAGCGATTTCCATTGGATTCAACGCTCGATACATGCTGGATGCCTTGGCGGCTCTTCAGGTCAAGGAAGTGTGGTTGGGCCTGAACAGCGACCTTTCGCCCGCGAAGGTCAAGCCGACGAACGACGAAGGGGCCCTGGCTGTCGTAATGCCGATGAGGCTCTAGAAGGCCGTTCATCGCGAACATAAAGACCCCGGATCAGTCGACTCTCCGGGTGGATTCAGAATGAGTCCTGAACGGCCCTCAAATGGTGCCAGAAAGCGCGAACTGAATGCGCTGAGTCGCTTTACGGCCCTATGTGAGTTTTGTACCTTCCAGGCTCAGCAAAAGGCCCTCAGCGCCACGGGTGCAGACGGCTTTTTTGTGGATTCGAGCGTTAGCTTTTGATCCCGAATCGGATACCGAAACCAATTCGGGAATAGTGGGTGAAACGCCGGTGGCCGCGAACCCGTCGAGTCCCCAAAGGCCCGAAGAATTTCATGAAGGGCCCGAAAAAACGGCTCTGGATGTCAGATTTACTTTCGGGAAGAAAAAAACCCGGTTTCGAACGCCCTGGTTGGATGGGCGTTGGCCAAATCGCGCAGGATGGAAAATGAAATTCAGGGCTCGGGGAAGAATTCGCTTGTGAGTTACGACGCCAGTTCAATTGAAGTGCTCGAAGGATTGGAGCCGGTTCGCAAGCGTCCCGCGATGTATATCGGTACGACGGG